>JAPUIA010000185.1 GCA_027297435.1 Gammaproteobacteria bacterium | reverse complement strand
AGAACACAAGGACCGCACGGGCAAATATCGACAACGCCTCGCCGCTGTCAAAAGGCGTCGACCAGAAACTCGTGAGCGCGAGGTAGAGCAACAGCGCGACGATACCCCACAACAACCGTACAGAAAAGACGTCGTTCCACTGCCGCACGGTGAACAGCATTGCCAGCGCGAGAAAATAGGTGGCATAGCTTGCGCCGCTCTGGGAACTCAAAGCAAGCACCGACACGAAACACAATACGATGAGTACGGCATTAACCTGAATGCGGTCTTTGAAGAAGGCGACGAGGTTGTCCAAAGAGAACCCCAGTCGTTTGGCTAGAGGATCGCGGCTGAAGCCGCTCCTACCCTTGATTTCCAATGACGTCATGGGCTCAAAGCCGCCCCTACCCCTGATTTCCAGGGTGCCCGGCGGCTGTCCTACCCGCAGGGCGAAAATTGGTGGGCCCACCAGGACTCGAACCTGGGACCAATGGATTCACATTCTCCCGGCGTTTCCGCCGGGTGCGGACTATCTCACCACCCTCAGCCAACTCATAAAAGTCGCTGTTAGGGTGCGGGACGCTCGTGCCTGTCATTAAGGGCACTTTGATCTTGTCAGCCCTCAGGTAGTCTCTGCACCTTCCAGCGGTGTACCGCTGGCTTGGCTCAGGATTGCCGCCGGCTTCGCGTGCATTTGCAGACGCCCGCTGCGGGTTCCCTGAATTCATCCCGTTCAACCCAATCCTTTCGGACTGGGCGCACCTTTACTAGATGAGTCCACGGCTCTAACCAACTGAGCTATAGGCCCGAAGGGGGCGAATATAGCACTTCGCCCTCCTGCATAGGAGACACAGGCGTTCAAGAATCGATGTCTCGATGACGATCACCGTAGTACGAACCAATTGGCGTAAAGCGATAAGTGCCCGAATAGGGTCGAGCTAGCATTTTCTCCCCCTGTCAAAAATAGTCGCGCGTAATTTTGACCCCTGTCCAAAAAACCCGTAATCGTGTCCGCATGGCGCTGAAACCCCCGATATCTGGCGGCGCAGGTCAAGCGCGATCTCAGCAAAAAAATGGTGTTCGTCGCCGGCCCGCGCCGGGTGGGCAAGACCACCCCAGCGCCCTCGCTGGAGAGAGAAATTAGCTCGGCCTGAGACAAAGCGACATCGGCTCATCGAAGCACTTCACCCTCGCTACGAAAATACCATCGCGAGGCGTGAGCCATCGCGGCGTCGCGTCCATCGGGCGCGCAGCCGCTGCTACGTCGGATTCGCCGAGAGCTACTGGCGGTTGGCGCCTCCGCCGCCTTCCATCCACTCGTCGAGAAAGCTTCGCAAGTGCTCGGAACGACTGGGGTGCCTGAGCTTTCTGAGCGCCTTGGCTTCGATCTGGCGGATGCGTTCGCGTGTCACGTCGAATTGCTTGCCGACCTCCTCGAGGGTGTGGTCGGTATTCATGTCGATACCGAAACGCATGCGCAATACCTTGGCTTCGCGAGTGGTTAAGCCGCCCAGCACGTCGCGGGTGGCTTCTTTGAGACCTTCGCCGGTGGCGAGCTCGACCGGCGAGCCGATGACGGGGTCTTCGATGAAGTCACCCAGATGGGAGTCTTCGTCGTCGCCGATGGGCGTTTCCATGGAGATTGGCTCCTTGGCGATCTTGAGAACCCGGCGCACCTTGTCCTCAGGCATTTCCATGCGCTCGCCGAGTTCCTCCGGCGTCGGTTCACGGCCCATCTCTTGCAGCATCTGTCGCGAGACGCGGTTCAACTTGTTGATGGTTTCGATCATGTGCACCGGTATGCGGATGGTGCGCGCCTGGTCCGCGATGGAGCGCGTGATGGCCTGGCGAATCCACCAGGTTGCGTAGGTCGAGAACTTGTAGCCGCGACGGTACTCGAACTTGTCGACCGCCTTCATCAGGCCGATGTTGCCTTCCTGGATGAGATCCAAGAATTGCAGGCCGCGGTTAGTGTACTTCTTGGCAATCGAGATCACCAGGCGCAGGTTGGCTTCAACCATATCCTTCTTGGCGCGTCGCGCCTTCGCCTCGCCGAGCGACATGCGCCGGTTGATCTCTTTGATCTCGCTGGTTGCCAGGCTGGTTTCCTTGGACAGGATTTTCAGCTTCTTCTGGGCGCGAATGATCTCGTCCTTCTGGAGTTCCAAGCCATGGGAGTAATCTTTCCTCGCCTTGATCAATTTGTTGACCCAGGCAATGCTCGCTTCGTGGCCAACGTACTCCTTGCGGAACACTTCGCGTGGCACGCGAGCGTGGCGTACACAGGCCATCAAGATGATGCGTTCTTGCCGTCGCACGCGGCCCAAGCCGCTGCGGGCCTTCTCGACGATTGCGTCAAAGTGTTTGGGCACGAGCTTGAACGAGTGAAATTTCTGGCCGAGCTGCACCAGTTGAGCCTGCGCTTCTTTGCTCGACCGGCCTTTGGCCGTGATGACCTTCTGGGTCTTGTTGTACTGGCGCTTGAGAGCGGTGAAGCGTTTTTTCGCCTCGACCGGATCGGGGCCCTTTTCCTCTTCTTCGTCGTCGTCGTCGTCGGTTTTGGCGACCGGTTGCGCGTTCGGCACCACCTGGGCCGCTTGCGGCACGTGGTCCGTGGGATCGAGATAGCCGATCAACAGATCGTAGAGTCGACCTTCTTTGGTGACGTCTGCGTAGGTCTCCAGAAGATATTCGACCGGGCCCGGGTAGTAGGAAAGTCCGGCCAGCACCTCGCGAATGCCTTCCTCGATGCGCTTGGCAATCGCGATCTCGCCTTCACGGGTGAGAAGTTCCACCGTACCCATCTCGCGCATGTACATGCGCACCGGGTCGGTCGTACGGCCGGCTTCGGTTTCTACCGCGGCAAGTGCGGCCGCTGCTTCTTCCGCGGCAACCTCATCCGCGGTGTTTTCTTCCGTCGTCAGCAACTCATCGGCATCCGGTGCGTTTTCATATACCGTGATGCCCATGTCGTTGATCATACGGATGATGTCTTCGATCTGATCCGGATCGGAAATGTCGTCAGGCAGGTGGTCATTCACCTCGGCATAGGTGATGTAACCCTGTTCTTTTCCCTTAGCAATTAGTTCTTTGAGTCGTGACTGCTGCTGTTGGATTTGACTGCTCATGGCACCTCGAAGATAAGTTTAACCCCCCAAGCGGCTGCAAAACCGCGCAGAATGGCATGTGACCCAGACAAACGGGCGATTATAGCGAGCTATATGCGGCTTAACTAGCCGCATTTCAAGGCATCTTGCACACTTTTAATATCGCGGCTGAAGCCGCTTGCTACCGCATTTTTCCGAGTTTTGAGGTGCCTTTTAGCCGTTTTTGTCGCCCGTAGAGCCCCGTTTCAGCGTCCAAAACTCGGCCAGCTTGTCCGCTGATGGATTTTCGCGCATCTCGTTCAGCAATCGCCGCCGGTTCTGTTGGTCCCGGGCAGCGAGCAAGCGCGCCGCTCCATCCATGAACTCGGCTCTGATGGCGTCTTCATCCAATACGGATTGTCGCTCGAAAAGCCGAATCAGTTCGTCGTGCTGTTCATCTCCCGACCAGCGCCCCAGCAGTTGGGCAGGTTCGGCTTCGGGATTTGCCGCAACGTACCTTACGACTTCGGACAGCAGCATGCTGTCTGGCAGGTTAGCGAGCGCTTGCACTTCCGTTTCGCTCAAGGCCTGTAGAAGCGTCGGACGTTTCAACAACGACGCCAACAGGTGCTCGGGCAACCCATCGATACGGCGCCGGTGACGTTGGTTGCGCGGCCGCCCTTGCGAGCGTGCCGCCGGCCGGGTCGCAAGGCCCGTGAGTTCTTGCACCCGGGCCAGCATCAGGTGCTTCAGCGTGCCGTCGGGAACACGTTCGATCATCGGCATGGCGAGGCTCGCTAGCTTCGCGCGGGCATCGATGGTGTTGAGATCGAGACCGCTGGCGAGCTCGGCAAACAGGTATTCGATGGCGGGCGTGGCATTTTGCACGCGCTCGCGAAAATCCTTCGAGCCCTTGGCGCGAACCAGCGAATCGGGGTCTTCGCCGTCGGGTAGAAACAGGAACTTCAACTGGCGGCCTTCGGTCAGGGTGGCAAGCGCGTTCTCGAGTGCCCGCCATGCGGCGCGGCGACCGGCTTGGTCACCGTCGAAGGCACAGATCACCTCATCGGTGTAGCGGTAGAGTTTCTGATAGTGGGACTCTCCGGATGCGGTGCCGAGCGTCGCAACCACGTTAGGCAACCCGGCTTGCGCAAGCGCGACCACGTCCATGTAGCCCTCCACCACGATGATCGAGGTTAGCCGGCGTACCGCCTTGCGGGCCTCGTACAAACCGTAGAGCTCATAGCTCTTATGAAAGATGGGCGTTTCCGGCGAGTTGAGATACTTGGGCCCATCGCCGTCACCGAGCAGCCGTCCGCCGAAGGCGATCACGCGTCCCCGGGTGTCGCGAATGGGAAACATGATCCGCCCCCGAAAGCGATCGTATGTCCGACCCTTGTCGTTCTTGGAGATGAGACCCGCTTCCAGCAGCATCGGTGTTTTTGCCGGCGCCAAGGCCTTTTGCACGCCGTCCCAGCTCTCCGGCGCAAAGCCGATACCAAAATCCCGTGCCGCAATACCCGTCAGTCCGCGAGACTTGAGATAGTCGATGGCCTCCTCGGATTCTTTCAGCGCTTTCCTGAAATAGCGCTCGGCTTTGACCATCAGCCCGTATAGGTCGGTGTTGTCGCGTTGTGGTTTGGCCGATTCCTCTCGTGGTACTTCGACGCCGACGAGTGCCGCAAGCGTCTCAACCGCAGGGACGAAGTCCATGTGGTCGTATTCCATCAAAAACGTCAGTGCCGTACCGCTCTCACCGCAACCGAAGCAATAGTAGAACTGCTTGTCCGGACTGACCGTAAACGACGGTGTTTTTTCGTCGTGGAAGGGACAACGAGCTTGGTAGTCCTTGCCGGCTTTCTTGAGCGTGACGCGGTCATCGATCACGCCCACGATATCGACGCGATCAAGCAAATCGTTGATGAACGACTGAGGAATGCGACCGGCCATAGGTCGAGTTAGATTAGCATTTTTGTCTGGCAGGCTGTCGGACTTAGATCGCCGTATGCGGGGACCGGGTTAGCCTTCAGCCGTCTGAAGCCGATGGACTTCAGCGTCCGTATACGTCATCGAAACGTACGATATCGTCTTCGCCCAAGTAGGCGCCGACTTGCACCTCGATGACCTCCAGCGTGAGCTTGCCCGGGTTGCGCAAGCGATGCTTCACACCCAAAGGAATGTAGGTGCTCTCGTTCTCGCCGAGGGTAAACGTCTCTTCACCGCGTGTGACCTCTGCGGTGCCCCGAACCACCACCCAGTGCTCGGCGCGGTGATGGTGCTTTTGCAGGGACAGGCTGGCGCCGGGCGTGACTTTGATGCGCTTGACCTGATAGCGCTCGCCCTGCCCGACCCCTTCGTAGCTGCCCCACGGGCGGAACACCTCTCGATGGGAAATGTATTCTTCACGCTCGCAGGCCTTCAACTTCTGCACCAAGGCGCGCACGTCTTGCACCCGGGATTTGTCCGCCACCAGCACCGCATCCGCTGTTTCGACGATGACAAGGTCCTCGACGCCGATCGTTCCCACCAGACGATTCTGAGCGAGGACGTAGGAATTGCGGGTTGCCAGGGGCACCACGTCTCCCTCGAAGTGGTTGCCGTCGGCATCCTGATCCGACGCCTTCCAGATGGCGGCCCAGGATCCGATGTCGCTCCAGTCGAAACCGACCGGGACGACCTTGGCCCTCGTGGTCTTTTCCATCACGGCATAGTCGATGGAATCCGTCGGGCTCTCTAGAAATACGTCGCCCGGGCGAAAGAAATCCAGATCTTCGGTTCCCGATTGAACGGCCGCGCTCACGGCATCGGCCATCTCGGGACAATGCTCAGCAAGTTCTTCAAGATAGGTTTTCGCATCGAGCATGAACATGCCGCTGTTCCACAGGTGGGTGCCCGAGGCAAGATAGCCTTGTGCCGTTTGCAAATCCGGCTTTTCAACAAAAGAGCGCACGTCTTGCACGTCGTCACTCGCTTCCGATAGCTCGATGTAGCCGTAACCGGTTTCCGCATGCGTCGGCCGTACGCCAAACGTGACCATGAACCCTTGTGACGATGCCGCCGCCGCTTTCCCGGCCGCAACCTTGAACGCCTCGATGTCGTTGATCAGATGATCGGCGGCAAGCACCAACAGTTGAGCGTCATCACGTTCGGCTAGCGCCAAGTGGGCTGCCAAGGCTATCGCGGGCGCGGTACTGCGACCTTCCGGTTCAAGCACGATGCTTTGCCAGGCAATGCCGACATCTCGACACTGCTCGGCGACCAAGAACCGGTGCTCTTCGTTGCAGACGAGTATGGGTGGGTTGGTCGTGGTCTGGGCGGCTCGCAACAAGGTGTTTTGCAGCAGCGAGTTTTCGTCGAAGATTGCGTGAAACTGCTTGGGGAACAGGGCGCGGGACAACGGCCACAAGCGGCTGCCGGTGCCACCGGCGATGATCACGGGTATCACTGCATCCATCCGCAACTCCTTGGCTCATTCGCGCCCAACAGGCACATCACCGAAATCTGCGGTAGGAGCGGCTTCAGCCGCGATTTCTTCTTTAAATTCAACGACTTCCATCGCGGCCTCACGTCCCTTGGACGCGCAGCCGCTCCTACCCAGGAATCCCAGGTTGTTCGAGTGCTTGAAGGCGACGATAGCAAAATCAGGTGCGCGAGGTGGGGCCGAAATGTAACGCTCACGCCAGCTTGGCTTTCACCTTGGCACTCAAGCTCCCCATATCGGCACGCCCTTGGGTTTCCGCCTTGAGCTGACCCATGACCTTGCCCATGTCCTGCATGGACGATGCACCGACCGCGGCAATCGTGGACTCGACCAGGGCATCAAGCTCCGCCTCGGACAGGGGTTCCGGCATAAACGTGCGAATGAGGTCGATCTCGAACTGCTCCTGATCGGCAAGATCGGTGCGACCCGCGTCTTTGAATTGGCTCAAGCTGTCGTTGCGCTGTTTGAGCATGCGGTTCAACACGCCTATGACATCGTCGTCGCTCAAAGCTTTGCGCTCGTCGATCTCGAGGCGCTGAATTTCGGAATTCACCAGGCGCAGCGCCGCCACCCGCTGTTTTGCACGGGCTTTCATCGCCACCTTGGTGGCTTCAGCAATCTGAGTTTTGAGATCCCCCATTTGTGCAGTACGGAGGGATGAGGCTAGTAGGACTTCTCGAAGCGGCGGGATTCGCGCTGCAGCTTTTTGAGATGGCGTTTCACCGCGGCGGCCGCCTTACGCTTGCGCACAGCCGTCGGTTTCTCGTAGTACTCGCGGCGCCGCACTTCCGACAACACACCCGCTTTCTCGCAAGATCGCTTGAAACGACGAAGCGCGACGTCGAAGGGTTCGTTCTCTTTGACCCGAACATGCGGCATATAGTTGGCCTGGTGCGTAAAGGGCGGCGATTTTACTGGCATTGCGCCCCCTTTGTAAAACGGATTGAGCTACCATTTCCGAGTGCTTGTATTAGGTATCGAAACATCGTGCGATGAGACCGGGCTCGCGCTCTACGACTCCGAGCGGGGGTTGGTGGGCAACGTTTTGCACAGCCAGGCCGACCTGCATGCCGAATTCGGCGGCGTGGTGCCGGAATTGGCTTCTCGCGACCATATCCGCAAGCTCATCCCGCTTGCGAGGGTGCTGTTCGAGGAGACCGAACTGCAGTTATCCGACCTCGACGCCGTCGCCTATACAGCGGGGCCCGGGCTGATGGGCGCGCTGTTGGTCGGGGCCAGTTTCGGGCGCAGCCTGGCGTGGTCTTTAGGCATCCCTGCCCAGGCCGTTCACCACATGGAAGCACATCTGCTAGCCCCGCTGATGGGTCGCGACCACCCACCGCTGCCATTTGTCGCACTGTTGGTGTCCGGCGGACACACGCAACTTGTCGAGGTCACCGCCATCGGCACCTACGAACTGTTGGGCGAGTCGCTCGATGATGCGGCGGGAGAAGCCTTCGACAAGGTAGCCAAGATGCTGGATCTCGGCTATCCGGGCGGTCCAAAGCTCGCCGCCTGTGCGGAAACCGGCAACCCAAAGCGGTTTCGTTTTCCCAGGCCAATGACCGACCGACCCGGTCTCGATTTTAGTTTTAGCGGGCTCAAGACCTTCACCTTGAACACCGTGAAAGATCATCAGCCGCTGACCAATCAAGATCGCGCCGACATCGCGCGCGCGTTCGAGGAAGCCGTGGTCGATACGTTGACGATCAAATGCCGGCGCGCCATCGAACAAACCGGTGTTCAGCACCTCATCATGGCCGGCGGCGTGAGCGCCAATCTGCGCCTGCGTGCGCGACTTTCCGACGCGCTTGCCGCCAAGGTGCACTACGCCGAACCCGACTTGTGTACCGACAACGGCGCCATGATCGCGTTCGCCGGTTGCCAACGGCTGCTGGCTGGCCAGTCCGCTCCTTTGAGCATCACCACGCGGGCGCGTTGGTCGCTGGAGGAGCTGGACAGTTTGTGAACACAAAAGATCGCGGCTTAAAGCCGCTCCTACCCCAGAACTGAGGTATTCGATCGTGGGGTAAGAGCGGCTTCAGCCGCGATCGGTGTCGCGGAGCTTCTCAAACCGTTTGCTCCGCTCGGCATCGAGGCGCTTACCGAGTTTGGCCCCTTGCAACCCTTCGGCCACGAACGTTTCAGCGTCGACCTCTGTGTCGATCCGATGCAACACTTGATCTAGCGGATCCAGCGATTCTCCGGCAACAGCGCCCACCACGCTGAACACCTGGCGTCGCCATTCGGGATTGCGCCAACCATTGATGGATCTGACCGCCCGTAACAACGCGGCGGCGTCGACACGACGCCAATCGAGGAGCGATCGTCCGAAGCGCGCCACCTGTCCCCCTAAACGCGCAAAATCGTTGGGCACTTTTAGACGCAAGCTGAGTTCGTCTATGGCAGGTACGGTCCAACCGATCGCGCCATAGCGTGCAAGCGGTGTTGCCAGCCCCGGGTTTAGCGAGACGCCCCGCAGCTCGGGAAACCAGGGCGTCAGACATCGCGCGTCCTCAAGCACCTCGACAAATCGCGCTGGTGCCGACCCGACCAAGGCCTTGTTGAATTCCCGCCATACGCGTTCTGGCGCCAGCTCTGACAACTCGCCCGCCATCGCCGTCATGAAGACAACGGTGTCCGGATGCACCGTGAAGTCTTGCAGCTGCGCGGCGAACCGCGCCACTCTGAAAACCCGCAACGGATCCTCACGAAACGCATCCGATACGTGGCGTAAACACCGATCGGCCAGGTCCTGCCGGCCATCGAAAGGGTCGATGAGGTTACCGGTTAGATCCTGTGCCATCGCGTTCACGGTCAAGTCACGGCGCAGAAGGTCCTCATGCAACGTCACCTCCGGACCCGCGTGTACGTCAAAGCCCGTATGGCCCGAACCGGTCTTACGCTCGGTGCGAGCCAGCGCATACTCTTCACGGGTCTCGGGATGCAGGAACACCGGAAAGTCGCGTCCAACCTGCCGATAACCCTCACGCAACAAGTCGTCGGCGGTTGCACCAACGACCACCCAATCGCGCTCACACACCTTTAGACCTAGCAGCGCATCGCGGATCGCGCCGCCGACCAGATAAACGTCCATGAGAGAATAGTAGGGGCTACGCCGCTTGGTCGGAAGACTCGGGGCAAACCTTGGACGAGACCACTTCGTCGTTCCAGACCGACTCCATGTAGACCGGAAAACCCCACAAGCGGTGTAGATGCTTCATCACATGCTCAGTCGTGTCGCCGAGCGGTCGCCGGGCGTGCTGTTGGTGGCGAAGTGTCAGGCTTCGGTCACCGTCGACGTCGGCCTTGACGATCTGGATGTTGGGCTCGCAATCACTGGTGTTGTACTGACTAGCCAGCAACTCCCGCACGCATTTGTAACCGCCGCTATCGTGAATGGCGGCTACCTCGAACTCGCTTTCCTGGTCGTCGTCGACGATGCCGAACAGCCGTAGATCGCGCATCACCTTGGGCGACAAAAACTGCAGGATAAAGCTCTCGTCTTTGAAGTCGCGCATAGCGATGGGTAAGACTTCGAGCCAGTCGCCACCTGCAATGTCCGGAAACCATTCGCGGTCTTCATCGGTCGGATTTTCGCAAATGCGCTTGATATCCGAATACATGGCGAACCCAAGCGCGTATGGATTGATACCCTGATACCGGGGATGGTCGAACCCCGGCTGGAACAATACGCCTGTGTGCGAGGTCAAGAACTCCATCATGAACGCATCGTTGACATAGCGTTCGTCGTACAAACGGTTCATAAGCGTGTAGTGCCAAAACGTCGCCCACCCTTCGTTCATCACCTGCGTTTGCCGTTGTGGGTAGAAGTACTGGGCGATCTTGCGCACGATGCGCACGATCTCGCGTTGCCAGGGCTCCAGGAGCGGCGCGTTCTTCTCGATGAAGTACAGTAGGTTTTCCTGCGGCTCATCGGGAAACGTGGGCGTATCCGATGGTTCATCGGTTCGGGTCTTCGGCAGCGTGCGCCAAAGATCGTTGAGGTTGCGCTGCACATACTCCGCGCGCTCTGCTTGGCGGCGCTTCTCTTCCTCGGCAGAAATGGGGTACGGGCGCTTGTAGCGATCGACCCCGTAGTTCATCAACGCGTGACACGAATCCAGGGTTTCTTCGACGGCTTTCAGGCCGTGGCGCGCTTCGCACTCGCTGATGTAACCCTTGGCGAACACGAGGTAGTCGATGATCGCGCTCGCGTCGGTCCATGACCGAAACAGATAGTTGCCTTTGAAGAACGAGTTGTGGCCGTAACAAGCGTGCGCAATCACCAGCGCTTGCATGGTCAATGTGTTCTCTTCCATGAGGTAGGCGATACACGGGTCGGAGTTGATGACGATCTCGTAGGCAAGCCCCATGTAACCTTTCTGGTAGTTCTGCTGCACCTCGACGAAGTGCTTACCGAACGACCAATGGTTGTAGCCAACCGGCATACCGATGGACGAGTACGCGTCCATCATCTGATCGGAACGAATGATCTCGATCTGATTGGGATACGTGTCGAGCCCGTAGTCGGCAGCGAGCTCGCCGATGACGCGATCGTATTTTTCGATGAGATCAAAGGTCCAGTCGTTGCTCTCGGCAATGAACCTGGATTTCCGCCTTCTCACGCCACCACCTTCTTCTGGAAGAGGTCGTGGAATACCGGGAAGATATCGCTCACCTCCTTGATGTGCCGTTGCGCAAAGGCGTCGGGGAACTTCTCGCCGACCGCCGCATATTCGCGCCAAAGGGCCTGATGGCTGCGTTTGGTGATCTCCACGTACGCGAAGTACTGCACGAACGGCAGGATGCTCTCTTCCAAGAGTTTCCCGCAAGTCGGCGAATCGTCGTTCCAGTTGTCGCCGTCCGAGGCCTGCGCGCCGTATATGTTCCACTCATCCGGCGAATAGCGTTCGGCCATCACCTCTTGCATCTTTTTCAGTGCGCTCGAGACGACCGTTCCGCCGGTTTCACGAGAGTAGAAGAATTCTTGTTCATCGACTTCTTTTGCAACCGTATGGTGGCGAATGAACACGATCTCGGTGCGCTCGTAGTGGCGCTTCAAAAACAGGTACAACAAGAGATAAAACCGCTTGGCCATGTCTTTGATGGCTTGGTCCATGGACCCGGAGACGTCCATCAAGCAGAACATCACCGCTTGCGATGTGGGGATGGGGCGTTTGACGTACAAGTTGTACCGCAAGTCGTTGGTATCGAGAAACGCAACTCGGTCGATACGTTGCTCGAGCTTTACCATCTCTTCTTCAAGGCGCTTGACGGAGACCTCATCGCCTTCTTCTTCGGCTTCAGACAGAGCGCTTGCCGCGGCTTCGAGCTTCTTGCGACTCACACCGGTCAAGGCGATGCGTCGCGCCTTGGCGGCCATCATGGATCGGGAGATAGACAGTTTCGCGGGCACCCCATCGGACGTGAAACCGGCGTGTTCGTATTTGAAGCTGTTGTTGCCTTTCAGATGGCGCTTGGTCAGATTCGGTAGTTCCAGGTTGTCGAACAGAAAATCTAGAAACTCATCCTGGGTCAGCCGAAACACGAAGTCGTCAGCGCCTTCACCTTGATCGGACGCTTCGCCCTCACCGCCACCGCCACCGCCGCTACCACTCGGGCGCGGCACGCGGTCGCCGGCGATGAACTCTTTGTTACCCGGGTGCACAACGCTGCGCTTACCGCCCTTGCCATGCGCGAACACGGGTTCCGAGATGTCCTCCGAGGGAATGTGGACTTCCTCGCCGCGCTCTATATCGGTGATGCTGCGTTTGTCGACCGCTTCCTGTACCGACTTCTGGATGTGCTTCTTGTACCGGTCTAGGAAGCGCTGGCGATTGACGGCGCTCTTGTTCTTGGCGTTCTCGCGGCGGTCGATGACGTAGGACATGGTCCCATCCTCGGAAATGCTACTGAGACTTCCGAACTCTTAGGTACCACTCCGCCAGTAACCGTACCTGCTTCTCGGTATAACCACGCTCGACCATACGCGCCACGAAGTCGTTGTGCTTTTTCTGGTCATCGCTCGACGACTTGGCATTGAACGAGATCACAGGCAGCAAATCTTCGGTGTTCGAAAACATCTTCTTCTCGATGACCAGGCGAAGCTTTTCGTAAGACAACCACGATGGGTTCGAACCGTTGTTGTTGGCCCGTGCTCGCAACACGAAGTTGACGATTTCGTTACGGAAGTCCTTGGGGTTGCTGATACCAGCAGGCTTCTCGATCTTCTCTAGCTCCTCGTTCAACGAGCCGCGATCGAGGATGTCGCCGGTCTCAGGATCTCGAAACTCCTGATCCTGAATCCAGAAGTCGGCGTATGTGACATAGCGGTCGAAGATGTTCTGACCGTACTCAGAGTACGACTCGAGGTAGGCGGTCTGTATCTCTTTGCCGATGAATTCGACGTACTTCGGCGCCAGGTATTCCTTGATGAACCGCAAGTACCGGTCACGGGTCTCTTGTGGGTATTGCTCCTGCTCGATCTGTTGTTCAAGCACGTACATCAGATGTACCGGATTGGCCGCAACTTCCGTCGCATCGAAATTGAAAACGCGCGACAGAATCTTGAAAGCGAAGCGAGTCGAAAGGCCATTCATGCCTTCGTCGACGCCCGCCGCATCTCGGTATTCCTGCAGCGTCTTCGCCTTCGGATCCGTATCCTTCAGATTTTCGCCATCATAGACACGGTGTTTCGAGAACACGTTGGAGTTTTCCGGTTCTTTCAGGCGTGAGAGCACCGAGAACTGGGCCAGCATCTTCAGCGTGTCGGGCGCACAAGGCGCATCACACAGCGAACTGGTCGCGACCAGCTTCTCGTAGATTTTCACTTCCTCGGTGGAGCGCAGACAGTACGGAATCTTCACGATGTAGATGCGATCGATGAACGCTTCATTGTTTTTGTTGTTGCGGAACGTCTGCCACTCCGCCTCGTTCGAGTGGGCAAGCACGACGCCCTCAAACGGTATGCCGCCGATGGTTTCCGTGCCGTTGTAATTACCTTCCTGGGTCGAAGTCAGCAATGGGTGCAGCACCTTGATGGGTGCCTTGAACATCTCGACAAACTCCATCAGGCCCTGATTGGATTTGCACAATGCGCCTGAGTAGCTGTAAGCGTCCGGGTCGTTCTGTTCGTAGTCTTCGAGCTTGCGAATGTCCACCTTGCCGACGAGGGCTGAGATGTCCTGGTTGTTCTCGTCCCCGGGCTCGGTCTTAGAGATCGCTATCTGATCGAGCACCGACGGATACAGTTTCACGACTTTGAACCGCGTAATGTCGCCGCCAAATTCCTTGAGACGCTTGGCTGCCCAAGGCGACATGACACCCCGCAGGTAGCGCAGCGGTATACCGAAGTCTTCCTCGAGAATCGCGCCGTCTTCGATCGGGTTGAACAACCCCAAGGGCGACTCGTTAATCGGCGAGTCTTTGAGCGCGTAAAACGGCTGGCGCTGCATCAGCGACTTGAGTTTCTCGGCCAGCGACGACTTGCCGCCACCCACCGGGCCCAACAGATAGAGAATTTGTTTGCGTTCCTCGAGACCCTGCGCGGCGTGGCGAAAGAACGACACGATCTGGTCGATGCACTCTTCCATTCCATAGAACTCATCAAACGGCGGATAGCGCTTGATGATCTTGTTGGAAAAGATCCTTGATAAACGCGAGTCTTTGGACGTATCGATGAATTCGGGTTCGCCGATCGCCAATAGCAGTCGTTCGGCGGCGGTGGCGTAGGCGCTTGGATCGCTCTTGCAGAGTTCAAGGTACTCTTGAAGAGACAACTCTTCTTGTTGAGTCGCGTCGAAACGATCTTGAAAGTGCTCGAATACACCCATGGCTAGCTCTCCTTTGCTGCGTTGGTGTCGCACTCACGTACTGCGTATTGCGAGTGATGCGTGATCCAAATTAACCGCGCCTATACATTTGATCGGAGAACGAGTTCACAGTTCAGCGACGATTTGAGGAATGATCTGAATAGACGGTGGGTTGTATGGTACGGGCGGTAGGACAGTCGGGCAGAGCATGCGCCGGTTCACGAATCGTTTTGCCCGGCCGGAATTTGGGCACCTCGAAAAACCTCGTGGAATGATCGGTAGGAGCGACTTTACGCGATTTCTTCTTTAAATTCAATGGCTTCCATCTCGGCCTCGCGTCCCTTGGACGCGCAGCCGCTCTTACCCAGGAATCCCAGTTTTTTCGAGGTCCCTTTTAGCCGCGATTGGCAGGCACGCTGACGATCGCGCCGGTTTCCAAGCACAGGGCCGTGAGTGTGCGGCCCCAAACACAGCCCGTGTCGAGCGCAATGACATTGTCAAAGCCCGTGTGGCCGTCGAGCGCCGCCCAGTGGCCGAACAGCAACCGCTTACCGCCTAGCGCCGGTGCGGTGAACTCGTACCAGGGACGCCAGCCGGGCGGCGCTTCGTCCAGGCTACCCTTATGGTCGAAATCCATGCGGCCGTTCTCGTCCATGAGCCGCATGCGGGTGAAGTAATTGGTCAGCAATCGCCAACGATCCATGCCGGTGAGTTTGTCGGACCAGCTATCAGGTTCGTTACCGTACAGCTCACGGAAGTAGCGTTCGCTACGTTCGCCCCGTATCACCGCCATCACCTCTTCCGAGTATTTCTGCGCGGTGTCGAACGACCAATTCGGCGGCAAGCCCGCATGTGCCATGGCGTAGCCAAGCCGCTCATCGCGGTAAAAAAAGCGCTGATCGCGAAACCAACCGGCAATCTTCGCGACATTCGCCGCACCGAGCAGCTCATCGAACGTGTCACCTGCATGGGGTTGGTGGCCGCCGTAGTAGATCGCCAAGAAATGCAAATCGTGGTTACCCAGCACGGTGACCGCGCTGTCTCCGAGCGACATCACCAGTTGCATGACTTGCAAGGAAGCCGGTCCGCGGTTGACTAAATCGCCGATCAACCACAACCGATCCTGTTGCGGCTCGAATTCGAGCTTGTCCAGCAGCGCTCGGAATTCCGCGTAGCAACCCTGGATATCGCCTATCGCGTAGGTGGGCACGGCTTGAGCTTACTGATTAGTGAACGACGTTCGGTACCGCGAGCGAAAATGCCTCGATCGGCACCTCGAAAAGCGTGCCGTTGTCTCGCTGAAACTCATAGCTTCCATGCATGCTGCCGACCGGCGTAGTGAGGACGGCCGCACTGGTATAGCGAAAACCTTCACCCGGCACGATGCGCGGTTGTTTGCCGACGACTCCAGGGCCTTGAACCTCTTGTACCTCACCCCCGCCATCGGTGACGTACCAATGTCGACTGAGCAGTTGTCCGGCTTCGTCGCCCACGTTTTCGATCGTAATGGTGTAAGCAAACACGTAGCGCCTGGCCACAATGTCCGATTCTCTCTCGACAAACCAAGTGTTCACGTCGATGTTGATGCCTGACATGCTATTTCTCCATCGCGTTCGCTAGCGTAACAAATTCCTCAACGGTTAGCTGATCCGGTCGTGCGTTGGCATCCACCGCGAGTTCATCCCAAGGGAGGTCTAAGTCAGCCAACGCGTTCGCAAGTCGTTTGCGGCGAGCCGAAAAGGCTGTGCGTAACACGCGATCAAGCTTCGATGGGTCAGTGAGCGGCAGGGTCTCAGCGCGAGGTTGAATGCGCACGACACAACTGTTCACCTTCGGCGGCGGCGTGAAGCTCTCGGGCGCAACATCAAACAAAGCGTCGATGGCACAATGGTATTGCATCAACACCGTGAGCCTGCCCCAAGCCTTGGTGCCGGGCGTCGCCGCCAACCGCTGGGCCAGCTCCTTCTGCACCATGAAATGCATGTCTTCGATGTGCGCCTTCTCCGCCAACAATCGCAGCATTAGGGGCGTCGTAATGTTGTACGGTAGGTTGCCGACGATCCGCCATGGCCGTTCGTTCCAGATCTCGGCGAAGTCAACTTTCAACACGTCCGCATTGATGACCTCGACGTCCGTAAACCGGGCACGCAGCTTATGTATCAGATCCCGATCGATCTCAACCACGAGATAGCGCGCGCTGGTCCCTGCCAAGTGCTCGGTCAACGCGCCGTGGCCGGGACCGATCTCCAACAGTTGGTCGTGCGCTTTTGGTCGCACCACTCGAACGATCTCACGAAGCACATGAGGGTCGGTCAAGAAATGCTGACCAAAGCGCTTGCGCGCCTTCATCGCACGTGTGCCCGCATCATTTGAGTCGATCGGCCAAGGCTAGCGCGGCTTTGAGGCTGCCCACATCGGCGCGCCCACTACCGGCGATATCGAGTGCCGTGCCATGATCCACGGACGTGCGCACGAACGGCAGCCCGAGCGTGACGTTGACCGCGTCGCCAAAACTCGCGTGTTTCAAAACCGGTAAACCTTGATCGTGATACATCGCAAGTACCGCATCGACGTTCGCCAACTGATGCGGCGCAAATGCGGTATCCGCGGGTAGCGGCCCGATCACAGCGTGGCCCGCCGTTCGAAATCGATCACAAACCGGGCGGATCACGTCGATTTCCTCTGAGCCCAAGTACCCCGATTCCCCGGCATGCGGATTCAAACCCGTCACGAGCACACGTGGTTTTGCGACTTGAAAGCGCTGCACCAAACCGTCGATCAACAGCTGCAACTTCGTCGCAACCCGGTCTTTGGTAATGGCGGCCGGGACGTCGCGAAGCGGCAGATGGGTCGTGACCAGAGCGACCTGCATAGATCCACCCACAAGCAGCATCAAAACGTCACCGACGCCCGCACGATCCCGCAGAAACTCCGTATGTCCCGTGAATGCGACTCCGGCATCGTTGATCACCGATTTTTGTAGCGGGCCGGTCACGAGCGCATGGAATTCACCGGCAAGACAACCGTCAATCGCGGCCGACAGTGCGTTCAGCACGCCGGGCACATTGGCCGTATCGAGCCGCCCGGGATTCACGGGCGCCTGCAGCGGCACCGAGCGCACCATCAAACTTCCGCCTTTGCCGGTCGCAGAGGCACAGACTTCGAGGGGCAGCCCCAAAATCTTGGCCCGCGCCATCAACATGTCGGGGTCCGCCAGCACCACCCAGGCATCCGGGTGATTTTCCTGCGCTAGGGTTATGACGAGATCGGGGCCAACGCCCGCCGGTTCCCCGGGGGTAATGGCAAGCACGCTAGCGTCCTTTTCTGCCGGGTGCTATAGCCGCAATTCCACAAACGCCTCGTCGCGGATTTCCTTCAACCACTCTTGCAGTTCTTCGTCGAAACGACGTCTGTGCAGAATCTGTACCGCCATGTTGCTACGTGCCTCTTCTCCCATGTCCTCGCGCCTGCGTTCTTGAACCTCCAACACGTGCCACCCGTAACGCGAAAAAAACGGTTCGCTCAGCTCTCCGACCGCAGTCGCGTTCATTGTTTCGACGAACTGCGGTACGAATTGCTCACCCGTCGACCAACCGAGATCGCCACAGTTCAAGGCGCTCCCCGGGTCTTCCGAGTGCTCGGCGGACAGCGCGCAAAAATCGGTACCGGCCACCAGCTGCCCGTGTATCTCGCGAATGGCCGTTTCCGCTTCCTGCATGGTGCGAATCTCGGACGGTAGTATGAGAATGTGACGCACCAAGGTTTGGTCTTCGGTTTGCATACCCGCGCCGCGTTGTTCGAGAAGCTGGATGATGTGAAAACCGCTCGCGCTCCGGATGGGGTCGGCGGTCTCGCCAACTTCGAGCTCTATGACCTGATCACCGAACAAACTGGGCAATTCGCCCGCACGGCGCCACCCTAAATCGCCGCCTTCAAGGGCGCGCGTACCCGCTGACTTGGCAATGGCGGTTTGTGCAAAATCTGCACCCGCTCGCAGGTCGGCAACAATGATCTCTGCCTCGGTGGCGGCGCCCTCGACCGTCGCTTCGCTAACGCCATCTTCCACAGCAAGCAGAATGTGTCCGACGCGAAATTCATCGGAAAGCAACTGCTGATAGTAGGGCGAGTTCAGAAGCGCTTCGATGTCTTGATCACTGATCGTAATACGACGATTCACCATGTTGCGTTGTAATCGTTGCACCAGCATCTCTTTGCGAATGTCCTCTCGAAACTCGCGGTAGCTCATGCCATCTTGCACAAGCTGTTCCTCGAACTGCTCGAGCGTCATCTCATTCTGCTCGGCAAAGCTCATCACGGCGCGGGTCAACGTTTCGTCGTCGATTTCGACACCACGCCGCTGCGCCTGCTGCACCTGAAGGTTCTCGATGATCAACCGTTCCATCAGTTGGCTGACCAAAACGTCCTGTGCCGGCGCTTGCATGTTCTGCCGCTCGATCTGTTCGCGCACGGCTGCCAAGCGGCTCAATAGTTCGGACGCCAATATCACGTCGTCATCGACGATCGCGACGATCGCATCGAGCTCTTTGTAATCCGCTTGAGCCTGCATGGCCAGCACGCCCATCACAACCCATATCCACCGCTTGCAACTCATGGTTACCACCTAAATCAGAACTGTTCCGGCGTCCGGTATCCGCGAATACCACGTTCCATGACCGATTCTATCCGGTCGCCAAATCCCGCCAACCCCTTGAAGACAACCTGCAGGTACACGCCTTCATCCGCGTCGACCGCCTCGAAACTCAGCGCACTTGGGCTATCCAAGAAACGTCGAGCCATCAAGCGTAGCTGCCAACAACAGTCGTTGTACTCGATTCCACCCATACCCTCAATGGTTCGACCGCTGACCAGATCATAGTTCCAGCGTCCTATCAGCGATAAGTGCCGGGAAAGCGGCCAATACAGCGATAGATCGGTTTGCTCGATATCCTGCTCGACCCGATTACGGTAGCCAACGTTGAAGATGCGTCGATTGTCTAGGCGATATTGAACCGAGATCGCCCCCTCATCGACCTGATTGTCATTCGGGTCCCACACGATATTGCCGGCTATCTTCCAACGCTCTGCCAGGTGCGACGCCAGTTCTGCCGCAATGGCCGAGGTATCTTGAAAATCATCGGCGTCCCGGACGCCGTCGAGCGTCACCTCGCGGTCTTCGAAATAGACGATCTCACCGAGGCTCGCGCGGAAGTACTCGCGGCCGGTGTTCCGATTGACGAACCGTGTCGTCAACCCGACCGACAACTGTTTGGCGTCACCGATGCGATCCAGTCCAGTGAAGCGATTCTC
>JAPUIA010000184.1 GCA_027297435.1 Gammaproteobacteria bacterium | reverse complement strand
CGGCGCGAGACCGGGCTCGGTGCTTTCGTTGAGCTGTCCTTGCATGAGGCAGGTGTCAGCTTTCACGTCGACTTCCTGTTGGACAAGCAGCTCGGTCACGATCCCAAGCCGATCGGTAACGATCATCCAGCGCATGCCTTCTCAGCCGTCTTGCGGACGCAAGGTGAGGATGAGTGGATTGCCGTGAGTTGCCGCACCGAAGCCGAGCGCGTGAAGTTCGAATCCATCGTCCGCAAAGGCACGAAAGACTTCGACAAGCATGAACTCACGACCATCCTTCAAGCGGCCGGTATCGCTGCCGGCCCGGTAAACATCACGCCCGATTTCCTCGCCGACAAGCAGGTCGAACATAGAAAGTTCTTCGTCGAGCTTACCCGCGTTGGCCACCCGAACATGACGTTTCCCGGATCGCCCATCGTCATCGATGGTGAGCTCGACCGATCGGATTGGCACACCGCGCCGCTGTTGGGCGAACACAATCGCGAGGTCCTAACCGGTTGGCTCGGCTATGATGACCACAATGTGGATCGTTTGCTTGACGAAGGCGTCATTGCGGAGCGGCCGCCGGCATAGCCGGTTTGTTTACTACCTGTCCGGACAGACCATGAATTTTGATGGTTCGCTGGGTCGCTCACGTCTGATAGGCTGTCGTTACTGAAACGTATCCCTAGACGGGGTTCTATCCAATAGGTTCGGTGGATAATCCTAGTTCGGCTGCCATCAAATTGGGAGTCAGGAAACGCATGTCTCTAACAGATGAACCCCGCCCACCACTTCCGCCATTCGATTTGGAAGGTGCTGTGCAGAAAGTCCGGATGGCGGAAGACGCTTGGAATTCTCGCAGTCCCGCCAAGGTTTCGCTTGCATATACCGTCGATAGTGTGTGGCGAAACCGTTCTGAGTTTTTACAGGGACGGGACGCGATCGTGCAATTCCTAACACGTAAATGGGCGAAGGAACTGGATTACCGATTAATTAAGGACTTGTGGGCGTACAGTGATCGGCGGATCGCGGTGCGTTTCGCCTATGAATGGCACGACGATTCCGGCAATTGGTATCGGTCGTACGGAAACGAGAATTGGGAGTTTGCTGACAGTGGTTTAATGCAACGTCGCATCGCGAGTATTAACGATCTTCCAATCGCACAGGCTGATCGCAGATATCACTGGCCTCTCGGAAGAAGGCCGGACGACCATCCATCCCTGGTCGATCTCGACCTCTGATACTAATACGGCGGCCTAACAAATCGTTGGAGCGCCTAGGAAATACGACTACGTTCCACTTGTCGAACTACCGTGACTACTCTAGGAACGATCTGAGAACATAGCCGGTTTGTTGCTATCCGCCGGGTGCGATGAACTCGACGCGTACCCCACCGGGAATCGCGCACATCATATGTGCGGTCGGACCTGCCCCCAACAGCTCGGGGGCGAACTCGACGTCGACCTCGTCATGAGCGGCAAGGACTGCATGCAATGCATCGAGCGATTCGCGACCGTCCACCTTTAAGGCAAGGTGGTGCAGCCCAGTCACAGTACGCCGGTCGAAGGGCGCGGCAGTCGCCGGGTCGGCGACTTGCCACAGCGTGATCATGATGTTGCCATCGGACACGAACACCGCCGGGTAGTCTGGTTTCTCGCCCACTTGGTCGTAACCTAGGACATCGCGAAAAAACGCTCCAGTCACTTCGATGTCTGGCACAGTCAAACCGATATGGTGGACGCCTTGGGTAATGGGTTCGCTCATCGTTAGCCTCCATTGCCGATGCGGTGAACGGCGATTTCAAATGGTAGCCGATCTCTCCCTCGGACCGCACATGGCGCCGCGTTGAGCCAGCGATGGAATAGCCTGCGCTCGCACTCCGAACGGGTGAGCGCCATGAGTTTGTCTTTGACGGTGACCATAGTCGCGACGCGGCCGTACATCGGTTGTGCCGCACGCTCCATGAAGATCTCCGTGTTGTAGGTCGATGTTGCGGTTCGGTCAAAGGTCATGTCGATTGTCCTCGCAAAAAAGTGGCGGGGCCTCGGTAGGGGATGGAGAGGGGGGAGAGATCCGAGGCCCCGCCGGGTGCACTATTCGCTCGCTGCATCTTCCGCCACTTTCGCCTTCTTACGCGCGGTCGCTGCCGTAAACGGTGGAATGAGGAAGGTTTTCGCTGTCAACTTGCTCATCAGTGATTTCTGTGGTCGCGTTGAGTTGAATAGAGCATCAATCGTACCAACTAGATAAATCATTTAGTTTCAAAGAGTTACCTATCAACACAATTCACAACTATTTGTGAATCGCAACTTTTGGTGATGCGTTTGACAAAAAGTTGATAGGAGGTGGGGGAATGGAGGGCGCGTACGAAGCCATCCTTATCAAAGCTCCAGTGTGACTGGCGCTAGTCGACACGGGAAGTGCCTGTCACGACTTGAGCGCCGCGCCGTTGAACGCACCGGAGTGTCATTCAAACGATGCCAACCAAACTGGCTACTCCGTCCGGTAGCGTGGTCGGTCACCTTTCGCTATGACCAACCTGCGTTGAGTAGTCGCCTCATTGGAGTCGGCATATGATGTGGGTGCTGACCGGGAGGGACGATTATGGCAGCAGTTTCCCCATTCCATCAGGGCGAGCAGGACATCCAGACTCGCCTTGAGATGCGGGAGCAGGTCGAGGATATCGGTCAGCGATTCATTCGTGATCATCTGCCCGACCAGCATCGAGAGTTCTACGCTGGCCTACCGTATCTGATCGTCGGTTCCGTGGACAGCGCTGGCCGCCCGTGGGCATCGCTCTTGGCGGGGCGCCCCGGATTTATTTCCACACCGGACGCGACGACGCTGACGATTGCGGCACGGCCGACTTTCGGCGACCCGTTAAACGAATCACTCATTGACGGTACACGACTCGGCTTTCTGGGTATCGACTATCAGGAGCGTCGGCGCAATCGGCTCACCGGCCGACTCATCGGGGTCGATGAGAACGAGATGCGCGTCCACGTGGACCAGAGCTTTGGCAACTGCCCGAAGTACATCCAGGCTCGTAGCGTCGAGTTCGGCGATGCAGTCGATTCGATAGGTGAGGAACGCGTTGTACGTCAAACGGAGCGACTCGATGAACGCGCCCGCGAGATCATTTCGTCGGCCGATCATTTCTTCATCGCCACGAACTACTCGGCGGACGACGATGATGCAGCGCAAGGTACGGACGTATCGCATCGCGGTGGCAAGCCCGGGTTCGTGCGCATCGATGACGATTCGACACTCACCTTTCCTGACTTTACGGGTAATAATCACTTCAACACGCTCGGTAATATTCTGCTCAACCCGCTTGCTGGCTTGTTGTTCATCGACTTTGCGACCGGCGATTTGCTCTACCTTGCGTGTTCCGCAAGTGTGATCTGGGAAGGCGAGGAACTCACCGCGTTCACTGGAGCGGAACGGCTGGTTCGATTCAACCTAGAGCAAGCGCGGCTCGTCGAGAACGCCTTGCCACTGGCGTTTTCGTTCGTCGACTATTCGCCCTTCGTCGAACAGACCGGTTCGTGGGAGGCGGTGGCCGAAAGGCGCGCCGCGCGCGAGATTGGCAATACCTATCGGGACTACACCGTCGCGAAGGTGGAGCGCGAGAGCGATAACATCACCTCGTTCTATCTGCAACCGAGCGACGACGGGGACATCGTTTGCCACTGTGCCGGACAGTTCTTGCCGATCGAGATTCTGCCGCCGGGAGGTGAACGGCCCGTGTACCGTACGTATACGATTTCCAGCGCTCCGAACGGCGAATATTACCGGCTGTCGATCAAACGCGAACCACGGACAGCCGATGCGCCGCCAGGCGCCGTCTCGAACTTCTTTCATGACCACGTCGTTGCCGGTACAACGATTCGCGCGCTGAATCCCCGCGGCCAGTTCAGTCTCGACAGATCCAGCACGCGCAGTGTGGTGTTGATTAGCGCGGGCGTCGGCATCACCCCGATGATCAGCATGCTGGAACGGCTCGACAGCGATCGACAGACCTGCGGGTGCACGCGCAAGGTGTGGTTCATTCACGGCGCACGTAATGCCGGTGAGCATGCCTTTGGCCAATTTGTGCGCGAGACGGCCGCCACATGGCCCCTCCTAGAGACGCACTTTCGGTTCAGCCGGCCAGGCGAGACTGAAATCGAAGGTCGAGATTACGACAGCGTAGGACGGGTCGACGTGGCGCTCCTGAAATCGTTGCTGCCTTTCGATGACTACGAGTTCTACGTTTGTGGTCCTGGACCTTTCATGGAGTCTATCTATCAGGACCTCAAAGAGATGAACATTGCCGATGAGCGTATCCACTACGAATACTTCGGCACAGGTAAGGCCCTGGCAGCGACGCGCCCGGAACATGCCACGACGATCGATCTCGAAGGTCGGGGTCCCGTTTCCGTCCAGTTTGCGAAATCGCGTGTCGAGGCGATTTGGGACCCTGATAAAGGGTCGTTACTCGACCTCGTCGAGTCGCAGGGAATAGAGGCCGCGTACAGCTGCCGTTCGGGGGTTTGTCAGACCTGCGCTGTAGCTTTGTTGGCGGGGGCTGTGGACTACTCAGACCCGCCAGCCGCGCCGCCCCCCGAGGGGATGGCGTTGATCTGTACGGCGTATCCCGCTGCCGCGCCTCGCGACGCAACGGCCGGCGCCGAGTCGGCCCCGATCGTTTTGGACATCTAGGCGCGAGCCATGGACAACGAATACCTGCAAGCGATGACGGACGGGGGCGCTCTCATCGTCAGCCTGAAACAGCTCCAGCGACGCTGCAATGGCGGCAAATAGATTCCGTGTAAGGTTTTTCGATCAAAAACGACTCATGAACATGACCGGCGAGGTTGAAGCATGTTACGCGGGCGTTTGGTGGCAGAGAAGCTAGACCCAAATGCGTGGCTCGATCGCTACGGCGACGTCCTGTTTCGTTATGCCGTCGCACGGGTACGGGATAAAACAGTCGCCGAGGACCTTGTCCAGGACGCGTTCTTAGCAGCGATCGGTGCCGTAGCAACCTATGAAGGGGGTTCGACCGAGCAGACATGGCTGGTTGGCATCCTGAGACACAAGGTCTTGGACTACTTTCGACAGTCGTCGCGCGAGAAGCAACTGCAGCACGAATGGAGCGATGAACAGGATCACGATTTCGATGATGAGGGAAGCTGGGCCGTGTCGATCGACCCTTGGCGAACGCCCGAGAAAGCTGTCGAGCAAGACGAATTCTGGGGCGTGTTGCGTGGCTGTGTGGATACATTGCCGGAAAATCTGCGCACCGTGTTTGCGCTACGTGAACTCGATGGCCTAGGTACAGAGGAGTTGCTGGCGACGTTGGATATTTCGACCAAGAACAACCTCTGGGTCATGCTGTCACGGGCGCGTAAGCGCCTACGACAGTGTCTCCAAAATCGGTGGTTTGAAAAGTGGCAGCAAGATGTTGACGTGTGAGGAAACGGCACAGCTCATTTCCGAGCGATTGGATCGAACACTCACGTTGCGTGAGCGTCTGATGTTGCGATTACACCTATTCGGATGTGACCTGTGTAACCGGTATGCACGGCAGCTCAAATTCTTGCAGCGCGCGTGTGCCGAAGCCGGCGAAGAACAACTGACCGAAGCTGCCGAACTTGACGAGACGGCGCGCGAACGCATCCGAAATCGGCTGCAGCAAGGGCCGTAAGCTCACATTTTAAGATCGTGAAACATCGCTTGTAAGGTTTTCGCCACTTCGGCGACTCATTAACAGTTTCGACAGAAATGCGGGTGACGATGCAACGCATCGGTGCACTGCGGTCGACCAATTACATACGATTGTTAAGGAGATCACGATGTCAGAAGTAATTACAGGAAATAGCCACACCCTAGCCACGAGCCGAGGCTTGAACGAGCTTGCCGCAAAGCATGCGCATTGGGCGCTACGCGTCGCACTCGCGAGCGTGTTCATATATCACGGGGCCGGCAAACTAGCCGGTGTTGAGCAATTCGCCAACATGATGAATCTGTCTTACACCGTGGCGCTACTCGTCACTCTCGCCGAGTTCGTCGGCGGTATCTTGGTGGTTGCCGGGGGCTTCACGCGAGATTGGGTGACGCGCCTCGGTGCGAGCTTCTTCGTCCCCGTCATGGTCGGCGCCATCGCAATGGTGCACTGGGGCCAGTGGAACTTCGTTGCGAACGAAGCTTTTCCGATGGGTGGCAGCGAGTTTCAGGTAACCTTGTTGCTGGTCTCGCTGTACTTGCTAATCAAAGGCAATCGCGCTTAAACGTTTCTCAAGTATAGGAGACGGCAATGAATCACATCGAGATCTACACGAAGAGCTGGTGTCCATACTGTCATGCAGCGAAGGCATTGTTGAACGATGAGGGTTGGGCGTTTGAAGAGATCGACGTGACCGACGACGGCGAAAGCGAGCAAGAGATGGTCGTCCGCTCGCAGCGTCGAACGGTACCGCAGATCTTCATCGGTGATGTACACGTTGGCGGTTTCGATGACCTGCGTGCCTTTCAAGTCAGTGGCGATCTCGACCGTATTGTCGATACCGAGCGTCTCGAGGCTTGATCTGGGGATTTTGGGGGTGGCGCAATTGGCAGCGCGTCGGACTCTGACTCCGAAGATCCAGGTTCGATTCCTGGCCCCCGAGCCACCTCGTTGGTGGTTTCCCATACCCTTAATCAATAGCGGTTGATGGAGTATGGTCTAGCGCTCGCGATCGGATGAACGCTTGGGGGCACTGTGGAATACGATGCAATTGTGATCGGGGCCGGCCAGGCTGGCCCACCGTTGGCCGAAAGACTGGGACAAGCCGGTCATCGAGTGGCCGTGATCGAGCGACACCGGATGGGTGGCACCTGCGTGAACGTCGGGTGCATTCCCACCAAAACGCTCGTCGGTAGTGCGCGGGTCGCCTACTACGCGCGCGAGGCGAGCAAGTTCGGCGTCGAGGTGGCAGGCGATGTCCGGGTCGACATGAAGAAAGTCAAAGCCAGAAAAGATGAGGTTGCCGGCGCATCCGAGCAAGGTGTGACCGCATGGCTCGACGGGATGGAGGGGGTCGATGTGATTCTTGGTCACGCTCGGTTCGTCGACCCGCACACCGTCGAAGTTGACGGATCGCGGTACACGGCAAAGTGGTTTTTCGTCGATGTCGGTGCACGCGCGCGCGTCCCGGATTGGCTCGAGGCGGCCGACGTCCCCTATCTCACCAACTCGACGATGGTCGACGTCGACTACTTGCCAAAGCATCTGCTCGTTGTCGGCGGCAGCTATATCGGTCTCGAATTCGCGCAGATGTACCGTCGCTTCGGTAGCGAAGTGACGGTAATAGAAATGCAACCGCAGGTGATGATGCGCGAAGACGATGACGTTGCGGCAGCGGTGCGCGAAATCCTCGAGGGCGAGGGCGTCAGATTTCGACTTGCGGCGGCGTGCTTGGCCGTGCGTCGAACGAACGGCGGCGTCGCGGTGCAGGTGAGCTGTGAAGAAGGGCCCGAAGAAGAGGAGGGCACCGATCTCCTGGTTGCGGTTGGACGGGTGCCGAATACCGATGATCTAGGGTTGGAAAACGCCGGTATCGAACTGGATGAACGTGGCTTCATTCCGGTTGACGATGAGCTGCGCACGCAGGTAGAGGGAATCTGGGCGTTGGGAGAGGTCAACGGCCGAGGTGCCTTCACGCATACTTCTTACAACGATTTCGAGATTGTTGCAGCGAATCTGCTCGACGGTGACACACGCCGCGTCAGTGATCGCTTTACCTGTTACGGGCTATTCGTCGATCCTCCGCTTGGCCGTGTCGGGATGACCGAGCGAGAGGTTAGAGCATCCGGCCGGCCAGCGTTGATCGGTATGCGGCCGATGTCACGTGTCGGTCGCGCACGCGAATTCGGTGATACACGCGGCTTCATGAAGGTCTTGGTAGACGCCGAAACGAAAGAGATTTTGGGAGCGGCGCTGCTGGGACTGAACGGGGACGAGGCCGTGCATAGTCTGCTCGATGTCATGTACGCCAAAAGACCCTACACGGTGATTTCCCGGTCCGTACCCATCCACCCGACCGTGTCCGAGCTTATCCCAACCATGTTGCAGGATCTTCGCCCGTTGAGTTAGGCACCTTGGCCACCTTGTCTGTAGCTGGTAAGGGCCCGCTTCTTCGTTTCATGCAAGGGGTGCCGCCTTCTCATATCCTGAGGTAGGACCCGAATTCGTTCGTTCGCCTACTTTTAGTGCCGCTTCAGGTGGTCGGAAAACGCCATCGTGATCTGGGATAATCGTTGCGTGCTCCACCACGCCTTGTGGGATTACTGGCCGGCGGAATACACGGGCAGATATAGCTAGTGGTGAGCAGCCATTGATGTGAAAGGTGGAGGTTGATACAGCACCTGAGTGGGACTCAGGGAACGTGAGGCTGACAGCCTCGGGTAGGCGACATGGGGAGTCCGAGTTTGAAGCCGTGTTGAGGAACTATCGCCAGCGGTCCGTGAAGGGACGCTTTGCAATTCTCGTCTGCGCGCTCGGGCTGACGAGCTGCGCCGGTCAAGCACAGCTCGAACTCATCTACAACAAATCGGCGAGCTACCACGCGCCGGACAGAAATCCGATCGTCGTGATTCCCGGCCTCATGGGTTCGAGCCTCCGCGACAGGTTGAACGGTGCGATGGTGTGGGGTGCGTTCGGTGGCAAGTCCGTCAATCCGGCAAACCCGGAGGGCGCACGTCTTCTGGCATTGCCGTTGGACGAAAGCCAGGACGCTGTAGAGCCCACTGGTGTCCTCGACCGGATCAAGATTAGGCTGGTGGGAATCCCCCTCCAACTCAAGGTATATGCCCAGCTGCTGTCAACGCTCGGCGCCGCCGGCTACCGCGATTCGGACCT
>JAPUIA010000183.1 GCA_027297435.1 Gammaproteobacteria bacterium | reverse complement strand
TTGCAGTGCGAAATCCCATCAATCATCGAGGTCGTTAGAACGAGCCGCGCATCTTAGCGACTAAAGGGCACCTCTAACAACCTCTCGCGGCCGCGCCGTAGGCTCTCCGCGTTACCAGCAAGGCGGAGCCGCGCAGACAGTATCTGGCATACGGCAAGCGGGTCCAACAAAGCTACGCCTGCTTGCAGGCGCGCCTGCAAGCCGCGCGCGGGGCAGAGCCACGGCCCCCTCTTTTATGGGAAAGGAGGGGTTACCGCAGAACGGCGCCAACTTGGGTTTGCGCGCGCGGCGCTGACGCTGCACGTCCTTTCGAAAAAAGTGCGCAAGTCGGGTGAAACGAAGTTTCACGCCAATGCAGGCTCGCGATAGGTCGTTAGAGTTGCCCTGCTGCTCTAATGAAGCGTTCGTGCCGTAGCCTCGTCCAACAAGGTTTGGGCATAGGAGCGGGTTTTTTCGGTAACGTCGGCACCGGCGAGCATCCGGGCGAGTTCTTCGATACGCGCATCCGTGTCGAGGAACTGAATCTGGGTGTCCTGCTCCGAATCTTTCTCTACTCGGAAATGCGCGTCGCCTAGCGCGGCTACCTGAGGGGCGTGGGTGACGCAGATCACTTGGGTGTGGGTGCCTAAAGAGCGGAGCAACCGTCCGACGATGTCGGCCATCGTGCCGCCGACACCGACGTCTGCTTCATCGAGTACCAGGCAGGGTAGCTGGGTTTTCTCCGCTGCCACGACCTGGATGGCGAGGCTGATGCGGGCACGTTCTCCACCGGACGCCAACTTGCTCAACGGCCCGGCGGGATACTTGGGATTGGCGATTATTTGAAACTCCACGCTTTCAAGTCCACGTTCCGAATCGGCTGGCAGAAATTGCACGCTTAGGCTGCCACCGGTCATGCCGAGGGTGCCGATACAAGCGCTTACCTCGGATGCGAATCCGTCGGCTGCGTTGCGTCGCTGCCGACCGACGTCCTCGGCAATGTGTTCGAACGTCTGGCGGTGGCCGGCCGCCGCCTGCTGCAGGGTTTCGAGTTGACCTTGATCAGCGTCGAGCGAGCTGAGTTCGTCGCTGAGAGCCCGGTGGTGGCTGCTCAAACCCTCGGAAGGCACACGGTGTTTGCGGGCGAGATCGTGGACGAGGTTCAAGCGCTCTTCCAGCTCGGTCAGATGCGTCTGATCCATGTCCAGAGTTTGCAGATAGCCTCTTAGGTCGTGTACCGCGTCGTCGGTGAGCTCGCTTGCCGACGTTAGCGCGTCGCGGGCGGCATTGAGCATCGGGTGATTATCATCGACTACCGCCAAGTCGCGTTGGTTCCGCCGGACGACATCCAGCTCGCTGAGGGCATCGATCGCTTGGGTCACCGTCTCTTTGATGGACTGTGCCTGGGACAGGCGCCTAAATTCGGCGTCCAGCGTCTCGAACTCACCATCTACCAAGTTCAGCTCCTGCAATTCGTCAAGCTGATAGCGCAACAGCGCCGCTCGGTTCTCGATGTTGGTGAGCTTTGTTTCGAGTTCTACCGCTTGCCGGAGCGTTGCCTTCCATGCACGGAAAGCTGCCGCCATGGAATCGGTGGCTTCGGCGCTGACCCCATATGCATCCAGCAATGAGAGCTGCACGTCTTTGTGTGCGAGGCGCTGATTCTCATCCTGTCCATGAATGTCCACGAGACCCTCGACCAACTGGCGCATTACCTGCAGGGTGACCGGGGTCGTATTGATGAAGGCGCGGGAACGACCGTCTCGATTCATCACTCTGCGCAGCAAACAACGCTTCGGCTGATCCAGGTCACCGAGTTCTTGTTCGGCGAGCCACCGAATTGCCGCGTCATTGCCGGTTAGATCGAACTCCGCGTTGACCTCGGCGCGCTCGGCGCCTGGGCGAACGACGTCGGTACTCGCCCGCTCGCCAAGCACTAGCCCAAGCGCGTTCAGCAAGATCGACTTGCCAGCCCCCGACTCACCGGTCAACACGGTCAAGCCCCCTTCGAAATGCATATCGAGGGCTTCGACCAGGGCGAAATTGCGAACGGTCAGATGTTTCAGCAACGCCTTGACGTGTACCTAGAAAAATCCATAGTAATGTAACCGGATGGTGAGAGCGTAATACAACGCATCATGACAGCGAACGAACCAGTCGATGATCGGGCCCAGCAGCTATTCAAGTTGTTGGTCGAGAGCTATATCGATGACGGCAAGCCGGTGGCGTCCAAAGCGCTCGCGGAGCAACCCAATGTGGATGTGAGCGCGGCCACGGTGCGCAACATCATGGCTGAGTTGGAAGGCCGAGGGTACGTCAAGTCGCCGCACACGTCCGCGGGCAAGGTGCCGACGAGCCAGGGCTTGCGCTTTTTCGTCGACAGTCTGCTGTCGATCGAGCCGCTCGACGAAGCGGGTATACACAGTCTGGAAGAACATCTGAACCCCGACCTACCGCCGTCGGAATTAGTCGAGATGGCGTCCAATCTACTGTCTCACATGACAAAGATGACCTGTATCGTGACGTTGCCCCGGCGCGATCAATCTGCCCTGCGACACGTCGAGTTTCTGAATCTAGAGGGTGACCGCGTACTGGTCATTCTGGTCTTCAATGACCGAGAAGTGCAGAACCGGGTCATCCATACCAAGAGCCAGTATGAAGACTCTGACTTGCTCCAGGCGGCCAACTTTATCAACCGGGAGTTCGGTGGTCTTTCGCTGGTAAGCGTACGCCGCGGGCTGTTGCAAAGTATGCAACGAGACAAGGACCGCATGGACAGCCTGATGCAAGCGGCTCTCGATATGGCGACGCAGGCATTTGACATGCCGATGGGCGAGGATGCCGCCTTCGTCGTCTCGGGTGAGTCGAGACTGTTGGACATGAGCGAGGATACCGAGACGGTGCGCGGCCTGTTCGAGGCTTTCTCGCGCAAGGGCAGCGTTCTGCACCTGTTGGATCAAAGCCTCGACGCTCGCGGCATACAGCTGTTCATCGGCGAAGAATCGGGGTACGGAGTGCTCGACGAACTGAGTTTGGTGGCCTCGCCGTACACCGTAAACGGGCAGGTCGCGGGCGTGTTGGGGGTGGTAGGTCCCACCCGCATGGCTTATCAGAAGGTCATCCCCGTGGTCGACATGACCGCTCGCATGCTGGGCTATGCCCTGAAGCACCCATAATCACGCGCGTCGGTTAGAGCGTTGGGGTTGAAACCGGGTCCGGTGTCCCCATATAGCGCCACTGGTACGGGAGCTATTCAGGAACATGGCGGACAAACCCACAAACAAAGCCGATGAGACGGCCATCGACGAAACCACCGGCGAAACCGATGAGACGGCCATCGACGAACCCGTAGACCAAGCCGATGAGACAACCATTGATGAGCCCACTTTGGACGCGGCCGAAGAGCCCACCGTTGAAGACGTCGAAGCTGCTCCGGAGGTTGATTTACAGACGGCGCTGGAAAACGCGCAAGCCGAGGTGGAGGGTCTGAAAGACACGGCACTCAGGGCGCAGGCCGAGGTGGAAAACGTTCGCCGTCGCGCGACACGCGACGTGGAAAACGCGCACAAATTTGCCCTCGAGCGGTTTGCCGCCGAATTGCTATCGGTCATCGATAGCTTGGAAAAGGCGGTCGAGGGTGCGGCAACCACGGATGCGGCAACCGCCGCGGCCGAGGGCGTAGATCTATCACTGAAGCTGTTCCTGGCGACGCTCGGCAAGAACGGCATCGAACAAATCGATCCGCTCGGCGAACCGTTCAATCCGGAGCATCACGAAGCCATCGCGATGGTAGAAAATCCGGATGCCGAGCCTAACTCCGTGATGGAGGTTATGCAGAAGGGTTACCTGTTGAATGGGCGGCTAATCCGGGCAGCCAAGGTAATCGTCGCCAAGGCGCCCAGCGACGATGGTCCTGAAGATGGCATAGAAGAGGCCGACGAGAACGGCTAGTGCTCGTCCGGAATGCAAAGCATTCCGAGACCGCACTCGTGGAGGGAAGGGATGCCCGACCGTAATACGTACGGAAAATGCGAGGTTTTCGTAGAAAACCGACAGAGGAAGATTCGCGGCGCCTGCGGCGAAATCAGGAGCCGAATTTCCGGACAAGAACCGAATAGGCATTGAAAAGCACCCGCTAACCCCAATCTTAGTAAGAGGTTCAGCGGTACGAGCGAACTGCCCGACTAGCTTGGTCTGGTGGGTAGCAAAGACAATTTGGAGATTAGGACAATGGGCAAGATCATCGGTATCGACTTAGGCACCACAAACTCTTGTGTGGCGGTGCTCGACGGGGGTGATGCCAAGGTCATCGAAAATTCCGAGGGGGATCGAACTACCCCCTCGATCATCGCCTACACCGACGAGGGCGAGATTCTCGTTGGTCAGAACGCCAAGCGCCAAGCCGTCACGAACCCCATCAACACGCTGTTCGCGGTGAAGCGCCTCATCGGCCGTAAGTTCCGCGACGACGTCGTGCAGAAGGACATCAAGATGGTGCCTTACACGATCGCCGAGGCTAACAATGGCGATGCGTGGATTGAAGTCAAAGGCGAGAAGCTGGCGCCGCCGCAGATCTCGGCTGAAGTGCTGAAGAAGATGAAAAAGACCGCCGAGGAGTATCTCGGCGAGGTCGTCACCGAAGCGGTGATCACAGTGCCCGCGTACTTCAACGATTCACAGCGTCAAGCGACGAAGGACGCGGGACGCATCGCCGGCCTGGAAGTGAAGCGCATCATCAACGAACCGACAGCCGCGGCGCTCGCCTACGGGCTAGACAAAAAACGCGGCGACACCACGATTGCGGTGTACGACCTAGGTGGTGGCACCTTCGACATCTCGATCATCGAGATCACCGAGATCGAAGGCGAACACCAGTTCGAGGTGCTTTCGACCAACGGAGACACGTTCCTCGGTGGCGAAGATTTCGATCTCAAGGTTATCGATTACATGGCCGATGAGTTCAAGAAGGAAAACGGCATCGACCTGCACAACGATCCATTGGCTCTGCAACGCCTCAAAGAAGCTGCGGAGAAAGCCAAAATTGAGCTCTCCAACAGCCAGCAGACCGAAATCAACCTGCCCTATGTCACAGCAGACCAGACGGGACCTAAGCACCTGGTGATGAAACTCACCCGGGCCAAGCTTGAGGCGTTGGTTGAAGATCTCGTCGAGCGCACCATGGGGCCTTGCCGCACCGCGTTGGAAGATGCCGGATTGAGTGTTAGCCAAATCGACGATGTCATTTTGGTCGGCGGTCAGACCCGCATGCCCCTGGTGCAGGAGAAGGTCAAAGGATTCTTCGACAAGGACGCCCGCAAGGACGTCAACGCGGACGAAGCCGTCGCCATCGGAGCGGCCATTCAAGCTGCGGTCTTGGCAGGCGACGTCAAAGACGTGTTGCTCTTGGACGTAACGCCCCTATCGCTTGGTATCGAGACCTTGGGTCAGGTCATGAGTGTGTTGATCGAGAAGAACACCACCATCCCGACCAGGAAACAGCAAACGTTCTCGACGGCTGACGACAATCAAACGGCGGTGACCATTCACGTGTTGCAAGGCGAGCGCAAGCAGGCGGTGTCCAACAAATCGCTCGGTCGTTTCGACCTCGCCGATATCCCACCGGCGCCACGTGGTATGCCACAGATCGAGGTGAGCTTCGATCTGGACGCCAATGGTATCTTGAACGTGTCCGCCAAGGACAAAGCCACCGGCAAAGAGCAGTCGATTATCATCAAGGCCTCCAGTGGGTTGTCGGAGGACGAGATCGACCAGATGGTGCGTGACGCAGAAGCTCACTCTGCGGAGGATGAAAAGTTTGCCGAGATGGTGAACTTGCGCAACCAAGCCGACAGCTTGGCGCACGCTGCGCGCAAGACGGTTATCGAAGCGGGCGATAAAGCCACCGACGACGAGAAGGCGGCAATCGAGGGTGCCGCTTCGGCTCTGGATGAAGCCATCAAAGGTGACGACAAGGCAGATATCGAGGCGAAAATGCAAGCGTTGTCGGAAGCGTCTGCGAATCTTGCTCAGAAGTTGTATGCCGAACAAGCCGAGGCCTCGCAGGGCGCCCAAGGCGCGGAGGCAGAAGACGACGCTGGAGAGGCAACCGGTGATACCGTCGACGCCGAGTTCGAAGAGGTGAAAGACGACGACAAATAGTCGTCAGCTCGCGTCGTTTAGTCGGGGAGTTGCATGGCAAAACGCGATTACTACGAAGTCCTAGGGCTCAATCGAGGCGCGTCCGAGGACGAGGTCAAGAAGGCCTATCGGCGGCTTGCCATGAAGCATCATCCGGATCGCAATCCGGATGATGTGCACGCGGAAGAGAGGTTCAAGGAAGCTTCTGAAGCCTACGAGATGCTCGCGGATCAAGAGAAACGTGCCGCCTATGATCGTTTCGGTCACGCCGGCGTGGATCCCAACACCGGCGGCATGAGTGGCGGATTCGACGGCAGTTTCAGTGATATTTTCAGCGACGTGTTCGGCGACATATTCGGCAGTGCCCGATCTGGGCGCACCAGCGTGCAACGCGGGGCCGATCTGCGTTATTCGCTAGAACTGGAACTCGAGCAAGCCGTCAACGGCGACAGCGTGGAAGTTGGCATTCCGGTGCTCACGGCTTGCGAAGACTGCGATGGTAGTGGCGCCAAGCCGGGCACGAGGCCAACAACCTGTCCCGACTGTGGTGGCAGCGGTCAGATTCGGGTCGCTCAAGGGTTTTTCTCACTGCAGCAGACCTGTCCTCGTTGTCGTGGTGCGGGCAAGGTCATTACCGACCCATGTCGTACCTGTGGTGGTGGTGGCCGGATCGAAAAACGCAAGACGCTGTCTGTGAGAATTCCAGCCGGGGTTGACTCCGGTGATCGCATTCGCTTGGCGGGCGAGGGTGAAGCCGGCCTCCACGGTGGACCTCCCGGTGATCTTTATGTACAGATCGAGGTGCGCGAGCACGCGATCTTTCAGCGCGAAGGTAAACACCTGTATTGCGACGTGCCTATCTCGTTCGTCGATGCGGCGTTGGGTGGCGAACTTGAAGTGCCGACGTTGGACGGTCGCGTGAAGTTGAAGATTCCCACGGAAACGCAGACGGGGAAGATGTTTCGATTGCGTGGCAAGGGTGTCACCCCGGTGCGGGGTGGTAGCGTGGGCGATCTGTTATGCAAAGTCTCGGTCGAGACGCCCGTGAAGCTAAACGATGCCCAGAGAGAGCTGCTGCGAGAATTCAAGAGGACGCTTGAACGCGGCGGTGGTAAACACTCGCCGAAGGAAAGCAGTTGGTTCAAAGGCGTCAGGGATTTCTTCGATAACCTAAAGCCGTAGAGCAGGCTTATCTTGTTGCCGAGGATTAGGGTATATCTTGTGGTGCAAGATCGTGACATCTTGCCCGAAAAAGGGGAAAGCTATGCGGCGAGTCGCGGTCACCGGCGCAGCCGGTCGTATGGGACGCACGCTCATCCAGGCCATCAATGAAGCCGGCCAAGTGTCCCTTGGCGCGGCCTTTGAGCGCGCCGGCATCAGTGTGATCGGCAGTGATGCAGGCGAACTCGCCGGTGTGGGCAAGCTCGGCGTGGCGGTGGCGGACGACATCACTGCCCATATCGATGCCTTCGATGTGCTGATCGACTTCAGCGTCCCCCAAGCGACTCTGCAATGCGTCGCTGCCTGCCAGGGTGCAGGTAAGCAGTTGGTGATTGGCACCACCGGTTTCGAAGAAGACGCTTTGAAGGTCATACACAGTGCGGCCGTTGATGTGGCGATCTTGATGGCGCCGAACATGAGCGTAGGGGTCAATGTGGTTTTTCGGTTGATCGAACAAGCAGCGTATGCGCTCGGCGATGAAGTCGATATCGAGGTCATCGAGGCACACCATCGCCACAAGATCGATGCGCCGTCGGGTACCGCGGTGCGGATGGGTGAGATATTGGCTGGGGCGCTGGACCGAAACTTGTCCGACGTGGCCGTCTACGGGCGCGAGGGAATCACCGGCGAACGCGACCGCCAGACCATCGGGTTTCAGTCCATCAGGGGGGGCGACATCGTCGGCGAGCACACGGTGGTGTTTGCCGGCACCGGAGAGCGCATCGAGATCACCCACCGTGCACACAGCCGCATGAACTTCGCCCAAGGCGCGTTGCGCGCCGTCCAATTCTTGGCTGACAAGCCGAAGGGTCTCTTCGACATGCAGGATCTTCTCGGATTTCGCTGAGTTGTAGTTTCAACTCCCAAGCCACTCCGCTAACATACCGGCCCCAAGACGGGGCACGGCGACAAGGCTCGCAGTAGGTTGTCGGAGGTGCCCTAGGCGAGGTCGAAATGCTCGGGAGGAGCAGTTGGTCTCGCCTTTTTTTCAACGTCAGACATAGACGTTCCGATACGGACTTGGGATTCAGAGGTTCTATTTGATACCGGCTTTGCTCGCGTTAGAGGACGGTAGCGTTTTTCGCGGCCAGTCGATCGGTTCGCGGGGCACGACCGTTGGCGAGGTGGTTTTCAACACGGCCATGACCGGCTATCAAGAGATTCTGACCGACCCCTCGTACGCGCGGCAAATCGTCACGCTCACTTATCCTCAGATAGGCAACACCGGGGTGAACCAGGACGACGTGGAGTCGGACAGGGTCTGGTGTGCCGGATTGGTCATTCGTCAGACACCGCGGCGCGCCAGCAGCTGGCGCCAGCAGCAGACGTTGCCCGAGTACCTTGCAGCGGAAGGCGTCGTGGCAATCGAAGATGTGGACACGCGGCGTCTGACCAGGCTGATTCGAGAAAAGGGCGCGCTGGCCGGTTGTATCCGGACCGCAACCGCTGCGATTGCCGAAATCGATGTCGAGGCCGCCCTCGCGGAGGCGCGAGCGTTCCCCGGCCTGAAAGGCATGGACTTGGCCAAAGTCGTGACACGCGCGGAACCCATGGATTGGGAACAAACCGCGTGGGATCTGGAAGCCGGTTTTGGGGTGAGCTTTGAGCCGCGGCTGCACGTGGTTGCCTACGATTTCGGCGTCAAACGCAACATCCTGAGGCTGTTGGCCAGCCGGGGTTGTAGGGTGACGGTAGTGCCCGCAACCACGCCGGCCGACGCGGCGCTCGCGTACGGGCCGGATGGCATTTTCCTGTCCAATGGGCCCGGGGATCCGGAGCCTTGTGCCTATGCGATAGCTGCCATAAAGCAGCTGTTGGATTGCGAGCTGCCGATCTTCGGTATTTGCTTGGGCCATCAGTTGTTGGCGCTCGCCAGCGGCGCCAAGACCGTCAAGATGCCCCATGGTCACCACGGGGCCAACCATCCGGTACAGGACTTGGCTAGCAAGCGGGTCATCATCACCAGCCAAAACCACGGTTTTGCCGTCGACGAGGCAAGCCTACCGAACTGCTTAGAAGCGACCCACGCATCGTTGTTTGACGGTACGTTGCAGGGCATCCGACGCACCGATCGACCGGCCTTCGGGTTTCAGGGTCACCCGGAAGCAAGTCCCGGCCCACAGGATTGCACCTATCTCTTCGATCAGTTCGTCGAATTGATGGAGTCGCGACGTGCCTAAGCGCACCGACACGGTAACGATATTTGGCGCGGGCCCCATGATGATCGGGCAGGGCGCCTGCTTAGGTGTAGCACATGCCTAAGCGTGAGGATCTTAATTCCGTGATGATTCTTGGTGCGGGCCCCATAGTGATTGGGCAGGCGTGCGAGTTCGACTACTCGGGTGCGCAAGCCTGTAAGGCGCTTCGGCAGGAGGGTTGTCGCGTCGTGCTGGTGAACTCCAATCCCGCGACCATCATGACCGACCCGGCGATGGCGGACGCAACTTACATTGAACCGGTCGAATGGTCGACGGTAGCCAAGATCATTGAGAGGGAGCGCCCGGATGCCCTGTTACCCACGATGGGTGGGCAAACGGCGCTCAACTGCGCGCTCGACCTCGTGCGGGAAGGTGTGCTCGAGCGTTTTGGGGTCGAGCTGATCGGCGCCAGCCAAGACGCCATCGACAAAGCCGAGGATCGGGAGCGGTTCGACCGCGCAATGCAACGCATCGGGCTCGAGACGCCACGCTCAGCCATCGCTCACAGCCTGGAAGAGGCGTTGCAGGTGCAAAGTCAGCTTGGTTTTCCCTGCATCATTCGTCCCTCGTTCACGCTAGGTGGCAGCGGTGGTGGCATCGCCTACAACACCGAAGAGTTCATCGACATCTGCACTCGAGGCCTGGACCTTTCACCGACGACCGAATTGCTTATCGATGAATCTCTGCTGGGTTGGAAAGAGTTCGAGATGGAGGTCGTGCGGGATCGCAGCGACAACTGCATCATCGTGTGTTCGATCGAGAACCTCGACCCGATGGGCATACACACCGGCGATAGCATCACCGTCGCGCCGGCGCAAACGTTGACGGACAAGGAGTATCAGCTACTACGCAACGCATCGATCGCTGTGTTGCGAGAGATCGGTGTCGACACGGGGGGCTCGAACGTACAGTTCGCCGTTGACCCCGACAACGGTCGTATGCTGGTGATCGAGATGAACCCGCGGGTATCCCGCTCGTCGGCGCTAGCGTCGAAAGCGACCGGATTTCCGATCGCCAAGATCGCCGCAAAGTTGGCGATTGGCTATACCCTCGATGAGCTTGCGAACGACATTACGGGCGGTGCAACGCCAGCGTCGTTCGAACCGAGCATCGATTATGTCGTGACCAAGATCCCCCGGTTCACGTTCGAGAAGTTCCCACAGGCAGACCCGAGACTCACGACACAGATGAAGTCGGTCGGAGAGGTCATGGCGATCGGACGCAGCTTCCAGGAGTCCTTGCAGAAAGCCTTGAGAGGTCTGGAGACCGGCAAGAGCGGGCTCGATCCGGTGCTCGCCGTCGAAGGCGATGACGAAATCCGCTCGACGCTCAATCGCGAGCTGAAAGTCCCGGGGGCGGAGCGCTTGTGGTACGTAGCGGATGCTTTTCGCGCCGGTTGGTCGGTGCAAGAAGTATGCGATCAAACGGCTATCGATCCTTGGTTTCTCGCCGAGATAGAGGATCTCGTGGCGACCGAGCAGGATCTGGCTGGGAAGCGAATCGACGAGCTGCAAGCCGAACATTGGTATGCGCTCAAACGTAAGGGTTTCTCGGACATCCGTTTGGCCGTGTTGTTGCAGTCGTCGGAAAACGAGGTGCGCCGCACGCGGCAAAGCCTCGGTATCAATCCGGTGTTTCGTCGGGTTGATACCTGTGCAGCCGAGTTTCCTACCGCGTCGGCCTACTTGTATTCCACCTATGAGGAAGAGTGCGAGGCCAACGCGTCCAGCAACAAGAAGATCATGGTGCTTGGCGGTGGGCCCAACCGCGTCGGTCAAGGCATCGAGTTCGACTATTGTTGTGTGCACGCCGCGCTCGCTATGCGCGAGGACGGTTACGAGACCATCATGGTCAACTGCAACCCGGAGACCGTCTCGACCGACTACGACATCTCGGATCGCTTGTATTTTGAACCGGTCACGCTCGAGGACGTGCTCGCCATCGTCGAGGTCGAGCAACCGACCGGCGTCATCGTGCAGTTCGGCGGCCAGACACCGCTCAAGCTCGTCGAACATTTGGAACGCGAAGGGGTTCCGATCATAGGCACGAGTCCCGATGCCATCGACCGGGCGGAGGACCGGCAGCGTTTCAAGGGATTGATTGAGAAGCTAAATCTACGCCAACCGTCCAATCGCACCGCGTCCAGCGTCGAAGGCGGTGTAGCGGGCGCTCGGGAGATCGGTTATCCGATCATAGTCCGACCTTCCTACGTCCTCGGTGGACGGGCGATGGAGATCGTTTACAACGAAGAAGAACTCAAACGGTACATGCAAAACGCGGTGGACGTGTCCAACGACTCACCCGTGTTGCTGGACCGTTTTTTGGACCAAGCGGTAGAGGTCGACGTCGATGCCGTCAGTGACGGCGAGCGGGTCGTCATTGGTGCAATCATGGAACACATCGAGCAAGCTGGTGTTCATTCGGGGGATTCGGCGTGTGCGTTGCCACCCCATCAGCTCGACGACGACATTCAGGATCGTATCCGGGATCAGGTCAAGGCGATGGCGCTCGAGCTGGGCGTGGTGGGCTTGATGAACGTGCAACTCGCGGTTCAAGGCACCGACATTTTTGTCTTGGAAGTGAACCCGCGGGCTTCGAGGACGGTGCCTTTCGTGTCGAAGTGCATTGGTGTGTCACTTGCCAAGATCGCTGCCCGCTGTATGGCTGGCGTCAGCCTCGAATCCCAGGGATTCCTCGAGGAGGTTATCCCGCTGTGTGTCAACGTCAAAGAATCGGTATTTCCTTTCAACAAGTTTCCGGGCGTCGACCCGATCTTGGGGCCCGAAATGAAATCGACCGGAGAGGTGATGGGCGTGGGAGACAGCTTCGGCGAAGCGTTTGCCAAAGCTTCGCTCGCGGCAGGAGAGTCGATACCCAACGGGGGACGTGCTTTCATCAGCGTGAAGGAATCGGACAAACCCATGCTCGTACCGCTCGGGCGTGAGCTCTTCGAGCTTGGTTTCAAGCTCGTGGCTACCCGCGGTACGGCTCGCGAGTTGAATGCTGCCGACATCGAATGTGATGTCGTCAACAAGGTGACGGAAGGTCGGCCAGACGTCGCCGACATGCTCAAGAACGAACAGATTGACCTGATCGTCAACACCACCGAGGGTCGACAATCGATTGCGGATTCGGCGGTCATTCGACGACTCGCGCTGCAGAACAAAGTGTGTTACACCACCACCTTGGCGGGAGGTGAAGCCTTTTGCATCGCCATCCGCCACATGCGCGGCGAAGATAGCTCGGACAACGGCGGCGAGATCAAAGTACGTTGTCTTCAGGATCTTCACGCGCAGCTGCTGAGCTAGAGCTTGCCGCGCTAGTGGAGGGCAGAAATGCCCGACCATTATGCGTAAGGAAAAAGCTCCGGACAGCGTCCGGTACAGGTATGCACCGGCATTTCCCGAATTTTCGGAAGTTAAGCTGCAGAAAATTCTGGGGAAATGGGAGCATCTGCAAACCACGTTTGCAGATGCGTAACAGAAAATTCACAGGGATGTGAATTTCCGGACAAATACTAGCTAGCCCATTTAACAAGACGCGTAACACATGTCCAATCCGATGACCGTTGAAGGTGCCGAAGCACTTCGCGAAGAATTGCAACAACGCAAGACCGCGTTACGTCAGCAGATCACCCAGGCGATAGCCGAGGCTCGAGAGCAAGGCGATCTAAAGGAGAACGCTGAATATCACGCTGCCCGCGAGCAGCAAAGCTTCAACGAGGGCCGTATTCTAGAGATTGAGGGAAGACTCGCCGACGCTCAGGTGATCGACACCGGTAAGATCCCGGCCGGTGACAAGGTGGTTTTCGGTGCCACGGTAACGTTGATCGAAGCTGAATCCGGGAATGCAGTTCGCTACAGGATCGTGGGCGAAGATGAGGCGGACATCAAGCAGGGCAAGATTTCGGTCATGTCGCCCATCGCGCGCGCGATCGTCGGTAAGAACGTCGGCGACTCGGCCGTCGTCAGTACCCCGGGAGGCGATACCGAGTACGAGATCGACAGCGTCGAACACAGTTAGGCCCCATAATCGTTGCACGTTGGACAGTGTTGCGTTGGGATGGCGCTCTGACCGCCGCAAAATTTAGGATCAGTGACCACCGAGGAGGCATATCGGGGATATGGCGACGACGAGCAACGCAGCTATGGGTGTTGTGGTGGCCACCCGCAGGGCGAGCCCACAAGCTGCCCTCTGCTCTGTTGCCCCTTCTCGCCATAGGGGGGCTATTGTCTTCGAAGGGGCGCCTCGCATCTGGTTCTGACGGCGGCCGCAGATCGAGAATATATTGGCCAAACGTAGTAAATCCAGCGAGCGCTGGCTGCACCGGCAGCGGCGCGACTATTTCGTTAAACGTGCCCACCAAGAAGGGCGGGTGTCGCGCGCACACTACAAGCTTCGGCATCTCGACCGACGTTTTAAGTTGATCGGCAACAACTTTCAGGTGTTGGAGTTGGGGGCCGCCCCCGGCGGTTGGACAGACTATCTTGGCGAACGGCTAACGATGGGCCGCGTGATCGCCGTCGACCCGTTGCCGGTCACGGTAAGCGGCACCAACGTCGTCGTGCTGCAGGGTCGGATCGGCGAACCGCAGATAGACGAGCGATTGTCGGAGTTGTTGCAAGGTCGAACAGCCGGTCTAGACCTTGTTTTGTCGGATATGGCCCCCAATATCTCTGGTGTGCGGGTTGCCGACCAGGCGCGGTCCATGGAACTGGTGGGCCTGGCGACCGACGCGGCGTTCAAGTGGTTGAAACGAGGCGGCGCTTTCGTGGTCAAGATAATGCAAGGAGACGGCGTCGAATCTTGGCTCCTGGAAACCAGACGACACTTCGCCAAGGTCAATCTGGTGAAACCGGCTGCCTCTCGGCCCGATTCCCGCGAAAACTATGGGGTTGCGCGAGGTTTCCTGCGAAACCCTGTTGTTAAGTGAGAAGTAGGCGATTGGCGCGCCCCTTGCGTGTGGTGTAGGCTTTGATAGGGCCCTCCAGGGGGCCTCGGACGCGATCGGACTCGAGTTTTTGCCGGGTCTAAGAGAGGTAACCCTTTGTCAGACATGGGAAAAAACCTGCTGTTGTGGTTGATCATCGCCGCGGTCTTGCTGACGGTATTCAACAACTTCAACGTTACGCCGGAACCCGAGCAGATCAGCTACTCGGAGTTCCTTAACCAGGTACGCCTCGACGAAGTGCATCAGGTGGTCATCGGCGACGGCCTCATTAATGGCGTGCGTAAATCGGGTGATGAATTTCGAGTCGTACGTCCGGACGTGCACGATCCAAAACTCCTGGATGACCTGTACAACCATCAGGTAGAGATCATCGGCAAGGAGCCTGAAAAGCAGAGTTTCTGGGCACAGCTACTCATCGCCAGCTTTCCGATCCTGATCATTATCGCGGTGTTCATGTTGTTCATGCGCCAGATGCAGGGGGGCCCCGGCGGCCGTGGCGGTCCCATGGCGTTTGGCAAAAGCAAGGCGCGGCTGTTATCGGATGATCAAATCAAAACCACGTTTGCGGATGTCGCGGGTGTGGATGAGGCCAAAGAAGACGTCCAGGAGTTAGTGGAATTCTTGAGCGACCCAGGCAAGTTTCAACGCCTTGGAGGTCGCATTCCACGGGGTATCCTCATGGTGGGACAACCGGGCACCGGTAAAACGTTGCTGGCCAGGGCCATTGCCGGGGAAGCGAAGGTGCCATTCTTTGCAATTTCCGGTTCGGATTTTGTCGAGATGTTCGTTGGCGTTGGCGCGTCTCGGGTTCGCGACATGTTCGAGCAGGCCAAAAAACAAGCACCCTGCATCATTTTCATCGACGAGATAGACGCTGTGGGGCGTCATCGCGGCGCAGGTTTGGGCGGCGGTCACGACGAGCGCGAGCAGACCCTCAACCAGTTACTGGTCGAGATGGATGGTTTTGAACCGAACGACGGCATCATCGTGATCGCCGCGACCAACCGTCCGGACGTGTTGGATCCTGCATTGTTGCGTCCGGGGCGCTTCGACCGGCAGGTCGTTGTGAACTTGCCCGACATTCGTGGTCGAGAGCAGATACTCAAGGTACATATGCGCAAAGTACCGCTTGCTGATGACGTCGAGCCCAACATCATCGCGCGTGGAACGCCGGGATTCTCCGGCGCGGATCTTGCGAATCTGGTCAACGAAGCGGCATTGTTTGCGGCACGTAGCGGTAAGCGCTTGGTCGAGATGGAGGAGTTCGAATTTGCGAAAGACAAGATCATGATGGGCGCCGAGCGCAAATCCATGGTCATGTCGGAGGAAGAAAAGCGTAATACGGCCTACCATGAAGCCGGCCATACTATCGTCGGCAAGCTCGTGCCAGGCCACGACCCAGTGTACAAGGTAACGATCATTCCCCGAGGTCGCTCGTTGGGTCTGACGATGTTTCTGCCCGAAGAAGATCGCTACAGCTTGAGCCGACAAGCGATCAGGGCACAAATATGTGGCTTGTTCGGCGGCAGGGCCGCCGAGGAATTGATCTTGGGACCGGACAAGGTGACGACGGGCGCTTCCAACGACATTGAACGTGCGACGCATCTAGCCCGCAACATGGTGGCCAAGTGGGGCCTCTCCGAGAAGCTCGGTCCGCTCCTGTACGATGAAGATGACGGGGAGATATTCCTCGGCATGTCGGCAGGCATCAAAAGCAAGCCGCATTCACAAGAGACCGCGCGGGCCATCGACGATGAAGTACGTGCGATCATCGATGAGTGCTACGGTGAAGCCCAACGGATGCTGGCCGAGAACGAGGACAAACTGCACATGATGGCTAACGCCCTCATCGAATATGAAACGCTGGTGCCCGAGCAGATCGACGACATCATGGCCGGCGCCAAGCCTCGTGCTCCCAACCCACCCAAATCCGGCGGTACCAAGCAGGACTCCGAATCGGCAAGCGGCGAAACGCCCATTGGCGGCCCGGCTGAGGAACATTAGCGGACCCTAACAACTAGGTGGTCAGCGCACCAATGTCGTTGCCGATCAGGAAGGTGTAGATGGGTAAAAAATACTTCGGCACGGATGGCATACGCGGCCCGGTGGGGCAATTTCCGATCACGCCCGAATTCTGTCTGCGATTGGGGTGGGCGGTCGGTAAGGTGTTTGCGCGGCAAGGTGATTGCCACATCTTGATCGGCAAGGACACACGCATTTCCGGCTACATGCTGGAGTCAGTGTTGGAGTCCGGTCTCGCCTCTGCCGGCGCCGACGTCAGTTTGACGGGGCCTATGCCGACCCCGGCGATAGCGTACCTGACCCGAACACTGCGTGCAGATGCCGGCATCGTCATTAGCGCCTCCCACAATCCGTACTTCGACAACGGCATCAAGTTCTTTGACGGTAAGGGGAACAAGCTGCACGACGACGTCGAGCTGGAGATCGAAGCCCAGCTGGATGTCGAGATGGCTTGTGTCGCCTCGGATCAGCTTGGCAAGGCACAGCGGCTGCCCGACGCCGCGGGCCGCTATATCGAGTTTTGTAAGGCCACGGTCAGTCGCGGGCTCAGATTGCGGGGTCTGCGCATTGTGCTCGACTGCGCGCACGGCGCGACCTATCACGTCGCGCCGGGCGTTTTCGAAGAGCTGGGCGCTGACATCACGGTCGTCGGGGCCGAACCCGACGGCGTGAACATCAACGATGGTTATGGGTCCACCAGCCCCGAACGACTGGTGCAGGAAGTCAAGGCGCACCAAGCCGATGTGGGGATTGCCTTCGATGGCGATGGCGACCGAGTGCTGATGGTCGACCACCTCGGCGAGATCGTCGATGGTGACGAATTGCTCTACATCATCGCAAGTCACCGCACGCAGGCCGGCACCCTAAACGGCGGCGTGGTAGGCACGGTGATGAGCAACTTTGGCTTGGAAAGGGCGCTCGAGGATCTCGGCGTGCCCTTTGTGCGCGCCCAGGTTGGTGATCGATATGTGTTGGAGTGTTTGAACGAGCGAGGCTGGGAAGTCGGTGGAGAATCGTCGGGCCACATCATGTGTCTCGATCTCACCACGACCGGAGACGGCATCGTAGCCGCGTTGCAGGCACTTGTGCCGTTGGT
>JAPUIA010000182.1 GCA_027297435.1 Gammaproteobacteria bacterium | reverse complement strand
CGCTCAACGTCGGTGACGATGTATCCTGCGGTCACGTCCGAATCCATGATCTTGTGATTGAGCAGACGCTTCAGCGTGTAGCCGGACAGGTCGAGCGACTCTGCAATTGTGATAAACGTGCGTCGTAGGTCATACGGAATGAAGCTAACCGCAGAAGCCTCTCGAACCTCGCGTATCCAGTAGCGAATATCGCTTATGTGCGTTTTCGCATCGGGAGTAGGAAATAGGTGTGTGTCTGAGGCATCCATGCGACGTGCAAAGATTTCCCATACGGGTTCAGACATAGGGAGGGCGTGTTCTTCCCAGTTTTTGGTTTCCGTTGATATGAAAATACGGTCTTGAAGGTTTAGGTCTTGTGCCGAAAGTCGCGCGGCTTCCGTAGGGCGCATTCCCGTGAAAAGCAGAGTCTGTAGATAGTCTTTCACAACTTCGGCACTTGAGTTCGAACGCTCTCCCGCCAGCCCTTGCACAGCTTTCCACCAGGCAGGTAAATCCCTACGAGCAATCACCGTTCTGCGCCTCGGGACGCGAAACCAGGATTTGATTTTTGATAGGACTAAAACGGGGTTGTCGATCACCAAGGGCAGTCCTCGAGGACCTCTGTAACGCTCTATCGCGTAGTTGAACATCGCGCGAAGTATCCGCATAGCGTAGTTCGCTTGAGCGTGGCTGCGTTTGCCTAGCGCGGTATGCCGTTCTATCACCATGTCCCGATTGATGTTGATAAGAGGATAGATTAGCCAATCCTTCAACCCCCAGTTCACCACCTTCCGGTAATCGGCTTCGGTCGAAGGCTTGAGGCGTTTGTCGGATATGTAGTCGTTTAGCACTCGGTCGAGGATCGGATTAGCATCGTCGGGATTGGCAACCCGATCTTGTCCTGCTGCGAAGTTAGCTAAGGTGTTGAGAGCTTTTGCGCGGGCTGTCTCAAGCGATTTCTTGGTGCCGTCGTATCGACCCAGCACTTTGCGTCTCGTCTTGTCAGCGTTCTTGATACGCCCCTCAACGAAGAAAGACTTGGTTCCTTTGTTGGTCACTTTTAGGCCGAATCCCGAAAGGTTTACATCCCGATAGAAGTCCACCCCGGCCCTTGGCGGCTTAACCTTTTCGATCTGGGTGACAGTGAGATTGATGTACCGACTAGCCAAAAGTAGACAAAAGTAGACAGCTTTACTGTGGGTAGGGTAATATTACCTTTGCTTACTAAGGATTACTAGAGCCTGTGAAAACAAGGGGTTATGTACATTCGATAGAGTAGGCAATGACGGAAAGTAGACAGATTTCAGGAGGAAGTGGATAAGGAATCCCTTGCGGAGAATCTGGCGCAGCATCGATCAGATCGTGCGTCCCACCGGTCGCGTGTTCTACGGATGGTGGATCGTTTCCACGAGTGCCGGCGTGCAGTGGCTGGCGGCCGTCTTGTGGATGCAATCGTATGGTGCCTACGTCGTTCTGCTGCAGGCGGACTTCGGCTGGAGCAAGACGGTCATGGCCGCGGCCTTTGCCTTGACCCGGGTCGAGAGCGGCATATTGGGCCCGCTGCAAGGTTGGCTGGTCGATCGCTTCGGACCCCGTCTAATCCTGAGTATCGGCACGCTGCTGTTCGGCATCGGTTTCATGCTGTTCAGCCAGATTCAATCGCTACTCGGGTTTTACCTGACGTTCGCGCTCATCGCCTTGGGATCCAGCCTTGGCGGTTTCGCGACTCTCATGGTTTCGTTGGTGAATTGGTTCGACCGCCATCGCGCCAAAGCGGTTTCCATCTCGCAGCTTGGCTACTCCCTTGGCGGCTTGTCGGTGCCGCTCCTGATAATCTCGCTCGAGGCCTTCGGCTGGCGAACAACCGCGTTCTGGTCCGGAGTCCTGGTCATCGTGGCTGGCTTGCCGCTCGTGCAGCTCGTCCGGCACCGCCCGGAGGACCACGGCGAAACCGTCGACGGTATTCGCGTTGGCGATGCCGGGCAAGACACGACGGCAAGCGCCGGACGAGATTACACGGCACGGGAAGCCATGCGCACGTCGGCATTCTGGTTGATTTCCTTCGGCCACGCGTTTGCGCTGTTGATCGTTTCCTCCGTCATGGTGCACTTGGTGCCGCACCTCAACGAAGGCCTGGATTATTCGCTCGCCGCTGCAGGTGGCATCGTCGCGTCGATGACGGCGTTTCAAATGATCGGGCAAGTCATTGGCGGCTACCTTGGCGATCATTTCGATAAGCGCTATATCTGCATGGGCTGCATGGTGGGCCATTCGGCGGGTCTGTTGTTGGTGACCTTTGCGACAGGGCCATGGATGGTGTTTGGCTTCGCCGCGCTGCACGGATTGGCGTGGGGTGTGCGCGGACCGCAGATGGTTGCGCTTCGAGCCGACTACTTTGGCCCGACGTCGTTTGGCACCATCATGGGATTCTCTTCGCTGATCGTCATGCTGGGCATGTCCGCGGGGCCTATCGTCGCGGGGTATATGGCCGATCGTTCCGGCAACTATGAGAGTGGTTTTACCACGCTTGCGAGCCTGGCGTTGATCGGATCAGTGTGCTTCTTTGCCGCGCGTCCACCGAAAGTACTCAAGCCTTTGGCGTAGGCCACGGGTGTTTGCAGGTGCTTGAGTGTCTCTTAGCTTTGGTGTGGGCCGCGCATAGGTAACGCCCGTTGAGCTATCCTGCCACGATGTACGGGCTGACCCCGCAACTCGTGTACGACGGCGACTGTACCTTCTGTCGCTATATGGTCGACTACGCCCGCTCGATAACCGGCGACAACGTACGTTACCGGACATACCAGGAAGTCCAAGACCTGTATCCGGATATCAGCGTTGAAGATTTTCAGGCTTCCATTCAGCTGATCGACGGTGGCCAACGGGACCAGGGTGCTGCAGCCGCGTTCAAGACATTGAACTCTGGCGGGGTCTGGATCTGGGTATGGTTGTACCGATGGTTGCCGGGTTTTCGATGGTTGTCGGAAGCAGCGTACGTATTCGTTTCGCGCCACCGACTGTTGAGTATGCGCATGGCGACGTTGTTGTTCGGTCGAACGCTGTCGCGCGCAGAGCATGCGAGTACCGCGGAGCTGCTGATCAGGGGCCTCTCTCTATGTGCTCTAGCGGCGTTCTTGTCGCTGTGGTGGCAGGTGCATGCGCTCATGGGATCGAGTGGCATCTTGCCCGTAGCGGAGTACTTCGAGACCGTATCGGACCGGTACGGGCTCGATGGCTACCGGTACTTGCCGTCGGTGCTGTGGCTGTCGAGCGCGGATTGGATGCTGCAGTTGCTGTGTGGCGCCGGCGCTATGGCAACCTTGTTGATCCTGGGCGGTAGGTATCGCGTAAGCTCCGCAATCGTTGCTTACCTTTGTTACTTGTCTCTGGTGCACGCCGGACAGGTGTTCATGGCCTATCAATGGGACATGTTGCTGCTCGAATGTCTGGTGCTGTTGGCGATCCTTGCGCGTGCGCCAACACTCGGTGTTTGGGTGTCGCGCCTACTCTTGTTTCGATTCATGTTCATGGCGGGAGCCGCCAAACTGTTGAGTGGTGACCCCACGTGGGCGAACGCGACGGCACTAGAATTTCATTTCGAGACGCAGCCTCTGCCTGGACCCTTCGCGTGGTATGCCCACCACTTGCCCAATTGGTGGCTGGCGATTGGATCCCAGGCCACACTTGTGATCGAGGTCGTGTTGGCGTTTGCGATATTTCTACCCCGGCGACTGAGACTGGTACCGTTGATCGGATTTGTGGGATTGCAGTTGATGATCCTGCTAACAGGTAGCTACAACTTCTTCAACGCGTTGACGTTGGTTTTGTGCCTCTGCCTGTTGGACGATGGCTACCTTGCCAGAATTCGCTTCAAGCATCTCAATGTCGCTAAGGCAAAGCTCGGTATGCGGGCGTTGGCTTGTCTAGTGATCGTCGTCGGTCTCCTTCAGACCGCCGCCCTGTTTCGACCCCTGCCGCCGTTCGTGCGTACGATCATGACGACCATCCAACCGCTCTACCTTGCCAATCCGTACGGATTGTTTGCCGCGATGACGACTCGGCGGGACGAACTCATTCTGCAAGGGAGCATGGATGGTGTGAGATGGCAGAGTTATGCCCTGCCATACAAGCCCGGCGCAACCAACCGACAGCCGGGTTGGGCGACTCCGCATCAGCCGCGCCTGGATTGGCAACTGTGGTTTGCGGCGCTTGGCCAGCCGCAACACGCGCCCTGGGTGTACGAGTTGGCATTCGCGCTGCTGCGAGCCGAGCCCTCGGTGCTGCGACTCTTCGAGCGAGATCCTTTCGACGGTGAAAGGCCGATCGAGGTACGTATCGTTCGCTACCGCTATCGTTTTGCCTCGCCGGGAGAGCGCGCAGAAACCGGTGCCTGGTGGGTGCGTGATCGTCGGTCGGTGTGGCTGGCACCGACCCGACTGCGCATTCCCACGATTAGCCACGAACTGCTCGAGATCCGTTAGCGTCCTGTCCGGTTGGTTGGCGCATGTGTTAACGTCCTTCCGGGGTTGGGGAGAGGTCCATGCTGCTGCGGCTGGTCGTGTTCCTCCTGTCTGTAAGTAGCACGAAGTTGTTCGACTGAATGGATTACGAGTTGCGATGAAGTTTGCCGGAACGCCCGGCCTGGTCCTGCCAGGGGGCGGTGCGCGCGCGGCCTATCAAGTCGGGGTGTTGAAGGCGATTGCGGCGGTGATCGATTCGGATCAATTGCCGTTCACCGCTGTTGCGGGTGTTTCTGCGGGCGCGATCAATGCCGCCAAGGTGGCCATGCACGCGGAAGATTTTGCGGAAGGTGTGGCTGCGCTGGAACGCGTTTGGGCCGAGATGCACACCGATGACGTGTACTTGATGGACTACGGCAGCCTACAACGATTTTTGTCCAAGACCGACAAACCGGTGTCGTTGTTGGATAACTCGCCGCTTGTCGCATTGCTGCAAAGAGAGATCGATCAAGATGCGCTGCAGACCTCGATCGCCAAAGGCCCGTTGAATGGGCTGGCGGTCACTGCTTCGAACTACACGACCGGTGGTGTCACGACCTTTGTCCAAACTCGAGGTGAAGCGGCCGGGTGGAGCCGCCGACGCTGGAACAGGGTTGCCACAGCGATAGGTCCGGACCATATTCTCGCATCGTCTGCGTTACCTCTGTTGTTTCCGCCTCAGCGCATAGGAGACGCGTACTACGTCGATGGTTCCTTGCGAATGACTGCACCGTTGCATCCCGTCATCAACCTGGGTGCGGATCGCATTCTCGTCATTGGCGTACGCAACGAAACCACTCCTGACATCCCCGCGGAATTGACGATGCCGGGAATCGGCGAGATCGGTGGGTACGTGCTGGAGTCGTTGTTCGCCGAGAACCTGAATGCCGACATGGATAGAGTTGGCCAGATGAACGATCTGCTTGCTCATCTGTCTTGGTGGAAGCGGCGTGCATCGGAACGTCGTCATATCGACGTCATGGTCATACGTCCGTCTGAAGACGTGCGCGTCATCGCGTCGCGCCACGCGTCATTGCTGCCGAGGGGTGTGCGTCTGTTCCTGCGTACCGTTGGCGGCTGGGGACACGAATGGCGGCTACCGAGCTACCTGTTGTTCGAAGCGCCGTTCACGCAAGCGCTGATCGATCTGGGTTATCGCGACGGATTGAAACAACGCCCCGCGTTAGAAGCGTTTTTCTCTGCATAGATCAACAGCGTGTTTATATTTTCTCGCCGTTGACGCAATCGAGTGGCTTGCACCTCAACTGGCGCTGACCCGCGAGGCGCTTTCACGATTCAGATCAGGGATCAGTGAGAAATCCCCGATTTGGTTCCTCGTAAACACCACGTTGGGCATATCTCTCTGGCTACTGCAGAGCTGGCTACATCCGCCGGTTGGCCCGAGCTCCACCTTGGTCGTGATCGGTTCCCAGGCGACCTTCCCCATCATGTGGCTCGGCGGGACGATGGATCCTTGGACCACCATTCCTGGTCTCATCGCCACTACCTTCGCACTGGCCTATCCTGAGCCGACAAAGTCAGATTCACTCTCGATTCTAGTTACAGGTGTTTTCTGAAGTAGTTTCGAGCAGCCATGGTTCATTGAAACATTTGGCATGCGATGGAAGCATGACACTCGCTACTGCTGCCGGCGAATCTCCTCCGACAGCGAGAGCACATAGCTGCGAATCGCTGCGGATTGGTCGGCGGTCAGCTCCATCCCCGGCATGCCACTCGCGCGCCTCGACCCACCGATGACGATCGCATCCCATTGCGCGTGCGTTGCGGCA
>JAPUIA010000181.1 GCA_027297435.1 Gammaproteobacteria bacterium | reverse complement strand
CGGCGTTTCAACCGATCGTAGAATCCGCTGATGTCCTCCTCGCTGATGGCGACCATCGTATTCAATTCTTCGATGAAGGCGGTTAGATCATCGATCCGTTCACGTACCAACTCTAAGCTGAACACCGGCCGGTTATCGGCTAGCAGCACGCCGTTACGGTCGTAGATGAGACCTCTCGGGGGCGCGAGCGGTTGTACCTGAATGCGATTTTCGTCCGAGCGGGTGCGGTATACGTCGTGTTCCCACACCTGCAGCTGAATCATCCGCACGACCAACCCGCCCACCAACAACACCGCGACCGTGAACACCGCCAAAGCTCTGCTGACAAAGGCCTGGTGTTCGGATAAACGGTCTTTAATGGATAAGTCTGGGGCCATCTCTACTAATCTAGTCGTCCCTGAAAGGCAGGGCGTCCATGCCCTGCAAGTCGGCCGCTGCATATTCCACGCTGGTAGTTCTACGAGAAGTATAGATGTCTCCTATGCTCGAACCCTATCAGGGCCGACTATTTATTGCAGCATGAACCCCTCGTAACCGTTCGCGGCAACTTCATCGCATCTTTCCCGGTAGGCGGGGGCGCCGCCAGCATAGAGCAAGAGCCTGCGTTTCTGCTTGCCCGAAAGGTTCGAGTTGATGCCCATGAACCAGCTGTCCACTTTGGTGAAGAGCAACCGGGATGCCACTTCGTGGACGTGCTCGGTCCAGGCATCCTCCGCGTCCGCACTTGGCACGATGCGATTGAGGTTGTTGTCTTTCATATAGCGCATGAGATCCGTCACCCAATCCACATTCTGTTCAATGCATCGGGGCATGTTGCAGAAGGTGGCGGCGTTGTGCGGGCCAACCAGGGTCAGCATGTTGGGAAAGCCCTCTATCTGCAGGCCCAGATAAGTTGTCGGCCCATCGACCCACTTGTCCTTCAGCGTTTGCCCGCCGACGCCCCGTATATCGATGCGGTCGAAGGCCCCGGTGACAGCGTCAAAACCGGTGGCGTAGATAATCATGTCGAACGGATACTCGCAGCCGCCGACGGTCATGCCCGCGGGCGTGATCCGCTCAATCGGCGTTTCGCTGATATCAACCAGCAGCACGTTGTCCTGGTTATAGACCTCGTAATATCTGGTTTCCATCGGTACCCGTCGAGTGCCGAAACCATGATTTTTGGGGATCAGCTTTTCCGCCACCGCCGGGTCTTTGACGCGCTCGCGGATTTTCTTTCGAACGAACTCTGTGATCGTATCGTTGGCGTCCTGGTCAATCAGTATGTCGCGGAAATTCCCCATCCAGATGCCAAACCCCGGTTCGGCGTAAAGCTTCTCGTAAAACGCTTCGCGTTCTTCTTTGGATACTTCCAATGCGTTGCGCGGATCCGCCTTATGGATGAAACCGCCGTGGGAATCGGCGCATGTTGCGAACATTTCCGGGTAGCTCGCCTTGATCTCCCGTTGCGTTGCCGCATCGATCGGCCTGTTGTGTAAAGGGGTGCAGTAGTTCGCCGAGCGCTGGAAGATGGTGAGATGGCCGACGCTCTTGGCAACTTCCGGGATAAGCTGAACGGCGGTCGCGCCGGTGCCGATCACGGCTACGCGCTTACCGGAAAAATCCACCGGCTCGTGGGGCCAAGCAGCGGTATGGAAAGACGGTCCTTCGAAACTATCGATGCCCGGGATATTCGGCATGGTCGGCGCCGAGATAGGACCGAGGGCGGTGATCAGAAATTGCGCCCGCACCCGAGGCCCGTCTTCCAGCTCAATTTCCCAGCAATTATCGGCTTCATCATAGGCCGCGGTGGCGACTCGGCTGTTGAACTGGATATCCTTCTGCAAGTCGAATTTATCGGCGACGAAATCGAGATAACGCAAGGTTTCCGGTTGCGCCGAAAAATGCTCGCGCCAATCCCATTCTTGCAACAGCTCTTGTGAAAAAGAGTAGCCGTAGCTGTAACTTTCCGAATCGAAGCGGGCGCCGGGATAACGGTTCCAGTACCAGGTGCCGCCAATCCCCCCGCCAGCTTCGAAGACCCGAACCGAAACCCCAAGCTCTCTTAAACGGTAGAGTTGATACATGCCAGACATACCGGCGCCGATGACGATGGCGTCGTAGTACGCGACCGCCACATCGGCTGGGGGATTTTTGGCTTCGGATTGAGACATAATCGACGCGCGGCGGTGAAAAAAAATAGCGTAGTCCCACGGGATATTGCGGTCAAATCGGCATTCGTTAGACAATAGACCTGAACAGGTTGTTGACCCCGACATTGACGGGACGGGGAAGCAACACGACGGGAGGCCCCGATGGATCTCAAGCTTGACGGCAAGTCGATCGTCGTAACCGGCGGCGTGTCCAATATCGGACGTGCCATCACCCTGACCTTGGCGGCCGAAGGCGCGAACGTAACGATCGCGGACCTCGACGACAAACAAGCGGAAGCGGTCTTGGAGGAAGTGCGGACAAACGACACCGGCAAGGCCCAATTCGTCAGAACCGATGTCACGAAACTCGAGGAGGTCGAAGCTCTGATGGCATCCGCCGTCGACAAGTTCGGTGGTGTCGACGTCCTGGTCAACAATGTCGGCTGGGATCAGCTCATGTTCTTCACCCAGACCACGCCCGAGTTGTGGGAGAAGATCATCCGGATCAACTATATCGGTGTGTTGAATTGCACCAAAACGGTGCTGGAGCCGATGATCAAACAGGGACACGGTGCCATCGTTTCGATCAGCTCGGACGCCAGCCGCCAGGGGGAACCCAGAGAGGCCGTCTACGGTGGTGTGAAGGCGGCGATCAACGGCTTCATGAAGACGATCGCCAAGGAGAACGGCCGCTACGGCATTCGCTGCAATGTGGTCTGTCCGGGCGTCACCGTGCCGGAGGAGGACCACGAAGTGGGCGAGCGCAGCATGTGGGCCGACAAGACCGCGTTGTTCACCGAAGATCAGTTCGACAAGATCGCCGCGTCGTTACCGCTGAAAAAGCTTGGCCGTCCCGGGGATATCGCCAATGCGGTGACCTTCCTGGCATCCGACGCCGTAGCCGGCCACATCACCGGACAGATCTTGAGCGTCAGCGGCGGCTACAGCATGGTGGGGTAGCGGCGGGGGCGGCGACCTCTATAACGAACAAGCGCAAACACGCCGATTGATACTTGGCCATTTGTCGTCCTACCATTGAGTCGCACGATGGCAAATCCGGGCAAGAACGGATTACTGGTTCGCAGCAAGAAAATCATCTTGGCTGCTATAGATGAGCCTCAGGAGAACATTACCTTCTTGTTTTGAGGATTAGGTCTGAAGGACAGCGCTGCCCAGCATGCTCAGTTTTTAGGCGCTGAACCTTGTTCATGCAGCACCTCGAGGGTCTCACCGGCACAGTACTTCGCTGCAAGCAGATCAGGATCGAACTCGATGCCGAGCGGATTCTTTTGAAACTTGTCCGAACGCATCCAATTAGTCAGCCGCTCATCGTCGAAGTTGTCCACTTGCAACTCGATATCGTTGCCGTCGGGATCGCGGTAGTACATGGAAGTGGTCGGGCCGTGGTTGATGCACCACCAAGGTACGATGTCGTTAGCTTTTAGCCGTTGGTAAGTCGCAAGCAAGCTGCCGAGATCTGGTAGCGTGTAGGCCACGTGATTAACTCCTGCATGTTCCGGCGAATGCTCTTTGAGATCAGGCAGGTTTACCAGCGCGAGGCGATGATGCTCATCGTCGAAAGTGAGAAAACATAGTCGCCCGTCGTCGACCACGACCTCCATGCCGAGCACGTCGCCATACCAGCGCTTCATCTCTTCGTACTGCCGCGTGTTGATGACCATGTGCGCGAACTTCGTCGGGGCAATTATAGTCTGCGTATCCAGCGTTCTCTGTGCCATAACGTCCGTCCCTCCCTATTTCAGCGGTGTGAACCTGGAAGATACCCCCTTGGAGGGGTATAGATACACCTTGTGTGTCAGACCCCGAAACAGCAGTGTCGGGGCAACGGGGAGATGGCGTGAGCGTCGCTGAGGTGCACTGGGTTACGCGGCTTGTGGACAAAGGGGTCTGGGCCCCGTTTTGGTTGGGCCTTTCCATCGCCATCGGTTATCTGCTGATTCGTTGCGCGTTCGATGGATTCTTCCTGGCCACCTGGGGATTTCCACAGGGCTTCGACCCGTTGTGGCGTAGCGCTCAGTGGTGGACTGAACTGGTTAACGCGACACTCCTCGGCTATGTTCCTGCGGTTCTCGTGATTGCCCACCGTGGCATAGACCGTGATTTGAGCCAGCTACGACGATGGCTGCCGCAGAACGACGCCGAAGTCGCCGACATCCGCGCCGCTGCGATCCACCCCACCGGGCTTGCTGGGCGAGCATTCAAGCTCAGCGGACTCGTTGGTGGCTTTGTACTCGTCTTCGTTGATCCGTCGCTTTCACTCGGTGCCGAACGATCCCCGACCAACCCAGCATTCATGTGGCCTTTATTGCGAATCCCTGTAATGGCGTGGTTGTTTTTCACGCTAATCGCTTCAGACCTCAACGCGACACGTACTTACTTACGCGTGGGACGAAACTTGATCGAGGTCGACCTATTGGACGTGCAATCTCTATCACCGTTTGCGCGGAGGGGATTGCGGAGTGCGCTAACGTGGGTACTTTTCTCAGTCATATTTTCGCTCTTCTGGCTGGGGGAGGATACGGCTTCACGACAAAATCCCTTACTGCTGGCCGTCGTGCTTGCGATGGCCACTGCCGCCTTTGTCGTTCCGCTGGTTGGCGTACACACCAACATCCGGTCCGTGAAACGTTTGGAGCTCGATCGTTTGCGTGACGAGATCCGTATCGAACGTGCGGCTGTCACTAACAAGCTATCGGACGAAAACGTCAGCCCTCGACTGGCAAACTTGATCGCCTACTATCAGCTGATCGATCAGGTGCGTGAATGGCCGATCGACGCGGTCAATCTGCTGAAGTTCTTCATGTACTTACTAATCGGGCTCGGATCGTGGCTGGGTGGCGCGGTCGTGGAACGTTTGCTGGACAGAACACTCGGCACGTGAACGTCACGTCCCGGGGGTTCTGGGCGATCCCCGACCAAAAGGCACCTCTAATATCCGATCACGTACTCAGCGTCTCCGTGCTGCGTGGCATTCGCGAGGTTTTCCGGGCGTCATAGGTCTACAATTCGAGTCGCGCAGTTACGCGTAAAGTCGGAACAACGGAGGAAAACCATGGGTACTTATGTTCTGCTCAGTTCGCTAACCCCTGAGGGACGCGAATCGCTACACAAATCTCCTGAGCGTTTAGGTGCTGTGAACGAAGAGATTGAGAAGATGGGGTGCAAGGTCTTGACGCAGTATGCACTTATGGGGCCTTACGACTTTCTCACCATCATAGAGGGTCCGGACAACGAAACTGTGGCGCATCTTGTTGTCGACCTCGGTGCTCGGAAAACCGTCAATATCATGAGTTCGCCAGCGATCGAGATCGCCGACCTTATAGCCAAGCTAAGTGGCGCAGAGCACCTTGCACGCTAGCAGTACCCCAGGCTAGATTCCAGCCGCCAACACGGCTTGCCAGATTGAACCTCGCGGGCTCCGCCAAATAGTGGCGTGCTTGGTGTCGTTGCCGGCGCGGCGAGCGGCGGGGTCAGCGTAGTCACGTGTTGTGTTGCTGCCTACACCGCGTCGGGGCAGACGGCTGCGTTTCACGGAAACGAGCAGGCCAGCTACGACGCCAAACTGATGGTCTCTCGACTGCTGCCAGTCGCGTTACCGGTGCTCCCCCACGGCAAAGCCATAGAAGATCACCAGCTTGCCTTCCGCTCCGAGCGTCTCGTAGCGCCCCAACGTCAAACCGCTTGACTCAAGGAATGCGGCCGCCGTGTCTCGCGCCGCCGTGCGCATCGGTAGACCAAACATGAAGTGCTCACCATAAGTTAAACCAATCCCTACCCGGAAACACCAGGCCAGAACCTTCAACGCACCCTTGCCCTCGATGAGTTCATTCGCGAAATAGTCGAACGCGATCCTGCTACCGGGTGCCAGGTCGGTGACGCACGCGAGCGTTTCGCGAACTGCATCCTCCGGCAGGTACATGGTCACCCCTTCCCAAAGAATGTAGGTCGTGCGCGCCGGGTCGAAGCCGTGCTGCCGAAGCGCCTCGAGCCAGGAGGCCTGATTGAAATCCGTCTCGACAAAGGTAACGTGGCTGCTGTCGATGCCGGCCGCATTTAGCGCCTCGACCTTAGCCTGCTGCGTGGCGGGCGTATCCACCTCGAAGATGCGAACGTCTGCGCCTTTTAGTTGCTCGTAGGCGCGCGTGTCCCAACCGGCGCCCAGTATGACAACCTGCTCCACGACAGCCGCGGCTTCACGCAGCGTTTCATCGAAGAATTCGTTGCGTAAGGCCATCATCTGCATCAGCTTCGCGGGGCGGGTGGTAGGGCCAGCAAAAAGAGCCGGCTTGTACCCTGCAATACGGCTGGCGAGGCCAGTCGGCCACATGAGAAGCCACCAGATGAGTGGCGAAAGTGCCGGCAACCCCGGCGCAAGGAGGTACGCGCTTGCGTCGTCGCGAGCGCCCATGCCGTGCGCCATCGCGCGTCCGAAGAACGGCTCGTACGCGGTCCCCGAGATGCCCTTCGGTTGGTTGTAGAGTTTGAGCTTGACGAGGTAGGCGGCTGCACCCGCCAAGGAGATGGGGCAGAGCACCAGCTCGACCAGCATGAAGACGAGGAGCCTCATTGGTCGAATCAAACCAGCATCATGCAAAGGAGAGTGGATGGGACATGGCTTCAAAATATCATAAGAGAATCGACCATCCGACCTGGGAGATAGACGCATGCTCGATAAAGTCTCTCGCTTGCTACCGGCGATAATTGCCCTCTGTCTGCTGACAGCTCAAGCCAACGCGACCTCTCCTCGGGTTCCCTGGAAGAAACCAGATTAGGCAAAAATGGTGACGAACGCTCACGTCATGGTTCGTAAACCGACAGATAGGGGCTACCCCGGCCTGGAAATACAGCACCACGTTTTTGAAGGGGAAACCCACCTGTCCGGCATTGCTGCTTCCATTAATAGACGGCTTAGATCCGTGTTCGCAAGCGAAATAGCTCCGCCACAACAGGCAGACCCCTCACAGTAGGCGACAACCCATTTTGGGGTTCGCTCGCGCCCCAAAACAAGGTTTGCGCCACGGCGCGCGCGTCGTCGACAATCGCCCGATGACCGCCCCTCCCCTATTCGCGTCGATTCAGGAGTATGGCTCGCGCCTCGGCGACGTCAGCTTCTGGCGGCCGTACGTCACGGAGATCCTGGGACGTCACGACCTGGCCGACGCCACACAGGAGCTGGTGGCCGGTTTCAACCCGACGTACACGACCTTCCTCTACGGCAATGTCGTGGTGAAGCTGTTCGGCTACTTCCGAACGTGGCGCGAGAGCCACACGGCCGAACGTAAGGCGCACGCACTTCTGGCCATCGACCCGGAGATCGCCGCGCCCAGCGTGCTGTCGGAGGGGCAGTTGTACGACCATGCCGACACTCCATGGCCATACCTGATCACCACCCGGATGCCCGGGGTCGCCTCAACGCGTGCCGAATTGTCGACCGAACAGCGGCTTTCGGTCGCTACGGAATTGGGAAGGCAGGTACGGCGCGTGCACGCGTTGCGTCCGCCGGGCGTCACAACGATTGAGGACTGGCCGGGTCTGAACGTGGCAGCCGCCGCGGAGCAAAGTTCGCTGCCGCCTCATCTGATCGCGCAGATAGACGACTACCTTGCCGGGCTCGGGTCGTTCGACCGCGTCTTCGTCCACGGCGACCTGGTTGCCAACCACGTGTTCGTCGAGGACGGTCGCTTCACGGGAATCATCGACTGGGGTGATGCGATGGTGACCGATCGGCACTATGAGCTCGGCAAGCTCTACTTCGACATGTTCCGTTGCGACAAGGCGCTGTTGCGGATGTTCCTGGAAGCCAGCGACTGGCCGACCTGCGAAGACTTTCCCCGAAAGACGCTGGGTCTTGCCCTCTACCGCCAGGCAACGGGCCTTGCCCAGCACCTCACGTTCGACATCTTCCACACCCTCCCCCTCTCACTAAAGGGCATCGGCACTCTCGACGAGCTCGCGACTGAACTCTTCTTCGTTTAATCATCTAGGACATTCATCGTCGCAATCGTTCGTTCTGCTCTCGAAGCGGACCGAGAATTGGCGCGCCTCGTACTATCCGGTCCATCGGCTCGGTAGCATTGCCAACGATTGGCTCAAATGTTGAGAGGGGTCGTGTCTATGGCAATCCTCGCCACTACCGGTTCGTGATCCGACGCCATCGCAGTTTGCGCATTGCTGATCACTTCGGCATCCAGAACCGTGATGCCGCTGGCAAACCCTGTCGTCAGCACCCAATCTATAGGAGCAGGTTTCGATGTATTGGGAAATACGGCATCCCAGGTGTCAATGAGTTCCACGACGTTGGTCGACCCGTTCGAGAATGGTTCTCCTGCTAGGAGAAAACGCATCGTGTCGGTGGTCGCTGACGAATTGAGATCGCCAATGACTATTGCAGGCGCGCCGTCCCAGGCGGCTTGGTTGAGAAGCAGTGTCTCGATCACTGCTGCGGCGTGCGCCTCATTTCGCTCGACTGCAGTGGGTTCGCCCGCTGGAAAATTCGCGAGACGGGCACAGAAGTGATTGTTGTGCAAGATGAACCGTTCTGCCGAAGAAACATACTCCAGCACGAGGTAGTTGACGAAACCCTGCGTATTGCAGCCAGGAACAACCACCGTAGCCCCGCTTTCGAGCACCGAGAATTTCGATCGCTTCAACAGCACCGGATCGCTGGAACTACCGGACGCAAAGGTTTCAAGTTGATAGATATCACCCAATCGAGCCAACAAATCGTCCTGCTGGTCGCTTCGTGCTTCCTGCAACCCTACGATGTCGGCGTTCTGGTTACGAAGTACGTCTGCCACCAGATCTGCCCGTTCTGCGGTCCAATCGGTCGCAGAGATATTATAGGTCATGACTTGCAGCATCTCGGATGACAAGAGCGGCCGATCGAATGGAAAAGTCTCCGTGGATACCCTGGGATCGGTCAGCGCATTGTCAAAAAAATCCAGTATCGGGAGCTGGAGAGAGGTATCCGCCACAAAGAACGACAAGGTGCTGTAATCGACAAATTGATTGGGGTCCGTGGTCGGAATACCGGATTGGTCTTGGGTAAATTGCGCGTGTCTGGTCACCGCCGAGTTGGCGTTGTAGAAATCCACAGCGTCCTGGGTATCGGTGATCCAACCGACATGCATTTGCGCTTTGCGAAGACCGACGTTGCGCAATGTAGGCGTTTTGAAGCTGCCAAAATCAGACGCAGCCGACGTGACGTCCTGACGGCCTGAATCTTCTGCGGCCGGTCTTAGTCCGATGTTGTAGAACTGATGGTCGGTAAATTCCGGCGGCACGTGGCAGTTGTCACAAACGGTGCTGTCTGAAAATTGTATCCAGCCGAGAGTTTGTTGCTCTGTCATGGCAGTTTCGTCGCCTGCGATAAACAGATCCCAGGGGGTCTGGTCAGGCACAAGCGTTCGTTCGTACGTCGCAATCGCTAGTCCAATTCGAGCGGGCGTGATCTCGCCATCCCCGAAGGCCGCCGCGAATAGGTCGGGATACGAAGGGTTGGCCGTCAGAGCAATGGCCACATCATCGGGTAGGCGCGCGGCGACGGCCAGAGGCACCACATCAGCCAGTTTGCTGGTGACACTCGCCCAGTCACGCGCTTCACGCGCCATTTCCACATTGCTGAGAATCGGAACGACGGCCTGGCTCTCGAGACCAGCTCCAATGGCAACCACGACTTCACCGGTATTGATCGGATCAGTAAATTCAGTTCTGGCGCGACCGTCCCAGAATATGTCCTCGGCATACATGCTCATGAATATGTTCGGCGAAGCACGTCTGGTCACCTGCATGCCTTCACCAAATATCGGATCGTCAACCGCCTGATTCAGCGAGTTGCGACGTACGATCCCGAAAGAACCTAGCGTGTCATCATCGGTGTCGAACACCCCGTCCGGCCCGGGATGGGGAGCGAGACGGGGATCCGAGCCACCGGCAGCAGGGATGTGGCAGGTGCCGCAGGCTACCGTGTCGTCGCTTGAAAGCTGCTCATCCCAGAACAGGATCTTGCCCAACACCCGCTTGGGTTCGGTCAAGGGATTTTCGGGTGGTTCGAAAGGAGGCCCCAGAGCCGGAGCCAGAGGAGGATCCAGAATATCGACCGGATCGTCGGGTGGCGGATCGTCGTCAGTAGGCGGGGGTTGGGTGACAGCAGCGTCGGTTGGATCGCTCGAGGATGACCCGCCTCCGCCGCAAGCCGCCGGAAGGGTCAATATGCACAGGATAGAAAAAACGTAAAGTAACCGACAAACCACGAGTGTCCCCACGAAATTGAATGTGTGAAAAGACACAACGTATTCGGCAGCGATAGGTTGACGTGATATTCAATGGGGTTGGCACTACCCCGGACCTGACGATCAGCCAAGGATGGCCGAAGGTGTCAACAGGCTAGCAGTCCTTTCACGTAAATTATAGAGTGCGCGCTGGCAATCGGTCGGCAGACCAATCATCTCTCGAAAATTGACGCGCAGGTCGTCCCGTTAATCATCTCGCTATTAAGCTTTGCTTGTCGGTCGTGTGGCTTCTCACGTTTGCAGGCTTGTTTTGGCTCGAAAAATCGCCGGCCCCGTGGCCCGGGTTGGTGCCGGATACCCGACCAGCCGCACCGCTAGAGAGCACGCCGAGCTTTCACGCCAACTTCGTCAACGAGGGGACGCTTGCATCCCTCGTACATGCAGCGACCGCAATCGTCGACCCCGATGGTCGACTGCGCTGCTACTGGTACGGAGGCTCGCGCGAAGGCGCAAGCGATGTAGAGATCTACACTGCGGTCTTTGATCGGGAAGCTGACGCCTGGGTCGATCACCATTCCGTCTTTGACCGGCAGACCGTCACCAAAGCTACGGGCAGCTACGTGCGAAAACTCGGCAACCCCGTCGCGGTCACGCGTCCTGGAGGCGAGGTGTGGTTGTTTTACGTCACCGTGCCGATCGGCGGATGGGCGTACAGCGCGATCAACCTCGCAAAGTCGCTCGACGGCGGCACGACGTTCGTTGCTCACAAACGCCTGATTGCGTCTCCATTCCTCAATCGAAGCATGCTGGTGAGGTCCCCGACCTGGTCCTATGACGATGGCACGTTAGCGTTGCCGGCCCATTACGAGATGCACAACAAACATGCGGAAATTCTACGCTTGGACGACACGGGCAACGTGATCGGGAAACAACGTATCAACGGTGACATGCCTTCGCTGCAACCCCAGCTGCTCGTCGATGAGCAGCTAACGGTCGCCGTTATGCGCAACGGAGTCTATGCCGACCCGGGCCGGCGTGTGCTGATCGCCACGTCGAAAGATCGAGGCCGTTCGTGGTCCCCGACACGAGAGACGGGTATCGCCAATCCCAACGCTGCGGTCGCAGGGCTGCAGTCGGCCCATGGCTATCTATTCGTATACAACAACCAGGAGGACAAACGGGACCAATTGTCACTGGGGTACGCGTCTG
>JAPUIA010000180.1 GCA_027297435.1 Gammaproteobacteria bacterium | reverse complement strand
CTGGGGTTCGTGTGGAACGTTATCGTTGCGCCAGGGACGGCGAGCAATAGGCTCGCTAGTGGTAGTGGACCTCCGGCCCTGGGCCGCGGGAGGGTAGTTTCGCTAGACGGTTTCAGTCATTAGATCTGGTCGGAGTAAGAGGGTTTGAACGCGTCGCGCGGCAGCGGAGGCCCCGCAGGGGCCGAGGGAGGAAATGGTTCTAACAACGGTTAGCCATATTCGATCTGGTCGGAGTGAGAGGATTTGAACCTCCGGCCCCTACGTCCCGAACGTAGTGCTCTACCAAGCTGAGCTACACTCCGAAAACCGGTACTCGCTGCGGCCGCGTATTCTAAAAGCCTAAACCCCGCTCTACAACCGATCCGTCGTCAACGAACCGCCCCAGCAGCCAGGCGATGTGTTGGTAGCCGAGTCTTTCGGGTCGCACGCGGGCGTTAGGCTTGTCGCGTCCAAAAAGCGTTCCCGCTGGAACGCTTTTGACTAGCGTTGCAACCTCGACTGCACGCAGATCTTCGGGTGTTGCCGGTATGTGAAGATGGCGGCATTGATGCGGCGTACGGGTTCGAGATCTCGGGGGCGCTCGGGGTCCGGGTCGCAATAGATGCGGCATTCATCGGGTGCCTGATACTGTATGAATACACAAGGTTTTATTCATAAAACACTTTAAAATCAATTTGTAAGGGCGAATTCGCGTATTGGGTGACAACCTTTGTATCACCGGATACAATCCGTCTTCATGCAGGACCAAACTTTGCTAGGCTTGATCACCGACGTGCAGTCGGCCATGGCCCGACTGTTCAATCAACGGGCCGCTCACTTCGGCTTGACGCGACCCCAGTGGCGCGTGTTGTTCGGTTTGTACCGTAACGAGGGCATTACCCAAACGGAGCTTGCCGAAATTGTCGGTATCGCCCGTTCGCCGCTCGGCAAGATCGTCGATAAGTTGGAGGCGGCAGGTTGGATAGTGCGGCGAGCCGACCCGGAAGATCGGCGTGTCAATCGACTGTATCTAACCGAAGCTTTCAAACCGCTTCTAGGCCCAACTCGCGTGGTGTCCCAAGAACTGGAAGATGACGTGCTGACGAACGTCGGCCAGGGCACCCGCGACCAGCTCTATGCAACCTTGCTCGAAATGCGTGCATCGCTGAAGCAATTGCAAGATGCGCAAATTAGGGACCCAGCAAGCTAGACAGTATGTAGTAGAACACCACGGCCAATATCGCACCGGCGGGCAGCGTGACGATCCACGACATGAAGATCGTGCGGATCACGCCTAGATCCAGCGCGCTGATACCGCGAGCCAAGCCGACACCCAACACGGCACCAACTAGCGTGTGCGTCGTCGAAATCGGTATGCCCGTCGCACTCGCAACTACCACCGTTGACGCCGCAGCTAGTTCGGCGGCGAATCCGCGGCTGGGTGTAAGCTCCGTGATGTTGCGTCCCACGGTTGCCATGACGCGAAAGCCAAACGTCGCTAAGCCCACCACGATACCGACCGCCCCGAGCAACAACACCCAGGTCGCTACCGCCGCTTCCTGCAACACCGCGCCCGTGTTGACGATGCTGACGACGGCAGCCACGGGACCAATGGCATTGGCGACGTCGTTCGAACCATGGGCGAACGCCATGGCACAAGCGGTGACGACCATGAGGATCGCAAACACTTTCTCCACGTTCGCGAAACGAAAACCTCCGGCGGCGGGAGGCTCAAACCGCAACCGGCGAATCACGAAAGCGCCGATAACTGCGACGACCGCCCCGAAGCCAAGCGCATAGCCGACACCCGCTACCGGGCTGATGTCCAAGCCAACGTGCCTCAGTCCCTTGAGAACGGTCACCAGCGCTATCATCGTCGCGGTCGCAAAAATGTAGAGCGGTACGTAGCGTCGCGCGGCGGCCTCCGGGTCGGCGGTATCGAAGATCAACCTCTGGACGCTGAGTACGAGCAAGAATGAGAGCGACCCGGCCAACATCGGAGATATCACCCAACTGGCAGTGATCGATCCCACTTCGTCCCAGTGCACCGCGTCGAAACCGATGGCCACCACCGCGAACCCAACGATGGCGCCGACGATGGAGTGCGTCGTCGACACCGGCCAACCGTATCTGGATGCGATGGTCAGCCACACGGCGGCTGCCAACAACGACGCGAGCATGCCATGTACGAGCATGGTTGGATCGTCGGCCAACAGGTCCGCATCTATGATGCCTTTACGAATGGTGGCGGTGACCTCACCGCCGGCGAGAAATGCGCCAAGAAACTCGAAGACCGCGGCGATTAGAATCGCCCCGCCCACGGTAACCGCACCCGCGCCCACGGATGTCGCCATCGCGTTGGCAACGTCGTTGGCACCGATGCCCCACGCCATGTACAGGCCGAAAACAGCGGCCAGAATCAACAGAATAGTTGCGGGTTCCAACCTATGAAGCCAACAGTTGGTCTAACCGATGGCCGACCCGCTCGGCGTGGTTTGCCAGATCGCCAATCCACTCGATGACCCGATACATGAACACCACGTCAACGGGGGATAGACCGGCTTCCAGGCTGTACAGCCTCGCCCGTATGGCTGCTTCAATCTCGTCGCAGCGGCGTTCGGTAACGTCGATGTCGTGCACCATGGTCCTAACCCGATCCGTTTCGCGTCCCCGAAAGCCGGTGTCGAGCAGTTCGTCCAATTCTCTAACCACTTGGCGCGCCTGCAGGCAGGCCTTGACACATTCACGGGCAAATTCGTCGATGTCCGCATTCAGCGCGGGGGGGAAAGTCAGCCTGCGACCCAAGATCAACCCCGCAATGCCCTTGGCACGATTGGCAATTCGGTCCTGGCGGGTCAGAAGATCCAGCAAATCGGGACGTGAGACAGGCAGAAAGAATCCACGCGGCAAGCGGGAGCGGATCTCGGTTTTAAGATCGTCGGCTTCGTTCTCCAACACCACGATCTGTTGTTGTAGGTGCGCTACTTCGTCCCAATTCTCGGCCGCCACGTTTTCGAGCAGGGCCGGAACCAACTCCGCACATGCGTGGCAGATGTCGATGTGCGCCTGAATCGGCTTGAACGGGGAGCGCCCGAAGATCCGTTGAACATAGGTTGTCGCCATCAGCGGTTTGAATCCGCTAGCGCGTTAGCCACGATTTGATACACCTCCGGATGAAAACCCATTCCAACATGACAAACGTCTACCTGTCGATGGTCGACTTCTGGATTCAGATCATCGACGACAACCAAAGGAGGACGAATCTGTTGCGGCATATCACGGATTTTAAGCCAGCCACAGGTCGGTTTGAACCAGTTCTCGTTATTCGTCCACCTTCTTGGGCACCATCGCTAGCTTGCAAGGATGCGTAAAATATAGTGCGGGTTAAGTTCACAACGCGAGCGCACATCTGGAGATTCATGGCGTGCGTGACGGTTTTCGCTGTATTCGCGTCGGAGGTGTTGCTCGCAAGCATCCATCTGCTGTTCGGAGCCAGCGCATTCGTTCCCGTCACGATCTACGTCGTGGCCGCCATCATCGCGACCCTCGTATCCACACCCGTAACCTTCGTTTTGGGGCGTCAGGCGCACGAACTCGCGCTGGCGCAACAAGACCTTCTGCGTCTCGCGGAAACCGACTCGTTGACCGGTCTGACCAACCGCCGATCATTTTTTAGCCACGCCACCGACGTACTGGCGGCAGCGAAGCTCAATGGTCGACCCGTGACCCTCATGGTGCTGGACGCCGATTACTTCAAGCAATTGAACGACACCTACGGACACGCTGTGGGCGACGCTGGCTTGAAGTTCATCTCCGAAAGCCTGCAACAGTGTGTGCGCAGCACGGACGTCACCTGCCGCTTGGGCGGCGAAGAGTTCGCCATACTACTACCCGGCATGAATGCGGCCGACTCGACTCCGTTGGCCAAGCGTATCGTCGAGACTATTTCCACCCGGCCGATGGTCCACGAGAACAAGATCATCGAAATGTCGGTGAGCTGCGGCTACGCCGATACCAACATTGCCTACGACATGACACGACTCTTCAAAGCAGCGGACGACGCGCTGTACGCCGCCAAGGCTGACGGTCGCAATCGCGCCGTGGCACACGGCTCTTCCAAAGTCGCCTAGTGGTAGCTCGCCTACTGCGGAAAAGTCGGGTTTTGGCGTTTTCCCAATCGCTTCGCGATTAGCTTTCCCTCGCTACGGCGGTCTATATCCGAAAGACCGCTCGGTTGCGACACGACCCGAGTGTCGGCATGCTTCCTTGCTCAACGAGCAGGGGACGGCATGTTCGACCTTACCGACAAACACATCGCCATCACCGGAGCATCTTCGGGTTTCGGCCATCACTTCGCGGGTGTGCTCGGAAATGCGGGAGCGCGTCTGTCGCTCGGCGCTAGGCGCACCGACAAGGTGGACGACCGGGTAGCCGAACTGCGTGAACTCGGCGCACAAGCCATCGGCGCCGCGCTGGACGTACGCAGCGCTGAAAGCATTCAGCTGTTTCTGCAGGCAGCCGAGGACGCCTTCGGCCCGATCGACGTCCTGATCAACAACGCAGGCGTCGAGGCCGGGGCCAAAACCTATGTCACGATCGACGAAGCAGACTGGGACTTCGTACTCGATACCAACCTCAAAGGTTCGTGGCTGACCTCGAAGCACTACACGGAACGCGTTGTCAGCAACCAACAGAGTTGCGGCAACATCATCAATATCTCGTCGATCACGGACACGCGCACGATCAAGGGCCAGTTCCCCTATGCGGTTTCCAAGGGTGCGCTGACCCGCATGACCCAGGTGATGGCGCTGGAAGCGGCCAAATACAACATCCGAGTGAACGCTCTCGCACCCGGGTACATCTTGACCGACGTAAGCCGCCTACTTTTGGAAAGCGAGCAATCGCCCGAATTTGAGAAAGGCATTCCGATGCGTCGCTACGGCGAGTTCGAAGACCTGGACGGACCGTTGTTGTTGCTCGCCTCCGACGCATCTCGATATATGACGGGATCCATCGTCGTGGTCGACGGTGGACACATCTGCGCTTCTTTATAAAGGAACAATCATGAGTGACGACATCCATCCATTTACCATCGACATTCCCGACGCAGCGCTCGACGACCTCACCCAGCGCCTCGCCAACGCCCGTTGGCCGGACTCAGAGACACCCGACGATTGGTCGCAAGGCATTCCGCTCGCTTACATGCAGGAAGTCGTCGAGTACTGGCAGAACCAGTACGACTGGCGGCGAGCAGAAGCACGCATCAACGCCCACCCTCAGTTCAAAACCGAAATCAGCGGCCTCAACATCCATTTTCTGCACGTTCGCTCCAGCCACGATCACGCGTTGCCCATCGTTATGACCCACGGCTGGCCCGGATCGATTGTCGAATTCCTGAAGGTCATCGGACCGTTGGCGCAACCCGAAGAGCACGGTGGCGACCCGGCGGATGCCTTTCACGTCGTGTGCCCCGCGCTGCCTGGCTACGGATTTTCAGACAAGCCGACCGAGCCGGGTTGGGGGGTTGAGAAGATCGCCGATACTTGGGCCGCGTTGATGGCCCGACTTGGCTACGATCGTTACGTGGCGCAGGGCGGCGATTGGGGAGCCGCCGTCACCGCCAACATCGGCCCGCGCGATCCGGACCACTGTGCCGCCATCCACCTGAACATGGTCATCGCCCGCGCTGACCCGGACACGATGGATGAGTTGACCGAAGCCGAACAAGGCGCGCTCGCCGGTATGAAGTACTACCAAGACTGGGATTCCGGTTATTCCAAAGAGCAGAGCACTCGGCCTCAGACCGTCGGCTACGGACTGGTGGACTCACCCGTCGGACAGGCGGCATGGATACTCGAGAAGTTTTGGTGTTGGATGGACTGCGACGGTCATCCGGAAAACGTGCTGACGAAGGACGAGTTGTTGGACAACGTGATGCTTTACTGGCTAACGAGTTCCGGCGCTTCTTCTGCGCGCCTGTACTGGGAGAGCTTTGGCGGTGCCGGCGGCACCGGTACTATAGACACGCCAACCGGTTGCAGCATCTTCCCCAAGGAGATCTTTCGTTGCTCCAGACGATGGGCAGAAAAACGCTACTCCAACATCATCCACTGGAACGAACTCGATAAAGGCGGGCACTTCGCCGCGTTCGAACAGCCTGAGCTGTTCGTCGGTGAAGTGCGGGACTGTTTTCGCTCAATGCGTGTATGAGCGACCGGTTAGCCGCCAACAGGCCTCTTTGGACTCCCAGTCCGCAAAAGGTTGCGGCGTCTAACCTCACTCGCTTCACCCGACAAGCGGAAGTAGGGATTGGCCGAGAGCTTCCAACCTATGCCGATCTGCATCGCTGGTCGATCGACGAACCAGGCGTTTTCTGGTCCGAGGTCTGGCGTTTTACGGACGTGTTGTCCACACAACTCGCAGACCAAGCAGTACGCGACCTCGAGCGTTTCCCAGGCGCACGGTGGTTCGAGGGTGCAAAGCTCAACTATGCCGAAAACTTGCTCAGGTTTCGCGACGACAGGCCGGCGCTTGTCAGTTACCTGGAGGACGGCACCCGGGCGGAGATTTCCTACGCAGACCTCTACCGGGATGCCGCGGCGCTAGCGACCTCGTTCAAAGATCTCGGCATCGGCCAAGGCGACCGGGTCTCGGGTTGGTTGCCAAATACCATCGAGGCCGTCGTGGCCATGCTCGCCACGTCCACTATCGGGGCCGTTTGGTCGTCCTGTTCGCCGGATTTCGGAGCCGAGGGCGCGCTGGACCGTTTCGGCCAGATCGAGCCGAAAATTTTAGTCGCATGCGACGGCTATCGGTACAACGGCAAGGCAATCGACACTCGTGACAAGGTGCTCGACGTTGCCGGGCGGATACCCTCCGTTACGACGATCGTCTGGGTGTCGATATTGAATCTCGAGGTTGAAGGCACGCAATTTTGCGACCTGCTACACGCCGAGCCCGCGGAGTTCGCACAATTGGACTTCAACCATCCGTTGTATATTCTGTACTCGTCCGGCACGACGGGTAAGCCCAAGTGTATCGTGCACGGCGCCGGCGGCACCCTGCTGCAACATCTCAAAGAACATCAGCTACACACGGATCTCAGCCGCGAGGACAAGTTGTTTTTCTTCACGACCTGCGGCTGGATGATGTGGAACTGGCTCGCAAGCGCGCTCGCGACCGGATGCACGATAGTGCTATATGACGGCTCGCCCTTCCACCCCGGCCCAGCGACGTTATGGGACATGGCGGAACGCGAGCGCGTCTCGGTCTTCGGCATCAGCGCAAAGTATCTGTCTAGCCTCGAAAAAACCGGTTTTCAACCAGCCGCCAATCATCGGCTCGATGGACTGCGTATGCTGATTTCCACGGGTTCGACGCTTACCCATGAAGGCTTTCGATTCGTCTACCGCAGCATCAAAAACGAAGTGCACCTGGTTTCCATGACCGGCGGCACCGACATCATTTCCTGTTTCATCATCGGCAACCCCAACCTGCCCGTGTATGTCGGAGAATTACAGAGCAAGGGCTTGGGCATGGCGGTCGAGGTATGGGACCACACCGGTCGATCGATCGTTGGGGAGAAAGGTGAGCTGGTCTGTCTGAGAGCCTTTCCTTCCGCTCCCATAGGCTTCTGGAACGACGACGACGACGCGAAATACCGCGCCGCATACTTCGAGAAATACGTAGGTGTGTGGGCGCACGGAGATTTCGCCGAGATCACCGATCACGACGGTTTCATCATACACGGTCGCAGCGACGCGGTATTGAATCCCGGCGGAGTACGCATTGGCACCGCCGAAATATATCGCCAAGTGGAACAGGTGGATGCTGTCGTCGAAGCCGTATGTGTCAGTCAGGACTGGGAGGGTGACACCCGCATCGTGTTGTTCGTCGTGTTGCGTCCCGGGCTAGCGTTGTCCGAAAGGCTCGTCGACGAGATCAAACAACAGGTTCGAACGCATGCCTCGCCTCGACACGTCCCACAGAAAATCATCGCGGTTCGCGATATACCGCGCACCATGAGCGGCAAGATTGCAGAACTAGCGGTGCGCGATAAGATTCACGGTCGCCCGGTCGAGAACACGTCGGCACTCGCCAACCCTGAGGCGTTGGACGCCTTCACGGGTTTGAGGGAGCTCGAAACGTAGGAAACACAAAGGGCTCGGGGTCATCGAAACGACTCAACACGTTACGCATCAAGACCGCGATGTCGTTGTCATAGCCATTCGTCGACAAAGCCCCCGCAAACGAAATCGATCCGGTACTAAACACGGCACCACCCGCAGGTGTCTCAAAGAACGTGAGGTCTGCTCGCACGTCCGCATCAGCAGTCTGCGGCTGGGTCACATGGAACTCTTCCTTGGTTTTGAGCATGCCAGGCTTATGGTCTTCCGAACGTGCGAGCACGAGAGCATGGACGGGTGAGCCGAGGGCGACATCGAACCGGTCCACTTCCTCCCCAGCAGCGCCTCCGCCTTGGGTCCCATGAGCCCCGATGAAGTCTGTCTCGATGCCTTTGAAGATGAACGCCACGCGGTCATCCAGAGCGTCCGGCCGCACGCGATAATGGGTACCGCCGTCAAAGCCTTGGGCCGCGAAGCCAACGCCTACCAACTGGTTGGGTGGTCGACCTAGCCGCCGCCACAAACCGCCGTATTCGCCGGTGAAACTATGGTAGTACTCGCCGGGATCGGAGATCCACGCACGCGTTCCGTCCTCGGCTCGCCGCACCTCGATAATGGCCGGATTATCGGGATCGTACGCTATGCGCCAGTAAAAACCGTTGCCGCCCATGTACATCAATCGCCCTCCGGAGTCTAACCAGTCGCCCAGACCGTCGAGCATACTCGTGGAATAGTATTCTGGATGGGTTCCGGTGATCACCACACGATAGTCGCGTAAGAGATCGACTCCCTCGCGGTGAAGATCCTCGTCCGTCACGACATCGAACGGTTCGCCAATCGCCTCCAACCAAGCGGTGATGTTGGTATCTGCGGTGAACGACCAAGGAATGTTGTGCGGTTTCAGATTTAGAATGGGCCGCAGCCTCGATGAGTAGTGCACGCCACTCCGGTCGGCGTGGTACTCGTACAACGAGTCGCCCACCTCATCGTGCGCCAACAGGTAGGCATCGTTGGCATTGCGGGGCTCGCGCCCGCCAAAAACACTACGAGAGGATCCAAGTCGTTGGTTGGCGTACGCCAAGTAGGTCGCAGTGGCCGCCAGGAACACGATACTTTGCTTAAGTTGCCCCGCTGCCGGGCGAACGAACAGCGGCGAGTAGTCCTCGCTGTCACCAAGCGTCAGTTTGATCGCGTAGACGCCCGACGGCAGATCGTCGGGAACCTGCCAACGGATATCGACCGACCACCCAGCATCCGTCAGGTCGTCTTCGTGAAAGTGAACCGCACCGTATTGCCCCGGATCGTCCCGCCAGTTTTGTGTTGCCCCGTTCCATCGCGCTCCTTTGACGGCGCGGGTCGGTGTCTGGAGCGTGTGTCCGTGACGCGCATAGCCGGAGGTATCGACCAACCTATCGGACGATAGTTCTCGACTGAAATCCCAGGACCCCAGAAGGCCAGGATGCTGCGGCGCGGGCTCAACGAGTAGTTGCGCCGCCGCCTCGATCGACAAGCTTTGATCCAGCACGCGGGGCGCCTCGATACGACCATTCAACCCGGCAACGATCTCATCCTCTGCGCGTACCGCCGCGAGCAACCAATCCCCGGCGGCAACCGTGCCTGCACCAATCGTCGCCCGATCAACGACCGTCTCCCCACGTTCAGCGGGCCCTTCGCCATGGCGTTGCACGCTGAGTAGCGCCTCGTCCGCTCCGAATGCGACGATTACGTCGTGCCAACGCGAAGCCTGCAACCGCAAGCCCGAACGTACCACTACCCCGTGCATCCGCAGCACCAGGCAGGCGTCTTCGATACCGATGACCAATCCGCTTGCGCTGACCAACGTTTGCGCCGGCCGCTTCGGCGTCGTCGGATAAAAACGACAGCAGAACGTACCCGAATCGAGGGACGGCAGGTCCGGCAACACCGCATAGCTGCCGGCATGGATGAATTGTTCGCGGCCGGGATAGTCTCCCGCGAAGGTCGAGCCGATCGGCACCTCGTGAAAGCCCGTTCCATGTGGTCGGCTGTCGCCGCTAACCAGGCGCACCAAACAGGCACGAAAATCCCCGGACTCGTGGCAACTGACCATGACCTTGAGCTCGTCACCTGCCTGGACCGACAGCGGATCGACGTAGGACACGATGTTTTTATTGAACCGATTCACGCTTCTCGCCGCCACCCGGGGCTCATGATGAGTGTATATCACGCGAAGTCGTCGCCGATTGGGTACCCGCCAAAATAGCGTCCTTGTTAGGAGCCGGTACCCACAGTATCAGCACGCCCGACATGACGTTGAGACCCGCCACCACGGCAAGCGCGCCCTGATAACTGGCAGTTACGTCGTGATAGTGGGAAACCAGCAAAGGCGCGCTCGCGCCGAGCGCCAGCGCAAACGGTAACCCGGCGCTGCGTACCGCACCGAGGTAACGGCGGCCAAAAAACGACCCCCAGATGACCTCCTGCATCGGCATCATGCCGCCCCAACCGATGCCGAGCAGAAAGTAACCCGCATAGATCCAAACGAGCGATCCGCCATCGACCGCGGCGACGATGCCGAAGAGGCTCAACCCGGTGAACGCCGCGCTCAATGACGCGAGCGGTTGCGCCGGCATGTGGTCGATGAAGTAGCCCCAGATCGGTTTTGCGATCATCGCCGGTACCGAGGCCGCCGTGATGGCGAGAGCCGCTTGCGTGCGCGTAAAACCCGCATCGGTCAGGTACGGCACGGTCTGCAACAACATCACCACGATGTTGATGGAAAACAACCCGAACGCAAGCACCAACGCGTAGAACGAACCGGTTCTCAAGGCCTGGCGCCGCGTGAGTGAACGCGCATAGTCCTCGGCGGCCTTGAGCGCCCTACCCTGGGCTACATCATCTGCAGTCTTACCATCGGGATGCAGCCCATGGTCCTCCGGCGCGCGGCGCATGACCAAGGCGACCGGATACATGACGATTGCAGTCCCCACCGCCAGCAGCAGCCACGTGGTGCGCCAATCGATCGTGTCGATGAGATAGGTCACGAGCGGCGTGATGACGATTCCGCCCATGGATACGCCCATGGTTGCCCAAGCGATCGCCTGCCCGCGCTTCTCGACGAACCACTTGGCGAGCGTCACGTTGACCACCAAGTTACCGAGCAATGCACAACCGATGGTGAGCGCGAGCCCGTTCAACACTATCCACTGCCACAGCTCGGTTACCTGGCTATGCAGCCCTAAGCTCACACTCAAGATAGTGGTACCGACGAGCATCAAAGGTTTGCCGCCGTAGCGGTCGACGGCGACCCCAATGAAAAAACCGGTCACCGCCATGGCCACCTGGCCGATGGAGCGCGACAGCGTGAATTCCGCACGGGTCCAACCCAGTTCATCGATCATCGGCGTCATGAACGAACTCAAGACATAACTGAAGATGCCCAACGATACGAACTGGGCCAAGAACGAGGCGACGACCAACCAGTATCCGTAGTAAATGCGCCGAGGCACCGGAATCTCAAACCCTTTAAACTTAAGCGGCTCACCAAGATAGCAGACGCCCGTGCTAACCGTTTACCCAGCAAGATCTGTCATCACCATGAACCCGTCGCTGCCCCGCGCGGAAGCGGTCGCTGTTCGCGACGACCGCATCGTGGAGGTGGGCACGCTCGACTCACTGCGTCCTTGGTTGGATGCTCACGAATACCGGATCGACGATCGATTTGCCGATTGCGTATTGACGCCCGGGTTCATCGACCCGCACCTGCACCCGTCGATGGCTGCGGTGTTGTTACCGATGCACTTCGTGACCGCGATGGAATGGAAACTGCCTTGGGGCAGAGTGGCGCCGACGACGACGCCCACAGCATTCGACCAACGTCTGAGCGAGCTCGATGCCGAGATCGCGCCGAATGAGACGTTGTATGTGTGGGGGTATCATCAACTGTGGCACGGACCGATGCACCGCGCGCGCATCGACTCGATCGTTGCGAACCGACCCGTCGTCGTCTGGCACCGTTCCTTTCACGAGCTGTACATGAACGCCAAGGCTCTCACCTGGCTCGGTATCACTGAATCTGCAGTCGGCAACCGGCAGCAAATCGACCTCATTAAGGGTCACTTTTACGAGAACGGCCTCGGCTACGCCATCAACCAGTTGAATCCTCATATTCTATCGCCGGAGCGCTATGCCGACGGTCTAGAACGGTTGAAGCAAGTCGTGCACGCCGGCGGCCACACCACCATCGCGGACATGGCCACGGGTCTGTTCGATTTCGACCGTGAGTGGCAGGCGATGAAAGACGTCCTCGATACCGACGACACGCCATTTCGTACCGAACTCATTGTCCATGCCACACGGTTGCGTCAAGGCGGCAAGACCGACGCCGAGGCGCTCGCGCTGGCCGACGCGTTAGTGGAACGCAATACCCACCGCCTACGCTTCGATAAACGCATCAAGCTGTTCGCCGACGGGGCATTCTTTTCACTGCTGGCACAGGTGGGCGAACCCGGCTACATCGACGGTCATCGGGGCGAATGGCTAACACCCCCCGAATTGCTGCATGACATGGCCCGTACGTATTGGAACGCCGGCTACCGCATCCACTTGCACGTCACTGGCGACTTGGGCGTGGAACTGGGCCTGGACGTGTTGCAACGGCTGCAGTTTGAACGTCCACGATTCAACCACGGTTTCACATTTGAACATTTCGGCTTCTCCACGCCTGAGCAGATCAAACGTATTCGCGCGCTCGGCGCCAACGTGTCGGCGAACGTCTACTACCTACACGAGCTCTCGGACATCTATGCGCTCGAGGGCATCGGTTACGAGCGCGCCTCGCAGATGGCGCGGCTCGGTAGCTGTTTTCGGGAAGGCATCATGACGACGTTGCATTCCGACTTTACGATGGCACCGGCCGAACCCTTGAACAGTGCCTGGGTGGCAGTCAACCGCATCAACTGCGAAGGCCACCAGATGGCTGCGACAGAATGTCTGACATCTGAGCAAGCGCTGGCAGCCATTACCATCAACGCTGCCCACGTGATTGGTCGGGCCGATGACATCGGCAGCATTCGCGCAGGCAAGAAGGCCGATTTTACGGTCCTCGGCGCAGATCCACTGACCTGCGATCCACTCGAGTTGAAGGATATTCCGGTGCAAGGCACGGTTTTCGAAGGCAACGTGTTTCCGCTCTCATGATTCCGGTGACCGTCATCGGTGGCTATCTGGGCGCAGGCAAGACCACGCTCATCAACCGCATCTTGAGCGCTACCACGACACCATTGGCCGTCCTCGTGAACGATTTCGGCGCGCTCGGCATCGATGCGGAGTTGATCGACCGCGCCAACGCATCCGTGATGGAACTCACCAATGGTTGTGTCTGTTGCACCATTCAAGACGATCTGGGCGGCGCCCTGGAATCGATCCGTGGGAGCGACGTGCATCACGTGATCATCGAAGCCAGCGGTGTTGCGTTGCCCAAAAAGGTTGCCCAATACGGTCACACCTGGCCCGGCTATTGCCCCGGTGGCGTCGCTGTCCTGGTGGACGTCGTCCATATCCAACGGCTACGACGGGACAAATTCGTCAAACATCTCGTCGATCAACAGCTCCAACAAGCCGATCTTCTGCTGCTCTCAAAGACCGACTTGGCAGATCCGCCGGCGGAGATTACCCGTTACGGTAAGCGGACTGTCGACCTTCAGAACGTCACGGAGTTCGACTGGCTGCTACAGCTAAAGCCCTCGCCAAACCCCGAGCAAATTGCCGATCACGTGCACTTCATCGCGACTGAACTCACCGAGAAAATTTCGCTGGAACCCGTTGAGGTACGGCGCTTTCTCGAACAAAACCCGCAGATTCGGCGAGCAAAAGGCTGGTTCCGAGATGGCAACGGCGACCAATGGCACCTGCAGGCCGTGGCCGATACCTGCGCGATAGAACCGAGCGTTGCCCGCCCGACGAGCTTAGTGTTTATCCATTTAGCTGATACGCAAATTGATCTAGAGTGTCTAGTGAAGGGGGCACATTGAGGTGGGTTACGATCTAACCAAGCCAAGTGATCCGGCACTTGCGCCCGGAGAAGCGCGCTGTCCCGGCCCGAGCACGCGTGACATCATCGCCAGCGACGGTGATCAGGTGCCACCGCCGCTGCTGGAGGAAAGCTACCAGTTCCTCGGCGACGCGGACATCGCTTTCAATCGCTACACGTCCGAGGACCTCTACGATCGAGAGATACGGCGAGTGTGGTCACGCACATGGCAATGGGCGTGCCGCGAAGAACACATCCCAAACGTCGGCGACTACGTTGTCTACGATGTAGGGCCCTACTCGATCATCGTGATACGGGTGGCGCAGCACGAGATCAAAGGCTACGTCAACTCGTGTCTGCACCGCGGCATGCAGCTATGCGATGCGGGCAGCCAAGGACAGGGCAAACAGTTCTTGCGCTGCCCATTTCACGGCTTCACCTGGCACTTGGATGGCACGCTAAAGGAGGTTCCGTGTCGCTGGGATTTTCCACACCTCAATGAGGACGAGTTCAACTTGCCGGAGGTCCGGGTCGGGCTTTGGGGTGGTTTCGTCTTCATCAACATGGATCCCGACGCTCAGGATTTGATGGACTACCTCGAGGTGCTACCAAATCACTTCGCCCATTGGCCTTTGCAAGAGCGCTTCGTCGCAATGCACGTCGAGAAAGTGCTGCCTGCCAACTGGAAGATGGCGATAGAGGCCTTCCTCGAGGCCTACCACGTGCTGGCGACACATTCGGAGGCGGTCAAAACGGTCGGCGATGCCAACGCCCAGTACGACATTTTCGGAGAAAACGTTACGCGATTTGTCCACACGATCGGCTATCCGAGCCCGCATCTTCGTGACCAGCCCAGTCAGGAAGAGCAATTGCAAGCGCTCGGCGGCGGGCATCTGCTCGAAGGGAGCGACAAACTACCCCCCGGAGAAACCGCCCGCTCGCTGTTTGCTGCGTTCCAACGCCGTGAGTTCTCAAAAGAACTGGGTGTCGATCTCTCTGGCGTCAGCACGAGTGAGATGTTGGATTCGATCGAGTACTTCGTGTTCCCCAACATGTTCCTGTTTCCGGGGATCACCATTCCCATGATCTACCGGTTTCGGCCGATCGACGTCGACCATTGCATCCACGAGATCCTCTTTTTGCACCCCGTACCGGAGAACGGGCCCCGCCCTCCGCCGGCGCAGAAGGTTCGCCTAGAGATCGAAGACTCCTACAGCACCGTCGAAGGTTTCAATCCGGGACTTGCGTACGTTTTCGATCAGGACACCGACAATCTCTACCGTCAGCGCGCCGGCGCCAAGGCATCGGTCAAGGGCGCGCAAACGCTCGGCAACTATCAAGAAGCGCGTATCCGGCGCTTGCACATGACGCTCGACAACTACCTGAACACCTGATGCGAGAACTCGTAGAAACCAAACAAGCGATATTCGAGCTGAGCTGCCGCTATATGCGCTCGCTCGACCGGCTGGACGCCGAGTTGCGTCATACGGTGTTTCACGACGATGCGACCGTGGACTATGGCTTCTTCAAAGGGTCAGCCCGGGACTTCGTCGATTTCGCCCAGAATGCGCTCGTGGATCATCTCGCCAACCACCACATGCTCGGTCAGGCGCTCATCGACGTGGACGGCGATTTTGCCACGGGCGAAGTGTACTTTCAGGCGTTTCACAAAATCGTCGAGGATGGTGAGGAAAAGGACCTCTTCATCGCCGGGCGTTACATCGACCGGTACGAAAAACGCAACGGCGTCTGGAAAATCAGTTTTCGTGCCGAGGTGAACGACTGGTCGCGCACCGAACCTGCTGCCGACAACTTCTTGAAGGCGCCGACTCGATCACTCGTGGGTGCCCGCAAACCGGACGACTATTCCTACGGCGTGTTGCCGGAGTAGCAGCGACTTAAGGGCACCTCTAAAACTCCACCTCCGCGGCTGCACACAGAAACCGCATGAGCGGTGTGGCCTTGGCGAAACGCGTCGCCACCTGATCTGCGAACTTCGCCGATGCCGCATCATCGATGGAAAAATCGCATACCGCAACGAAGTCCTTGCGCTTCACGTCATCCAAGTGCGGCGTGGCCTCGTTAAACCCCCGCGGTGGGCGTTTGAGGCTGTCACCACCAAGCGTGAAGGTGTTCGCAAACGACCGCGTCGCTACCGCTCGCCGCCAATCATCGGGCTTGGTCGCGATCCGCTCACGAATCGCGCGCAACACGCCGGACTCAGGGTGCCACATCCCCACGCCGAGGAAACAACCCGTAGACTCTATGTGCAGGTAATACCCTGGGGCATGCACGTCCTTGCCGCGTTCGTGACGAAACTGAATGCCGATGTTGGTTTTGTAAGGGGTTTTGTCTTTCGAGAAACGCGTGTCACGATACACGCGCATCAACGACCCGCGATTGCGTTTCGGAATCGCCGTGAAGTACTCGGAGATCTTCTCGATGCGCGGGCCCATGACCGTGATGAAGTCGAGCGCCGGCTGCAACACATCGCTATCGTAGCGGTGTTTGTTGGCTTTGAACCAGTCGCGGTTGTTGTTGTCCTCGAGGTCCTCCAGGTACTTTACCGTGACCGGCCCAAAGCCGCCAAATTCAGGCATCGCGCAAACGCCGATGCCCAAGGTACAACAACGCGACGAAGACCAGCTCGGCAACGAAGGCGATCACCGTCGCCTGATCCGTACCGTCGCTAACGAATCCAACCAGCCGACCGAAACCAATGAGCGCCAAGAGCACCGCAACCGCGCCAGGTTCACGTTAACGCCTCTATCACTTTGTCGATGACGGCATCGGCTTTTTCGCGCATTTCGTCGTCCGTCGCGTCCTGAATAGGATGCGCGACGAACACGCATCGCGCATCCTTCATGCCGAGTGCCGTCGCTTGGGTATCGGCGGCGTCGGCAAATTCCGTCGACGCGATCGATACCGCCGGCGTACCCTGAATCTCGAACCATACCGTGTCATGCAAACTGCACGTGGTACAGGAACCTCAGTCAGCCAAACCCTCGATGATGAAGTCGTTTTCGGCACTGATTTCGGCCCTGAGCGCATCGGGTGCCGGCTTCGCAAACGTCGGCTTTGCGTACCGGGTCACGTTGATGCCGGGCATCCGTTCCGTCAAGAGCGCCTCCAGCCGATCGAGCAGCACGCTACCGCGGGGTTTGGAGATATCGAGCAACGCCACGTTACCCGTAATCTCCCCTACCCTCGGCGTTACTTGCCGTTCAACCGGGACCCGCTCGTCAGTGGGATCCAATATGGTCACCATGAGTCACACCTCCTCGATTTTCCGAGAGACCGGAATAGAGCCGATCTCGCCAGTTGCCCAACCGTGAAACGCGCCCGAGAACTTACCAGCCTCGGACCCGGCTACCACGATATGGATGTCGTCTTCGCTTTTGAACTTCGGTAGTAGTTTGTCCAGCGCTTGGCTGTCCATGCCGTCGGCAAACGCCTTCTTGAAGCCGACCGCAGAAACTTCGTTTTCGACCAGCTCGCGGATGGGACGGCTGGTAACTTCCTGAATACGGGCGCGGATCGATGCCTTGTCGAAACCGTCGCGCACAAAGGTATCAACGTGTTCAGGACTGATGACGACCAACACCTCCGTCGCATAATGCGCCTTCGGATGAAACGCGCTCTCGAGACACAGCCCAAACGTACCCGCTAGCTGCGCCCCAGTGCGTGAGTCTTGATCGACCATGAGCGTCGGCCCGCTCGTCATCGCGAATATGCTGATCACCGAATCGTCTTGCTCGAATCCGCGTTCGACGTGCAACGGCGTCCAAGGATTGCGCTCTTCCCACTCGGCGAAACACATCGTGAACTTCATGGGGTTGCCTAGAGTGGAACGCTCCGTGCCGCCGGGTCTCGCGCCACCGATGTTGCGAATCGCGAGTCGGAGCGCACGCCCGATGGTCGAGTTGGCGCGATTGCCTTGGCCTAGCGCACCGAGTTTCATGTTCAGCCCCAAGCGTTCGCGGATCGGTCCGTTGACCACCATCACCGGGCTTGCGCCCATGGTGGTCGCCATCACGCCATGGATGTTGTACTCGTCGGTACAGACCGCTTCAACCGCCGTCAGAATAAGCGGCAGATACTCGGGTTTACACCCGGCCATGACCGCATTGATCGCAACCTTTTCAACCGTCGCCTCGCCCATATTGGGCGGCATCGTCGCGATCACCTCCTGCGCGTCGCGTCGAGTGCCGGACAGCATGCGCAGCACCCGCTCGGGCGTCGGCGGCACCAACGGCAAGCCGTCACTAAAGCCCTGATCGAACATGAATTCGAATTCGTCGTCGTGGGCCGCGATGTCGATGCGCCGGGCTCTCAATGGGCTGTTCTCGGATTCCGCCTGCAAGCGCGCAGCGACCAGTGGGTCCGCCGACAGCGACCCACACCCCGGACGCCATTCAGGGCAGGACGACCAATCGACATCGGGCATCGCCAACCCGGTAGTTTGACTGAGTTGCTCTGCGAGTGCTTGCCATTCCTCGCGCACGAAACCCACCAGCGTGCGTTGCGATTGTCCTGTTGGGTCTGCAAGGTACAGAGACGGGACGATTTCCACGTCGTAAGCGAACGAGACCTTTAGCGAAGAATCGTCCAGGATCGGCACGGTGAGCGCGTGTTTTTTGGTGAGCGTGCGGTTGCCCTCAACGGTCTGACCCGGCACCAAGATGTCCACACCGTCAGCAAAGGCTCGATAGAACGCCTCGATCACTGGCATGACCTCGTTGCAAGTCGGGCAGTCTTCCTTGACGAAACAAATCAAGGCAGGACGCTCGCCGGGAAAACTCGAACTTCGACCGGCGTCGTCTTCCAGCAGAAATGCAGGCAGTTCGGACATCTTGTCGACGTTACCGCACTTGGGTTGCGCGCGCCAACTCGAGACGGCAAACTCATCGGGCCATCCAATTGGGTTCAAGGAGCCGTGCATGGATTTTCAGACCATCGGGATCAAGACGCTGACCCCGCATATCGGTGCGGAGATCGAAGGCGTGGACCTCTCGGAACCCCTCTCGAACGAACAGTTCAGCGAGGTTTACCAAGCATGGCTTGATTGGAAAGTGGTCGTGTTTCGCGATCAACACCTCGACCGCGACCAACACAAGGCCTTCGCTCGACGCTTCGGCAAGCTGCACGTTCATCCGATGCAGCACAGCTACGGCGGCGACCCCGAGATATTGACCGTCAAGACCACCAAGGACAGCAACTACACTGCCGGCAATGGCTGGCACACGGATGTCACCTGCGACGAAATTCCGCCTCTCGGTTCCATGCTTTACGTCACCGAGACTCCTGAATGCGGGGGTGGAGACACGTTGTTCGCCGACATGACACTCGCCTACGAGCTGCTTTCCGATACGATGAAGGCGTTCGTCGAAGGGCTGGTCGCGGTTCACGACGGCGCCATCCCTTACACGGCGGGATACCGGGTGCCACCCCCGCAGGGTAAGAAATATCCCCGCAACGAACACCCCGTCGTGACGGCGCACCCCGAAACCGGCGAGAAGATTCTCTACGTCAATTCAGGCTTTACCTCACACATCAAGGGCTTGCACCCGTGGGAGAGCAAGGCCTTGCTCGACGCGTTGTACAACCACACCGCAACCACGCTGCGGTTGTACTGCCGCGTCGAATGGCGCCCGAACACGCTGACGTTTTGGGACAACCGGTGCACGCAACATCATTCCGTGTGGGACTATTACCCGCACTCGCGTTATGGCGAGCGGGTGTCGATCTTGGGAGACGTGCGCCCCGCCGCGTAAATCACCACACCGATCAACAGCAGCCACAGCGTCGTCAGGTAGCCCACAAAGTGATCATACGTGCCGACCAGAAACACGTAAGGATTGACTTCGTCGCGGATGGTTAGCTCCTTCAGTACGCGAATCACCGTCACGAACGCGGCATGCAATCCGATACACCACCAGAGCGAGCCGGTACGCCGGCGCACCCAACAAAACCCCACGCCTAGCAGAAACAGGGACAAAAACGAGTCCCAGTACTCGGCTGGGGCGCCGAGCGGCGTCACGCTTTCGGTGATTGCCCGGAAACCAGAGACCCAACTCATCTCCACCGGCGCGGCGGCCGGTTCGACGAAGTGCACGCTTGCATACAGCAGGCTCGTGATAATCGTCGCTGCCCAGAAGTTGAGCGAGCGGGCAAACGACTGAAGTAGCATGCCGCGAAACACCGTTTCTTCGATCAAGCCGACAACGAGCCCCGATAAGACGGCGACCATGCAAAACCCAGCGAAGTCGAATGACATGGTCTCGACCCTAGCGTCGAGAACCCGAAAACCCACGTAGAAGAAAAATGCGATGGGAGGGAGCATCAGCGCCACGCCAACCATCCAGCCACGCGACAGTGGCCGTCGCCATGGTCGCTGGTAGCCAAGGTCTGCGGCCGTCAGCTCGAGACCACGGAGGAAGGGGACGAGCATGACCAGCGCAGCGAGTATCACGGATCTGGACAACACCTTCTCAAATGCAAAGCCGAAGGACAGGGACACGTTCAACAGGTACAGGGGATAGGCGAGCAATCCGCCTAACAAGACGGTACCAACAACGTAGAAAATGGTCAGCGTGGCGGGGCGCAACAGCAACTCTCTTAGGCTAACAGAGCATACCAACCACGTTTGAGTTCGACCAGTTGGAATCTAGCGCCGGCAGTCCCGGGGATCGTTATCACCCCACATTCGAATACCTTCGTTGTGGTTGCTCGCCAACGCATATGCCGTGTGCGAAATGGTCGTCACGCTCCAGGTGCGTTGCAACCACTCCGGCGCCCCCCTCGCCTCCAGTGCCCGGCTGACGAGCATGTGTATGACCGCCGTAGCGACACCCCAAGCCAACACTTCCTCATGGCGGGGCTGTTCGCCAATGAGCCGTTGCGTCAACCACGCAGATTCCACATAGCAAGGATCGCTCGCGGCATTGAGGGTCTGAGCGACATCCATCACGTGCAGGGCCTGCCACGCCAGCTCCTCACGATTCATCGATTGGCAACCGCAAAGGTAAAGTAAGGTGACGAGACCGACCGTAAGGCGCAATTTCGTGTAGGGTCCATGCATGAGGGTGCTTGTTTGTCCCGGGTATGGGTTTTATACCGAGACCCTCGACGCGACGCTGTCACGACCCCGTCATGGAGATGTAACCTCGAGTGCGGGAGTTGTAGGGTTGATTTAACGTGCTGAAGTCAACGGGAACGTATCGATGGCGAGTCGTGCAGCTGTAGGCGTTGCCGACCATAACGGCTGGGCGCATCTCGTCGCAGTGACGTCGAGCGATGCGAGATCCCGCTGCTCGACCGGGCGGCGCGTACCAGCTTTACCGTGAGACGTAGCCGAAGTGCACGCGTCCAACCGATTGTTGTACGCAGCGGACGTATGATTTACCACACGGCGTTCGCCGAGCCCGCGGCCAGCCTTGGTTGGCAGGTCGAATTATTCGAGCGCAAGGCGGTTATTCGCCAGCTGGCAGAACTTCGCGGCCTGTCCGTGCAGGATTGTGACGCCGAACTGCAGGCGTTGGGCAAACCGCTGGGTAAACCCTGGGGGCAAGAACACCGTCAGGCTACCGCGGCCGCGCTGATCGCGAGCCGGTCTTAAGCGCGCGCCCTTTAGCCTTCAGCGGTTACCGGGTCGATCATGTTCTTGACGAGCGACACGGTGGATGCAGGGAAACCACTGCGTTCTGCGTGCTCGGCGATCAGTTGTTCGTCGTCTGCAATGTAGATGCAGAAGGTCTTGTCGGCGGCGACGTAGGAATGTTCCCACTGGATGTTTTTGTTTTCGGCCTTCATAGCCGCCAACACCGAGTTAGATTGCTCTGACGCGGCACGCAGCGCGTCTCGATCAGCCGAGCCAATTTCCGGAATGTCTCTTTCGATCACGTACCTTGGCATGCTTTTTCTCCTTGTCTGAAAAGTATTGTAACGTCAGCGTTCGATCGATGCTTGCACCCAAGCAAGCTTGGTGTCGGTATGTATGTCCAGATTGGGCTCGAAAGCCTGGATTGTCCAAGCTACCCAAGGTGATATCCACGTGTTCGCCACCCACAATACACACAACGGGTGTACCGCAGCTCGCACAGAAATAGCGTTCGCCATGGTCTGAGGACTGCAATTTTTTCGGCGTGCCTTGGGTGTAGCTGAATTTGTCTTCCGGCACGACCAGCCATGTGACAAAGGGCGCACCGCTCGTGCGCCGACACATCGTGCAATGGCAATTGACGATCCGCGGCACCGGACCCTCGACGGCATAGCGGATCGAACCGCAAAAACAACCGCCGGTAATCGTTTCACTCACTATGACGGCCTTCCCACACCACCAGCACCCATTATTTGTTACTCTCCATCGTAAGGGAAGCATTCGGGGGGACGGCGCAATGCAACAACTGAGCGGCCAGGACGCTTCGTTTCTCTATTTCGAGACCCCCAACACCCACATGCACATCACGTCCATGGCCCTGTATGATCAGTCGACAGCGCCGAACAAGCGGGTGCGCTTTCGCGACCTCACGGATAACATCCGCAAGCGCTTGCACCTTGCGAAGTGTTTTCGGCGCCGGCTCGTCGAACTGCCCCTAGCCGTCGATCACCCTTACTGGATAGAGGACAAAGACTTCGATCTCGAATATCACGTGCGCCACGTGGCATTGCCACCGCCCGGTGATTGGGCGCAACTTTGCAAACAATCCGCCCGCCTGCATTCCTTTCCGCTGAACCGCACACACCCATTGTGGGAAATGACGGTCATCAGCGGGCTGAAAGATATTCCCCACACGCCCGATGGAGCGTTCGCCGTTCTATTGAAAGTTCACCACGCTGCAATCGACGGCGCATCGGGCGCGGCGTTGACAGAAGTGATACACGATACAAGCGCCAAGGTTCGCGGCATCCCACTACCCGACACACCCTGGGCCGGAGAGAACGAACCTTCGGTCATCGAGTTGGGGATGCGTACGCTCAACAACAACCTTGCCCAACCGTTGCGTTTTGCCGAAGTGTTGTCGCGTACGGTACCGGCCATGCAACGTGCCGCACAATCGCTGAACATTTCAGAGCTCACACAGCGCACAGCGATACCGAAGACGCGGTTCAACGCCCCCGTAACCGCCCACCGGATCATGGATGGTCGAGAGTACTCACTCGCCGATATGCGCTCGATGAAGAAAGCCGTCGAGGGAGCCACGATCAACGATGTCGTGCTATCAGTTGTCGGTGGCGCGCTGCGTAAATACCTAACGCGTCTGGACGAGTTGCCCGACGCATCACTCGTTGCCATGGCGCCGATCAACGTGAGGACCGAGAGCGAGGCCAACACCGAAGGCAACAAGGTTGCCGCGATGACCGCGGATCTCGCGACCCACCTCGATGATCCGGTCGCAAGGCTAGTCGCCGTGCGCGAGGCGACCCACCGGAGCAAGTTGCTCACCAACGCCATCGGTGCGCGGTTGATGACCGACTATTCACAATTCGTGCCCGCCCAACTCGCCTCGCTGGCAGCGCGTTTGTATACGACTTACGGTATGTCAGAGCGAACCGCACCACCCTTCAATTGCGTTGTCACCAACGTACCCGGACCGCAACGACCCCTCTATATGTCAGGTGCGCGACTCATCAGCACATACGGGCTGGGACCGCTATTCGACGGTATGGGGCTCATATTTCCGGTCTTCAGCTACAACGGCAACATCACAATCGCCTTTACGTCGTGCCGCGAGATGTTGCCCGACCCGAAAACGCTGGCCGATTTTCTCGATGAAACGTTCGATGAACTACGCGCCGCAGTCGCATAACGTAAGGAGGTTACGATGTTGCAACAACTATCTGCGCTAGACGCATCGTTTCTTTACCAAGACACGCCGCACACGCCCATGCATGTAGGCGCGATCGCGCTACTCGATCCATCGACATCACCCTACGGACCGTTGACGCTGGAAGCGGTCACCGCCTATTTCGACGAGCGCTTGCACCTCATGCCGACAGCGCGCAGGCGTTTGGTCAACGTCCCTTTCGGCATGGACCATCCCTATTGGGTGGAAGACGAAAATTTCGATCTCGAATACCACATTCGGGAAGTGGGATTGCCGGAACCGCACGACTGGCGCCAGTTCTACACGTTAGGTGCCAGAATATTGAGTCGCCCACTGGATCTCACGAGACCTTTGTGGGAGACCTACATCATTCATGGACTCGACAACCTTGAAGGTATACCCAAGGGTTGTGTGGGCTTGATGACCAAAACCCACCATTGTGCGATCGATGGCGCATCCGGCATGGAGATGGCCATGGCCCTGGCAGACCTCACGCCCGAGATGACGCCCGTCAACGCACCCAAAGAACCCTGGCGCCCAGATCCCATGCCCACGGACACGGAACTGTTGTTGCGCACTTGGGGCAACAACCTGCAACGACCGACGCAAATGGCCGAGTTACTCGCACAGACTCTGCCGGCAACTCAAGCGTTGAGTCGCACCTCGAGAGCCGAATTACCGTCTGCGCAAACCCCGGTTCCCGTGACCCGGTTCAATCGGCCCGTGACAGCGCACAGGGTCATCGGCTTCGAGCGCTTTCGGCTCGATGAAGTCCGGGCCATGAAAAATGAGGTCGAAGGCGCAACTGTCAACGACGTCGCGCTGTCGATCTGCGGCGGCGCGTTACGACTGTTTTTGGAAGAGAAACTCGAGCTTCCGGAAGACCCACTGTTGGCGATGGCGCCGATCAGCGTGCGTAAATCAAATGCCGACTACTCGATGGGCAATCAAGTTTCTGCAATGTTCGTCGGTATCGGCACGAACCTTCAAGACCCCGTCGAACGTCTCGTCAAGGTGCACGCGAACACCAGCACCGCCAAGCAAATGACCAATGCCATCGGCGCAGATCTATTGACGCGTTACGGCGACTTCGTTCCGGCAGCGGTTTCCAACATGGCGCAACGGCTCACTTCTGAATTTTCCCGTGCCAATCAGTCTGCACCGGCATTCAATTGTTCCATTACCAACGTGCCGGGCCCACAGGTACCCCTTTACACGATGGGTTGTCGAACGATAACGACCATCGGCTATGGTCCCATCGTGCACAACATGGGGCTGATCATACCGATCAGCAGCTACTTTGGAGAATTCACCATAAGCTTCACGTCGTGCCGCGAGATGATCCCCGACCCGGATCTGTTCATGCGCTGCATTAGAGACAGCTTCGCCGAGACCAAGGACGCGTTGCTGGGTAGCGATGCGGAAGCCAAAGTAGCCAGCATAGCCAAGAACTACGAACACCTCGCGGAAGCGGCCTTGGCCGAGATTCGTGCCGTACGCGAGAAGGCTGAAGCCTAAAGCAACCCTGCTACCATCATTTTCAACGCTCGGAAACGTAGATACCAGGTGCCGGGTCCGAGGCTTTGAAGGCTTTGGACCCCAGTTTCTTGGGGGCTTCCTTGAGTTTCGAGTGCGTCTTGAGCCAATCGATCCAGTGATTGCGCCAATTGCCCGGCGTTTCCGTGACCTCTGCCATCCAGTCGTCAGGATCTTCGGGTAGCGAAGGGCCGATCCAATAACGCAGGTGCCGGTTGTCGGGTCGAGCGCTGATGGTTTGCGTGTGGTTTTGGCTGGTGAGGACAAACTGGGTGTCACCGCCAAACAGTCGAGTACTGCGATAGCAGCCTTTCCAGGGCGTAATGTGATCCGTGGAGCCAGCCATGATGTACACAGGATATTCAATCTTCGAGAGATCGATGCGATGGCCCAACAACTTCAACTCCTTTTTCGGGAGACTGTTCTTGTGGGACATGTCGATGAAGTCACACTGCATCTCGGCAGGAACCCGCGTGTAGTCCATGGACCAGTACAGAAGCGGATGCGCGAGAGGATCCTCGCCGCGAAAATAGTTGCTGCGGATGAAACTCAAGATGCTCTCATCGAGTCGCAGCATGGCGAACATTTCCAAAATGTCTCGCTCACGCATCAAGCCTTGGCGACGGACACTTCGCTTTTGCGTCTCCACCGACTGGTCATTGACGAACAGCGTGAAATCACTGTCGCCCGGTCGGTTGTCGAGGATGCTGACGAATAGCGACAACGAATTGATCCAGTTTTCGTCCCGCCGGTTCAATACCCCGGCGGCAGCGGCAGCGGTCGAGCCGCCGGCGCAGAGCCCAATGACGTCGAGCTTTTTTTGCCGGGTCACGGTGCGCACAACCTCGATGGCGTGAATGACGCCTTCGGCGTAGGTATCCATCGACCAATTGCTATGCTTGGCCAGCGGATTTTTCCAGCTGATCGCAAACACCTGAATGCCCGCATCGAGAAGCTGTTTGAAAAGGCTGCGATCGGGCGTTAGATCACCCAGATAAAACCGATTGACCTGGCTGAACACGTACAGCAACGGCTTTTTGTGTACCTCCGGTGTCGTCGGCCGATACTGGATAAGCTCAAAAAGTTCGTTGCGGAATATCACCGAGCCGGGTGTCGCCGCCACGTCCTTACCGAGCTCAAACGCATTCCGATCGGCAACCGCCGGATACCCATGGTTGTTCTGCAAGTCGTCGATAAAATTCTGCACGCCTTTCACGAGACTCCGGCCACCGGTCTCCCGCGCTTTCCTGATGGTCTCCGGGGTAAACGGTTGGTTGACCGGTGCCAGCACGTCTTTCGCGGCATCCATGACGAACCGGGCCCGCTGACGCTCCAAACCTTCGAGTCCGGACTTTTCCAACCACTCATCCATGGTGTTGGTCCAGACCACGTAGGATTGGCGCATACGACTGAAGACGGGATTGTCGGACCAATCCTCGTCCTCAAAACGGTCATCAGCAGGCAGTTCGACGTCGCTGGTGCCGAACCAGACGTTCAGCAGCTCGGTCTGTAGTTTCTGGCCCATCTCCCACAACAACGTCGGGTGGGCGGCCGCCTCGGCAAACACCTGCTGCCAAGCGTTGGTTATGGACCGAACGTCCGCGCCCATGGCGCTGGTCAGCGCCACACCCTCTGTGTGATCTGGAATGCCGGTTTGCTCGGCCTCCTGCTCTTTCTGCGGATCGCTCATGCTGTCGTCCCCCCGTCCCTAAGAGTCTACGCCGCGGCGACGGCCAAGTCTTGATCGACTGAACCCAATACCCGCTCCACGAGCTCGTCATAAGCGTCTATCAGGTCGTCTTTCAGGTTGTAGACGTCCGGAATTCGTTTGCTGGCCGCGGTAATACCGAGGTCCATGCGATCCAGGTAACTCGTCACGGTCAAGTTCACCGCCCCGCCATGAACGACGATTGACATCGGCATCTGCCCCACCAATCTGGCCCCGGCGACGTACAAAGGCACCGAAAATCCAGGCACGTTTGAGACAACCACGTTCATCGGTACTGCTTGCGCCCAATCGGCAGCAATCCCACTCTCGGACGCCCGGCTGAATGCCTGGAGTACCGCGGGAAGACCGAACCCGCCGAAATCCGTCGGCATCGCGTCGCGTAAGTCGGCCATCGCCGCTTTCGCCGCGTTGGACGATCGGTGAATCGCCGCGAGGCGCTCGACCAGATCGGCAACGTCGGTCGCCATGCTGACGTTCATGGCGCCCACCTGATTGCGGATGGATTCATCACCGGCTTTGTGCAGCGATACCGGACAGTTGGCAACCAACGAACGCGCGGTGCGCTCACCGTGTCGCGCAAGGTATTTACTCAGCCCTTCTCCGCAGATCGCCAACACCACGTCGTTGATCTTGACGCCGGTGGTTTTGGCAATGGCTTTCAACACCGACAACGACATCTCGATGTTGGTGAAACTACGCTTCGCATCGATCGATACGTTGAAGCGTGTTTTGGGCGCGCTCGTGGCCTGTGGTTCGCGGCGCACGCGTTGGCTGGCGCGCGAAGCAGCTTGTAGCAATAGCGGATATCGGCGCACGCCTTCCCACCAGTAACGCGACAAGTTGTTGAACGACTGTTCGAGCAGCCGGGCGTACGTCGGCCGTTCTTGGTCCCAGAAATCCGCGGCCGCCGGCTCGACCTGCCGGGGCTCAGGCTCGAAATCGAGCAGCAGCTCGGCTGCCTTGATACTCGACACGCCGTCGATGCACGCGTGGTGGGTTTTCTGCAGAAAGGCAATCTGGCCGTTCTGCAGACCGTCGATGACCCACATTTCCCACAGGGGTTTGCTGCGATCCATCAAAGGCTCGTAAATTTCGGCGACCAACGCCTCGACCTGCTCGATGGTGCCTGGCGCGTCCACGGTCACACGGTGTAGGTGTTGGTCGATGTCGAATGTTTGATGGCGAACCCAGACCGGGTGATCGATGTGCATCGGCGTGAACTCGACCTTGTTCGTGAGGTACGGTACGAGGTGAATACGGTCGAGCAACATGGCTTTCAGGTCATCGACAAAGGTTGCGCGCTTTTCCTCAGCTACCTGCAAATACTGCAGACTGGCGA
>JAPUIA010000018.1 GCA_027297435.1 Gammaproteobacteria bacterium | reverse complement strand
TTGCACATTCATCCGTCCACGCGAACCCGCCGGTGCCCAGCTATAGACGTGCATGTGGGTGATTTCCGGGCTAACCGGTTCCAGCATCGATATATAGAAACCCCACGGGCTGGGTGACAAGATCGTCAACGGAAACAACATCACTACGCCCGGGTAGAAGGCTTGCTCGTGTCCGGGGAGGCGCGGCGCATCGGAAATTTCGGCTGAGAGAATGCTGTAGGACTGCGGCTCGCCGTCGCGTTCGGTCGAATACCAAACGACGTTACGTCCAGCCGGTTTCCACACATTTTTGCTCGGGTACAACTTGCCGAGCGTCTTGTCGTGCAAGTAACCAAGGTGATAGCCGTCGATCGCGTTCTCGTAGAACACCTTCCAGTTGCAGTGCATCTCGTAGACCGTCTCACCAATGTAGTGAATGCTTTCGTCGTCGAAACGGTGAGGCCAGGCAAATTCGTCCATGTTGGCGATCCAGCTGTCGAAGCTGTCTTTGGGGTGAGGGCTCGGGTTGACGTAAACCATGCCTCGATAGGTCCCGAGGGCGGCTGAGTTGAGCCCCAGGCTTGCTTTCGGAACCTCGTCGAAGCACTCGTCTTCGTTCGTGACGCTGCGCAAATCACCGTCCAACAGGTACGTCCAGCGATGATAGGGACACATGATGGCCTCCCCTGTGTTGCCGGAACCTTCCAGCACTTCGCAACCTCGATGCCGGCAGATGTTGTGGAAGGCACGAATTACGCCGTCGGCCGTGCGCACGACGAATAACGAATGATCCATGAAACGAAAACAATGGAAGTCGCCAGGGTTGACGATGGCTTGTTCGGTACACGCGTAGGTCCAGGATTGGTCGAACAACTCCCTTCGCTCTCGTTCGAACCACACTTGATCGTAGTAGGTTTCCTTGGGCAACAACTGCATCGGTGTTTTGAATTCGGTGTTCATCGTCAGACCCCCAATCCTTTGGTTAGTGTTCGAACGGCGAGCGCCGGCGCGTCGGCAAGTGCGACCCGACCCGCTGCAACTTCGCACCAGGCCGTCCAAACCAACTGATCGATTTGTGCTACGACCCAGGAGGTCGGCACGTCGGCGGCTAGCTCGCCATCGTTCTTCAAGGTTTCGACCCAGTCGAGTTCGCGCTGGTAGCGGTTTGTGATCGCGTCGTCGCTCGCGCCTTCGAAGGTGAGGAAATGATAGCGGTCGCCAAGTGGAATGATCGCAGCGAACATGGCGCGCAACCGCTCGAACGCCGGTGCGTTCGGGTGGTCGGCAGCCGCCGACGCCTCGTCCGTTTCTCGAATGCACTGGTCTTTGATGGCGCGAATCAAGTCGTCGCGGCTGCGGAACTGGCGATGCAATGTCGCTCGGCCCACGCCGGCTTTCAATGCAATCTCGCTCATCGTGGCGCTGGCGTTGCCCGCTAGCACGATGATGGCGGCATCGATGATGGCGTTACGCGTCGTCGGGCGTAAGGCGTTGTCGTTCATGTACTTCTTCCTATGGGTTGCGATCGACCGAGCGCTTCCAGGTTGCGTTCGTGCGCTTGTCTGTCAATCTGATAGAAACCGAGTGCTACGATGGAGAGACTGTAAAACACCGCGAGCGTCGGTCCGTACAGCCAGCCTAGGCGCTCGACGATCTCGCGCGCCACATCGACGGCGGCCGTATTGGTTGGAAACTCGATCAAGCCCAGCATCACCCCGCCGGTCAATACCCCGACCCCACCAGCCACCTTGCCGATGAACGACTGCACCGAGAACAGCAACCCTTCCTCGCGACGACCCGTGACAAGCTCTCGATGCTCGACGATGTCGGCGATCATCGAAGCCGTCAACGTTGACGTGATGACGATGAGTGTTACCTGGACGACACCCACCACCAACATCGTTGGATACAAGGCTGCGTGGTCGGTACCCGGGAAAAGGCCAAGCAGGCTAAGAAACACCGGGCCCGTGCCAACCACCATCGAGGCGATCGACATCTGAATCAAAACGCCACGTTTCTCACGATTTCGCGTCAGCTTGGGGATGAGACCGAAGGCCAGCACCGCCGACAATAGCTGCGCTGCCAGCATCGCGCTGATCTGTTCGGAGTCAAACCCCCAAAAATAGGTTTGCATGTACGCCCAGAGCGCGGTCGACGTACCGGATGCGGCGAAGCTGAACGTGCCTGCCATCAACATAGCCAAGAAACTGCGATCGTTTAGTGTCGTACCAACCTCGCGAAGCATCTGCCGAACCGAGGTGCTGTCCGGCGGCGGGGGCGCCAGGTCCGGGATGTAACGGCGTGTGGCCAAAGCCGCATAAAGCATGCACACGAAGGCGCCGACCGCCGCGACCGCACCCGCTTGCACGTAGCCGTCTGCGCGTAGGATACCGGCCCCATCCGGATAGTCTGGCGTGTCGGCCAACCAATAGGCGTACATGGCGACCGCCATGAGCGTTCCGAAAAACCAGGACGCGGAGTAGGAGTAGTTCATCAGCTTGGTACGGTCGTCGTATGCGCCGGCAAGCTCCGGTAACAAGGCGTTGAATGGCACGGCGTGAGTCGTCAACGTTAGCCGCAGCGCTATCGCCACGCCGAGCAGGTACCAGAACAAACCCGCTTCCGACAACGCGGGTGGATCCCACAACAAGTAGTACGCAAGCGCGGCAGGCACGATGGCGAAGAATAGAAACGGATGGCGTCGTCCCAGACGGTGGTTCATGCGGTCCGACCAGCGGCCAATCAGCGGATCCGATATCGCGTCGAAGACGAGCGCAATCATCATCGCAAGGCCTGCCAAGAACGGATTGAGCCCCAGCACCTGGCTGTAGTACAACAACAAAAAGTACTGCACGCCGTTGGCGATCAAACCCGTCGCGGTACCCGACGCTGCAAAGCTCAGACGTGTCGATAGTGGAAGCGTCACGTTGACATCAATCAATCAAGTGAGACAATAGTGTATCACCTCAGTTCGAGACCCAGGAAGCCATCGTGAGATTCCACCAACGCACATCATCACTGGCATACCGCGTGGGGGCTATGGCGTTGAAGTTCGAAAGTACGCTGACTTTCCACCAACGAAACGTCCTGGACTTCATCGAATATGCGTGAGAGTCGGCACACATATTGCCGCACTACACTCAATTACGAATCGGAAAACGGCCCCGTGCCGGTCGAAACCGACATCTTGAACGGACGTCCGACAATGGAAGAGCTAACGTGGGAGCAGTGCGGCTTCGAACTCATCCAACACACCTCGGATGTCAGCAATTGGTGGGATGAAGGCGAGATCGAACGTATTCACTATGACGAGATCGAGACGTTAGCCCGAAGACTAACCAGTTGTGATCACGTGCTGTTCTATCCGGCGATTCACCGAAGTGAAGCGATGGCGAAGAAGCATCCAGACTTCGCACCCATTCAGTTTGTGCACTCAGACTACACCGAGTCTTACGGTGAGATGATCAAGGATCCCGATCACCCCTATCGAGCGATCTTTGAACCTTTCATGGCAAGGGCGGGTATTTCGAACAAGAACATTCGGGACGCAACACGCGTAGTTACGCTGCAATTCTGGCGGAACATCGGTCCTGCGCTGCCAGATTTCCCCATCGGATTTTGTGATTGCCGAACCGTCGCTAGGGAAGATCTCACGCCGGTTTTGCTAACGGAATATGGAGGCGTCAGAACCGAGTTTGAGGTCTTCGCGGTTTCGCGGCCAAATTTCGAAGGACAACATCGGTGGTACACGTTCCCAGCCCTGACTGAGGACGAAGTTGTAGTCTTTCGAACCTACGACAGCGCACGCGTGGCACTTAAGAAGCCTTTCTGGACGCTGCATTCAGCGTTTCGCGACACCAATCTGAGTGCGGATGCGCCGGCACGGCAGAGTGTGGAACTGCGCGCGATCTGCCTTTTTCACTAATCGAATCTCGGGTATGACTGAAATAAATGTAGAAAGCTGGGACGAGGTAATCGAGGTACTGTACGAGGGGTCCTGGAACCCCGGATTGCAGAGACATCGGTCTCAGTACGTCTTCCGCGGCCTCGATCAAGTCACGTATCGCCTCGAAACCTCTTTGCAACGCCTGGGAGCCAATCGTCCACAGTGGATATCTCAAATGGAGGGGCATCTACTCCGGAATTTCCGAAAATACGCCCATCGCGATGTCGTGCAGCGCGACTCAGTATGGCATTGGTTGGCGATGGCTCAACACCATGGACTCGCAACGCGGCTGATGGACTGGACTTACTCGCCCTTCGTAGGGCTCCACTTTGCCACCGCCAATCAACAAGCGTTTGGCGAAGACGGCGTTGTTTGGATGATCGACCATTGGAAGGCCCAGCAAGATCTACCCCAAGAGCTTCTCTCCCAGCTCAGTGACATCGGGTCGGTTTCCTTCGACGCGGATCTGCTTTCCCGCCACGTTGAAAGCTTGCAAGACCTGCTGGGGTTTGCTGATCAGCCGTCAGATGATGGTTTCCTGCTCTTTTTCGAACCACCCTCTATCGATGACCGAATCGTTAATCAGTATGCTCTTTTTTCGATACTTTCCGACCCCGTCGCCGTTTTGGACAATTGGTTGGCCCAGCGCCCCGAGATCTTCAAAAAAATCATCATCCCCGCTTCGATCAAGTGGGAGATTCGCGACAAGCTCGATCAGTCCAACCTAAACGAGAGAGTGATGTTTCCGGGCCTCGATGGACTAAGCAAATGGCTGACTCGAAACTACTACGCGAAATAGTCGGGGGTCAGAGTAAAGTGCCAGAGTAAACAGATGTTTACTCTGGCACTTTACTCTGACCCCATTGCTCCCTCAGGTGGTGGTGATGCTCGACCCACCTTTTTTCAATTCCTCCGAGCTCTTCGCGCCCTGCGGTACTTCACAGCCCCGCTGGACCCCGGGCTTTTCCGACATGCGCTGCATCCAGGCCTGGAGGTTGTCCAGACCGTCAATGTCAACGCGGGCCCAGTAGTAACTGCGGATCCAGGAGTAGTTGGCGATGTCCGCGATACTGTATTCACCGGTAAGGTAATCGCGATCTGCGAGCTGGCGATCGAGTACCTCGTAGAGACGTCGAGACTCGTTGCAGTATCGGCTGATGGCCTGTGGGACCTCTTCCGGAAAATAGCGCACGAAAACGACCGCCTGTCCTTGCATGGGACCAATGCCGGCCATCTGAAACATCAGCCACTGCAAGACGTCGTATCGGCCGGCGAGATCGGTGGGCATCAACTTGCCACTCTTCTCGGCGAGGTAGATCAGGATGGCGCCCGATTCGAAGATGCTGAGACCGGTGTCGGTATCCACGATCGCGGGAATGCGGCCGTTGGGGCAGATCTTCAGATACTCGGGATCGTGCTGTTCCCCTTTACCGAGGTTGATCAGATTGACGTGGTACGGCAGGGCCATCTCCTCGAGCGCCATGGAGACCTTCCAGCCGTTTGGAGTGCCTGCTGTGTAGAGCTCGATCACAGGTCGGCCGCTATCGCGTCGATGGCAGGGTCTGCGCTGGTCGGGCGCGTTCTTTGCATAGGGTATTTGAACGGAAATTCATGTGCCACGTCCAGAAGTCTCCAAGCCGTACCTTTGTTAATCACGGGTTCTTAAGGAGACGACTTCAAGTGCCTTAGCTTGAACCTTAACCCCATTTGTCTAGATAGGTCATCTCTTCAGCCGGGATACGCCTTACAGGTCCGAACTTACCCATCGGATAACCGATAGGGATCGTCACGACAACACCGTAATCCTGAGGGATTTCAAAGTACTCATGTAGTTCTTCTTCGAACACCTGGTGCATGGTGGTCAGGGCAGCACCGAGACCCAGAGCTCGACAGGCGAGCAAGATATTCTGGACGCAGGGATACACTGCACCATAGTTAGGAGGTCCCTCGCCGATGCGATCTTCTTGGGGTACCTTGAACGGCCAGTCACACTTTCCACACACCAACAAAAGATAAGGCGCCTCACTCATATGATCCATTTGGTAGTAGAGGGCCTTTAATTGTCGACCGGGGTTTTCTCTGCGTCCCTCAACACCGCTCGTCACTTTGAAGCGTGTTTCGATCGCCAGCGCATAACGCTCAGCGAACCACTTTTTCCGTTCCGGGTCAGATACCAGAACAAATCTCCACGGTTGCGTGTTCTGCCCCGATGGTGCCTTCACGCCGGCATTAAGCACCTTCCAGATCGTCTCCATTGGCACAGGATCGGATTTCAGTCTTCGCATCGCACGGACATTGCCAACAAGATCGAAGAAGGGCGGGTTTGTGTTTTCTGACATAGCTTGCATTACTCCAGGTTTTGGCCGATGAATCTGTGGAAGGGCTCATCGTAGACCAACCCACATAAATCAACGCGATTGACTAGAACATGGCAGACGCAAATGTCTCCAGCGAGTTGTCTCTCGCCCGACATCGGCCGTGTTTAGCGACATGACTAATTCTGAAACGCCGGCGGCGGCGTACTCGGCTACCGACTCAGCCGTAACCCGCTGCATGTCCAGCCGCACCTGCACCGTCGCTAACACACGCTCGCGCTGCGCGGCGGTGGCTTCTGAGCGCACCGTCTCTAGGCGTCGACGCACGCCGTCGGGGAGACGTTCATGGGATGCCAGCCAGGTGAGAATGACGAGCGCATCGTGGTATGGGCGTTCCTCAAGCCGAGGAATGCCCTCCTGTCTGCGCGGGTGACGCCAATGGCATCAATATCGCAGCTTACTCTCCTGCCTCACCGGCGCTGATCGCCACCGTCGCCCCAGCCTCACTTTCCAACAGTCTAGCGCCCCGCAGAATGTTGCCCATGGCATAGTTGCCTTCGTGACAAGCGTATTCATAAACTCGGTTGTCGCTTTTCTTCCATGAATACTCGCCGCTCCACGGCCCCGTCCAGGCTATTGGGTCATCCACGGTGAAGTGGTACAGCAAGTCACCATTGGCGAGCTTTGAGAAGCGTTCAACGAGATGCAGGTTTTCGTCTCCACCGTATAGGCCGGTATCTTCCCGGAAGTTGGTGGTATCGACGACCAGCGTATCGCCTTCCCACCAGCCGATGGAGTCCCCAAGCCAACTGCGATCGCTTGCCGGTGCATGATCGGAATCGAGTCGAATAATGCGAGCATCGTGGACCATTTCCAGCAGAATCATTACGTGGTCATCGGTCTGCACTATTCTCTTAAAATTGTTGTAGAGACCGGGGAGCATCGGCGGCCCGGCACTAAACCCCAACAAACACCGTTCGGCGAGTGCCAAATCTTCAGGACCGTCATACGGTCCTGGACCGTCCTCCTCGAGCCACCACGCGGTGCCGGTATTTTTATGCGTGAATGAACTGAAATTGTCTGCGACTTTTGCCCTGCCCTTCGGTGTCATCTCCGGCCGGCGTCCATCGGGCGGGTCGATGACGATGGAAGTGCGGTACTTACCATCGATCTCGAATGCATTCGAACCCGGATCAATCCAGAAGGTGTTGTAGCCGCCGACGTTACCTGCACCAAATCCTTCTCCGGAACCATCTCCTCCTACTGGGGGCGCCTCTCGATCCGGATCACTTTCGCCCTCGCCGAACCATTGCAGTGCGCGTCCTGCAGTCCAACTCAGCACCTTGGCGACCCACTTATACACGTGCTTTGTTTCGCCCAAGAATTCCGGTCGCTCCAACGGCGTCAGGGTCGCGGCATCGTAAGTGCCTGACAGGTCAGGAACCCCTGGTTCTGCCTCGCCCGCACTGGTTGAGAGCGCCAGCAAGAGAGACATCGTCAGCAACGCAATTCGTGTAACACCCGGTAAT
>JAPUIA010000179.1 GCA_027297435.1 Gammaproteobacteria bacterium | reverse complement strand
GTGAGGGTTGAGCATGGAACGATGCGCTGTCTTTGTCTAAGAATCGCCTGCGTTTCGTACTTTCGGATGAGATGTTTTTTTGGTTCACTCTCTAGGCAGTGACCAGCCCCGCCACAAAGAGAAAATGGCAGGAAAGACGATCAGCACCAGTAACAGTGCAGAACCCACGCCACCGAGCATCGGCGCGGCTATGCGTTTCATGACATCCGCACCGCTGCCATCGCTGTACATAATGGGAACTAGACCCATGAACAACGCGAGCCCCGTCATCAACATCGGTCGGATACGATGACTGGCACCCTCGGTGATGGCGGCGGAAAGATCCGGACGGCTGTTGATCAAACCATCGGTTCGGTGTTGGCGCCAGGATAGGTCCAAGTAGAGCATCATCAACAAACCGAGTTCGACCGCAAGACCCGCCACGGCGATCATGCCAACGGCAACTGCCACACTCAGGTTGTAATCGAGCGCCGCTAGCAGCCAGATGCTGCCGATGAGTGAGAAGGGTAGCGCGGTCATCACCACCAGCGTCTCGATCATCGATTTGCGGTGCATGTAGAGCATGAAAAAGATGACGAAGACCGTCATGGGCACCAGAACGGTCAGACGGGCTTTTGCGCGTTCAAAGTAGGTGAACTGTCCCGCCCAGTCGATGCGATAACCCGGCGGAATCTCCACTCGCTCGGCCACAACAGCACGGGCGAGTGCTACGTAGTCCGCGATGCCAATCTCATCGTTGACGTCCACAAAGACGAAGCTGACCAATTGGCCGTCTTCATTTCGCAGCATCGGTGGACCGGTTCGAAATTTAATATCGGCCACTTGCGTGATGGGAATTTGCGCACCGGTCGAAGTCGTCACAAACACCCGCTCGAGTGCTTGGAGATTGTCGCGATATTCCCGTGCATAGCGCACCAGAATGCCGTAACGCTCCCGGCCCTCGACGGTTTCACTGACCTTTACACCGCCCATGGCGGCTTCGATCACGCTCTGTACGTCGTTGACGTTCAGGCCAAAGCGTGCGGCGGCTTTGCGATCGATGTCGAAGTCGAGGAAGTAGCCACCGGTCGCACGCTCGGCAAAGGCGCTGCGGGTGAAGGGCGCGGTACGTTCATCGTCGAGCAAGGCGCGCTCGATGTCCACGCCGGTGCGCTCAATAGTGGCGAGTTCCGGCCCAAAAATCTTGATACCCAACGATGATCGGATACCGGTCGCCAGCATCTCGGTGCGGGTCTGGATTGGCATCCACCAGATGTTGGGCATGCCTGGAAAGCGCATGGCCCCATCCATCTCGCTGATCAGCTTGTCCCACGTCATGCCCTCCCGCCATTCGCCTTGCGGTTTGAGCATAATGTTGGTCTCGATCATTGACAGCGGTGCCGGATCCGTCGGGCTCGTACTGCGCCCGACTTTGCCGAACACCCGCTCGACCTCCGGGAATTTCTTCAACTCCCTATTCATGGTTTGCATGACGCGGGTCGCCTCTTCGATCGAGATACCGGGCAGCGTCGTCGGCATGTAGAGAATGCTGCCTTCATTCAACGGCGGCATGAACTCGTTACCGAGACTTCGATACACCGGCACGGTGGCGATCAATGTCAGCAGCGCACCGATCACCACCGGCCAGCGCCAACGTACGGCAAATTTCACTACCGGTGCGTAGCCGTTTTTCAGCGCTTTGTTAAGGCCGCTGTCGTCGCCTCGAATACGGCCCTTGATCAACAATACGGCAAGCGCCGGGATCAGCGTCACCGATAACAGCGCGGCAAAAAACATGGAGAAAGTCTTGGTATACGCCAGTGGCTTGAACAGCCGACCTTCCGTACCCTCCAGTGCAAACACCGGCACAAAAGAAACGGTGATGATCAATAGTGCGAAGAAGATACTAGGCCCAACTTCCTGCATGGCCTCAATGATCACGCGGGTACGGGATTCCCCTTCCAGTGATTGTCCTTGTAATCGTTTATGGACATTGTCGATGATGACGATCGCGGCATCCACCATGGCGCCGATTGCAACGGCGATACCCCCAAGCGACATGATGTTGGCGGTCAGACCCATGTAAGACATCGGAATGAACGACAACAAAATCGCGATCGGCAAGGTCAGGATCGCGACGAACGCGGATCTCGCATGAAGCAAAAACAGACCGATAACCAGAGAGACGATCAGCATTTCTTCGATCAGCGTGCTTTGCAGCGTGTCGATGGCACGCTCGATAAGGCTCGAGCGATCGTAGACCGGCACGATTTCAACCCCGTCCGGTAAACTGGTTCTCAATACATCGAGCCGTGCTTTGACGCGTTCAATCACGTCCAGCGCGTTCTCGCCATAACGCATGACGACAATACCACCGACCACAATGCCTTCGCCGTCGAGGTCCGCCTGACCGCGTTGCAGCGCTGGCCCAAGGCTGACGCTCGCCACATCGGCCACCAGTATGGGGATACCCCCATCGCCAACACCAATCACGACGTCTTTCAGGTCGTCAACGGATTTCACGTAACCGCGACCGCGGATGAATTGCTCGTGACCGGCGATTTCCAGTACGCGTCCGCCGACGTCGTTGTTGGAGGCGCGCACCGCCATCGTCACCTTGTGCAGCGGAATGCCGTACGAGGCGAGTTTGTTCGGATCGACGTTGATCTGATATTCCTTGACGAACCCGCCAACGGAAGCCACTTCGGCGACGCCTTTGACCGCCTCTAGGGCGTAGCGAAGGTTGAAGTCCTGCAGACTGCGTAAGTCCGCCAAGCTTTGATTACCACTCTTGTCTACCAACGCGTACTGATATACCCAGCCAACACCCGTGGCGTCCGGTCCCAGGGTCGGACGCACATTGTCAGGCAGCTTTGGCGCGGCTGAGTTCAAATACTCCAGCACGCGTGAGCGCGCCCAGTACATATCGGTGCCATCTTCGAAAATGACGTAAACGAACGATAGTCCCATGAAGCTCTGTCCCCGTACGAAGCGTACTTCGGGCGCGGCAAGCAGCGTGGTGGTCAGCGGATAGGTAATCTGATCCTCGACCAGGTCCGGGCTTCGCCCGGGCCAATCGGTGAAAACGATCACCTGCACGTCCGATAAGTCAGGGATCGCATCCAGGGGCGCGGTGCTAAGCGACCGATACCCCCAAAATGCCCCCGCGATCACGAGCATCAAGGTCAACAACACGTTACGGGCTGAGAAATTGATCAGTTTTTCAAGTGGCCCATGGTTGGGGCCATCGCCATGCGAACTTACCATTGATCAATCCCCGTCTTGAGCCGCGTCTCAGCCGCAATGAGGAAATTGCCCGATGTCACCACGACATCGCCAAGGGAAAGTCCGTCGAGCACCTCCACGAACCCCTGTGCGTTGCGCCCCGCCCTGATGGTGACGGGTTTAAGACGACCGCCGCCGAGGTCGACGAACACCACCCGGCTGTCCCCGGCGACGATGATCGCCTCCTCCGGCACGCTGAGCTTGTGCCCTATGTCCGCGCGCAGCGAAACTTCGGCGTACATGCCGGGTTTCAGTTCGCCGTTTTGATTGGCCAGGGACAAGCGAATACGACCGGTGCGGGTTTGTTCGTGAAGGTACGGATACACGTATTCAACCGTTGCCGGATAGGCCCGACCGGGCAGATACGGCAACTTGATGGACGCGGCCATGCCAACCTCCACAAGGTCCAGGTCCGCTTCGAAGACTTCCGCTTCGATCCAAACTCGCGACAGATCGGCAATGGTGAGAAGCGTCTGACCCATTTTTGCGGCACTGCCATCGACGATGTGGCGTTCGATCAGCGTGCCGCTGCGCGGCGCATAGATCGGCACGTAGTCCTGCGGTTCGCCTCGTTGCTCAAGTGCCTTTATTTCCTGAGTGGACATGTCCCACAAGGCCAAACGCCGGCGCGCGGCGCGCAGCAAACCATTCTGCCCGCTGGGGTCAGGACGCCGCTTCAGTGTTTCGAGATACTCCTGCTGTGCCGCGAGTAACTCCGGGCTGTAGACGGTAAACAGCACCTGATTTTTCGTGACCTCGGTGCCCACGTAGTCGGCCTTGAGATCACCAATGTAGCCATCGAACTTGAGCACCACCTGGGACAACAGGCGCTCATCGAAGGTCACTTCGCCCACCGCGCGAATCGCCATCACCAGGTCGCGGTGGGTTACTTCGCCGGTTTTTACACCAATCAGTTGCCGCCGACGGTTGTCGATTGTGATCACATTGGCGTCATCCGCGGGCATTGCGCTGCCGCCGACGGGTGTACCACCGGCAGCGATGGTCAGCCCTTCGCGATCCGTTGCCAGATCAAACTGCAGGCGCAGAGGCTCGCCATCAACTTCAAGGCTCATCGTCAGCGGCCACTCGCCCCGCATCGAAAGGTTCATCGACCCCTCGTAGTGCCCGGGCGCCGTTTCTTTCAGATCAGCCGGCGCACGCATCGCCTGCATGGCGCCCATTGCGGGCATTTCCGCATAGGCATCGATCTTGGTGGAGACTTGTCCGCCTTTCGCATCGCGCACTTCAACGATCAGCCGGTTCTTGCCCACACGCGGTGTACGGGGATCGGTCATCACACCGATTTCGAGACGACCAGCGCGATATCTGGGCATGTCGTCGTTCATTGTCATGGACGGAGCGTCGTCCCGCGAAGAAAAGAGAAAAAGGGCGCCGACGCCGAGGACCACTACAGTCAACGTGCCGACAACCCACAGTGGTTTTTTTGAGGGTCTCATTGTTGGTCTCCAATAAAGGGTGTTCCCGCGGTCTCGATGGAACCGCCAACCCAGCGCTCGAGTTCAGCGAGGCGCCGGGCGTAATCGGCACGTGCACGCGCCAGTGCAAGATCGGTGGCCAGCTTGCGTTGTTCGGCCGTGATCACGTTGAGAAAAGCGCCACTGCCGCTTTGATAGTCGGCCATGGCCGCTTCGAGATACTCTGCAGCCAGCGGTATCAGCCGATCCCGGTAGAGGACGACTGAAGACTGCGCTTCAAACACCTCCGCGCGTGCCTGGGCGAGATCCGACAGCAGGTCGGCCCGGCGTTCGACACGCGAGAATTCGGTTCGCCGCTTTTCGGCCTGCGCTCTGCTGAGCTCCGATCGACGTTTGCTACGATCGAGTGGGACGTTGATCGAGACGCCGAAAATCGGTCGCTTGTCAGCATTGTCCCAAAGTTCGTTGTAGCCGACGCCAAGCTGAAAATTCGGGAAGAACGCTTTCTCTGCCAAGGTGATGCGGCTTTCACTCGCGGTAATCCGTGCATCGAGCCTTGCGAGATCCGGATGCTGCGCCAAGGCGAGGTTTTGCAGTACTTCCAATGTCGGTGGGCCGGCGCGCAGTGCGATGGGAGTCGCGGCCGGTAACGACGCATCCGGTGGTCGGTTGAGCAGCGCGTTGATCCGCGCCTGAACGGTTGTGGTCAACTTATGCAAGCGCAACAGCTGGTTATCCAGATCGGCTCGCTCGACCTCTGCCTGCAGCACATCTTGCTTGAGCGCTCGGCCCGCGGCGTATCGTGTTTGGGCAGTTGTGATCAGTTCATCAAGCAACGCTTGGGTGGCATGGTGGATGTCCAGTGCCGAGTGTACGAACCGCCACTCGGCGTAGGCTGCTTTCGCCTGAGCGACTACGCGAAGTTTCAGCGCATCCACATCCCGATCAGCGGCAAGAGCGTCGTAACGCGCTGCTGCTTCACGCGCCGCCAACGTGCCCGGCCAGGGGATCTTCTGGCTGAAATCAATCTTCTGATTCAGGCCCCGATCCTCATTGGCCGTCAGCGGCGCCACACCGTAGCTCAACATCGGGTCATCCAGCGATCCGGCAGGGTCGATACGGAATGCCGCCGCCTCAGCCGCGGCCTGAATCGCTGCGAGCCCCGGGTTGGCCTCCAAGACCCACGCGACCAGTTGGTCCGCCGTAAAATAGGTCTGATCGGTCAGCGGAGCCGAAACGGATTGCGCCGATAGCGTTGACGCATACACAACGCTAACCGCTAGAACGGTTAGCAACGTTTTCGTAGACATGGTCTTGCCTTTCGTTTGTTGCGGAACAAAGCCCGCCAATTGGCGAGCGTGCGAAACTTACGAAAGGTGTGAGATTGG
>JAPUIA010000178.1 GCA_027297435.1 Gammaproteobacteria bacterium | reverse complement strand
TGAACCGTTCGACCCGGGTTGTTTCCGTAGCCTTGGAATAGAGCCTCGCGACCGCCGCTATTTGATGCTGAAGAGTCGCATTCACTACCGGGTCGGTTTTCGCGACATCGCCAAAGCCATCGTCGAGTGCGCTGGACGGGGAGTGTGCACGTCCGATTACTCGGAGCTTACGTTCGAGAACGTGCGTCGACCCATCTACCCGTTGGACGGTGTGAACGCCCCACGGCAGGAATGGAAGCTCGACTAGCATCGTGTTGAAAAACAAACTTACGTCGCTCGCCAAACCCCTCGCGGTGATGATGCTCGGCGCGAACCTCTCCCTTGCCGCAACGGCCCCGACTCAGCCGCCTGTCACCACCGCTGCGAGGTTGCAAACTGCACCCAATCTGGACGGTGACGTGCTTGGCGACAGCGCTTGGTCGGGCTTGACGCCCGCAACGGGGTTTTGGCAAACCAAGCCCGACGAGGGGCGGCCAGCGACGCAGAAGACCGAGGTATTCATCGGTTTTACCGACGACACCCTCTACTTTGGCATCGTCTGCCATGACGACGATCCGGACGCGATTATCATTTCCGATAGCCGCCGCGACAGCAGCCTGCGCGATACCGACAGCTTTCAAGTCGTACTCGACAGCTTCAAGGACCGACAGAATGGCTTCGTATTCGGCACCAATCCAGCAGGCATCGAGTACGACGGCCAGATCGTCGCCGAAGGCTCTGGCGGGCGGTCCACCTCCGGCGGAGGTTTCAACCTCAATTGGGATACCACCTGGACGGTACGGGCCCAGGTGTCGGACTTTGGCTGGAGCGCGGAGATGGCGATTCCATTCAAGTCGTTGCGTTACGGTTCGGAAAGCGTTCAGTCGTGGGGTATCAACTTTCAACGCAATATCCGGCGCAACAACGAGGTAGCCTTTTGGTCACCCTTACCAAGGCAGTACAGCATCTCTCGGATCTCTCAAGCGGGCACGATCGAGGGCCTGGCGACCCCATCGCAGCGTAACTTGAAATTGACGCCATACGCACTCGCACAGCGAACCACCGGCGGCCCGTCGGACGACAACCACACCAAAGAGGAGGTCGGCTTCGATATCAAATATTCGATCACTCCCGGCCTGACGCTAGATGCCACCTACAACACCGACTTCGCCCAGGTCGAAGCCGACGAGCTTCAGGTCAATCTCGACCGTTTCAGTCTATTTTTGAGAGAGAAGCGACCGTTCTTCCTCGAAAACGCAGGACAGTTCACCGTCGGCAACCCTCGCGAGATAGAGCTGTTCTTTAGCCGGCGCATCGGGATTGGTTCCGGCGGTGAGCAGACGCCCATCGACGGAGGTTTGAGGCTTTCGGGCAAGCTCGGCGATCGGACCAACGTCGGCCTGCTGCAGATGCGCTCTGAAGCCATAGACGGGGTGGCCCCACGCAACGACTACACGGTCGCGCGCGTGAACCAGGAGTTGGCCAATCGTTCGTCCATCGGCTTCCTAGTCGTCAATCGGGATGGCGACGGCAGCCACCTCGTGGCAAACGACGACGATCACAACACGACTTACGCATTCGATGGTCGTTGGGGCATCGGCGAGACCGGTACGATCTCGGGATTCGTCGCGAAGACCGATACGCCGAATCTTTCGGGCGACGATCACGCGTTTAATCTCGAAGGCCGGTATCGTTCCGAACGGTGGAACAACAGCCTCGCCTATACGGAGGTTGCGGAAAACTTCAATCCTGAGGTGGGTTTTCTCTCCCGGCAAGCTTATCGCAAGATCAGCGCTCGCGTATTTCGACGTATACGGCCCGACAACTTGTTGGGCCTACACGAGATTCGACCGCACATCTCGTATACGAGTCATTGGCGGTACGATGACGGCTTCCACGAGTCCATGCTGGTACACGTGGATAGCCATTGGGAGTGGGAGACCGGATTCGAGGTTCATACCGGCGTCAACTTCACCCACGAGGGCATAACGGACCCCTTTGAAATCGCCGAAGGCGTGACCGTGCAACCGGGTAAGTACGACCACGAAGAACTACAGCTAGTCGCCCGCACCGATCAATCCGCTCCATTGAGTTTCGAACTTCAGACCAGGATTGGCGGACGATTCGGCGGCGATCGCATCACCCTCGAACCGGAAGTGAAGTACCGGATCGGGGAGAAGTTCACGTCAGAACTGACCTGGAGCTACAACCATTTCGAACTGCCTGGGGGCGACTTCACCGTCAACGTCGGCAAGCTTCGCGCTACCTATTCGTTCACGCCGAGCATCTCCATCCAAGCCCTGGTCCAATACGACGACCGAAGCGACGTCGTTGCGACCAACCTACGGTTTGCCTGGTTACAATCGGCCAGCGCAGGCCTCTACCTCGTCTACAACGAGATCGACGACCGCGATGCAATCGGTAAACCACAACGCGAGTTCATTCTCAAATACAGCCGTATATTCGACTTGTTGTAGAACGTCACAATGGCTTCCATCGCGGTGTCGCGTCCCTTGGACGCGCAGCCGCCTCCTACCCTGGGTTTCAGATTTTTTCGAAGTGCTTGCTAGTCGAGTAGCGCGCTGACAGGCAAACGCGCAGAGCGCACTTGGGAAGACCGACCTTGCGCGTCGGTCCACGCGACGATCAGTGCATCGCCGATGCTGACGAGTTGGGGAAAACCGGTGGCCCGCGTGGCAGAAACTTCCGCGAGGTCGTAGACATCCCCCAGGTTACCCTGCGTATCGACCATCCTCAGCGACATCGTGGTGCTACCCGACACCGAGCGCAGCCAGCTGACCACAGCGGTACCGTCGGTAAGCACCGTAACGCCGACGCGCCCGAGCGGCGCGCCGTCGTCAATGTCGATTGCGGGTAGAAAACTGCGACCGAAGTCGAGCGAGCGGGCCAGGCGCACCGTTGGCCGCTCGTCGATCTGTGTGTACCAAGCGACCACCAGCTCATCACCGTTGACGTCAATGGCTGGCCCGTTCACGGGACACCCGGCAATGTGCCAACCGTCCCGGCTCACGGTCAACGGAGCGCTCCACGTTGCGTTTGTGAGCCGCACGACGCTGATGTCGCGTATCTCCATGGCAGACCGATCCCGATAGGCTACGACCATGCCATCGGTGGTCTGCACCGAATCCGTTTGACAGCAATCGCAGACCAATTCGTCGACGACCTGTTCGCGGCCCAATTGCATGTCGTCACCTATCGTTGCCGAGCGCAGCGCCATCGCACCTGTCTCTGGCGCTTGCGCCATGTCACGACCATCCAACCAAATTACGTTGAGGTCGTCTCCGCGGGCATTCAAGCTGACGAAACCATGCTCGGTCGCCGTTCCATCGCGATGCGGTTTCACGCCTTCGCTCCAATGCGCGCCCCCGTCGGACGAAAGCGCGACCCAAACATCGTACGCGTATCCACCTGCCGGTTGTGAGCGCAGCCAATGTGCTGCCCAGCGGTCCTCTGAAAGACGCACAACGGAAGGAAAGTCGGCCCAGTTGACGAACCAATCGTCGCCGCTCGCGACCTTACGAGGCGGCGTCCAACCCCCTGGGGTTAGCTCGGCATAACGCAACACGACCTCATGGTCTTCGGAATCCAGCCAACTCAACACCACGGTGTCATTGGCGCCGACGCTCAAATTGGGTAGCGAACTGAACGGTCCGGTGGGGACCGCGAGAGATTGAAATGAGGAGTCTTTACAACCTTGAAGTGCAAGGACCGCCAGAACGGCGAAACCCAACGACAATGCGCAGGACCCGCCCGCCAACCTGGAGAACGCGTCGTGTGGACTCCTCAACGTTAACGCTCGGTCGGGTCGGCTCCGTCGCTTGGCGCACCGGTTCCGGATGACCCCAAGAAGATCTTGCGACCGTCCGTGAAGGTGACGTCTCGGCCGTTGGCACGATTCGACCGATCTTTGCTTTGATAGCCGTCCACCACAATCACCGTGCCCGGGAGCAACGAATTACGGTTCAAGCCGCGGCGCAAGAGCGTGTTGGGTGTCCCACCCTCTATCATCCACTGCTCCTTGGTGCCGTCTTCATTCGTTACCTCGATGTGAATCCACGCATGCGGGTTGACCCACTCCACCTTGGTCACGGGACCTTTCAAGATCAGCGGCCGGTTAGGGTCAAATTCCGCACCGAAGGCATGATGCGCGTTCGCATAACCTGCCAGCCCTAGTATTAAGCTACCACTTGCTAGAGTCAGACATAACTTCTTGATCATCTGTTCCACCTCTTCGTTCTCGTCTTCAACAGGACGCTCGTTGCCACCGCCGCCCGCAGTCGGTGCGTCTGGTTCTAAACCGCCAGACCCTATCTTTCGAGTGGCTCCTTACGCCACTCACCATACATCAGTTCTTCGACGAACTCGACGCAACGAAAATCCATCAACTTTGCGTTGTCTTCCATGCGGCGATACAGCGGCATGCTGATCTTCCAAGGCCGCGTAAACGTTTCGGGATCTTCAATGGTCGCTTCATATTGGATGTGGTCAGGACCTATGCGTGTATAGCGTTCGGTGACTTTCATCTGGGCGCTGTGATGGTTGCCAGAACGGTCGAGCCAACTCTGCTCGCTCAACCCGGTGACTTCCACAACGAGCGTATCCCCCTCCCAACGACCCGCCGACCATCCCATCCATGTATCGATAGGAGCCGGACCGGGGTCTTCCATGTAGATGTCGCGCACCGCACCGGCATACTGATACGCAATAAACACCTTGTCATCGCCCTGGAAGATCTGAAACGGCTGAGGTATGTAGGTTGCGCGCGGCACGCCCGGCAGGTAACACTTGACCTCCGGATCGCGCTGCAACCAGTTTTGTTGGTTCTCTTGTTTGATGGCAAGCGCTTCATCCGTGTACGGAATCTTACCGCCTTCGACGACCCCCACTCCGGGCGGTACGGAACCCACCGCACCCAAATACAGCACCTTCGGGACCGGCAACGGGCCATATGGCCCCTCGCGCTCCTGCATCGCCGAACGCGCCATATGCCGTTCGAGATCGTAGTTCGCTTCGTTCATCACCTGCCAGATACCATTGAGGTCGGGATGTATCCCCCCTGGCCCCCGGGGCGCGACATATGCCCCCTCTGACTGCTCGCTGGATTGAACGGCGCACGCCGCGACGGCGATCAACACCGCAATGACAACACCAACTAACCGCATAACAACCTCACCTCGTTTTTAGTATTGGGATGAACCGGCAGGGGGACCGACGGCTCGTTGAGCCCGAGCATGCTCCCATCCACGCGACGAAGCGTCAAGCTAGTGCCACTTTGTGGAGCCGTGTACGACCACGCACAGACAACCCTGTCATGCGAACACGGCGAGCGATTCGAAAGACCCCTTGAGCACTTCTTGGGCCTTATGCGATTGCAACCAACCCTCGATGGCAGTCGCATAAACCCTGCGAAAGTCGACGGTGAACTGGAGGTTGTCACCGCTGACCAGGTCCGTGAGACTCGGAGGCAGACCGTAGTGGCCGCCGATCACCGGCTTGCCGGCCAGAAACATGACATTGGCGCTGCCATGGTCTGTGCCCAAGTTCGAGTTTTCGGGCACCCGTCGACCGAACTCGGAAAATACCAGGACGGCGACCTTGTCGCCGTAGCCGATGCGTTGCATGTCACGAATGAACCCATGGATGCCGTCACAGGCGTAACTCAACAGACGCCTGTGCAACGCCGGTTGCTGGACGTGTGTATCGAAGGCGTTGTTACGAAAAGCCACGTAGTACAGACGCGTCGGCATGCCGTGGGCAATGCAGGCGGCAACTTTCGGCAAGTCAATCGGGGCAATTCCGTAGTCTATGGGCGTGGAGTACTCGGCCCAAGCCTGCCGGATACGGGCCGACGCGCTACGGGCGCTCAATGCCACCGCGTTCAGGTAACGTGCGCTTGCGTTGTCGGCCGTTGTGTCGCCGACGGCATCGAGCAACTCGCGCTGCTGGCGGAAGCCCTTGCGCTGGAATCTGTCGGGATCATCGAATACCACCGGCGTATGCAAGCGGCTCTTTACCGCTAGCGATTGGGCAGAATCGATATTGATGAGCAAATCGGGGGTTGGGTTCGGCGCGAGCGCGTCGGCCAGCCGTCCCACCCACCCGTATTCATCCCCGCCGTTGGGCGTCGCCGTGTGCCAGTACGCCATGGAGTTGAAATGGGAGTACGAAGGATTTGCGTATCCGCAGCCGTGCACAATGGCAAGGTCGCCGGATTGCCACAATCGCTCAAAGCCCAGCATGCCTGGGTTCAGCCCGTAGTGGTCGTCCAGTTTCAACACGTCTTCAGGCTTGATGCCGATGGTCGGCCGGTGCCGGTAGTACGCGTCGTCCCCATAGGGCACGACCGAATTGAGACCGTCGTTGCCTCCGGAGAGTTCGACGATGACGAGAATTCGGTCATCGGCCGAGGTCCGCGGCGCGGCAATGGCGTTGCCCAACGTTGCACCAAGCGACGTTGCGGTCACCGCACCTGCAAGGCTTGACTGGAGGAAACGGCGCCGGTTGATTGCCTTACCCAAGCTGGTACTCCGGCCGACTCAAGATCACATGCAGCAGCAACCGCAACGGTTCTTCCATATGGGTGGCTGCGGCTTGCACGTCCGCGGTGCCCAGTTGGTCTTCGAGAAAATCCGCCAGCCGCTCCAACAGCGCATCATCGAGACGCACCGAGAAAAACCTGTCGACGAAGTATCCGACCACCTCTCGAGGTGTCGTCAACTCCGCTTGCACGACCCACGAGGTTAGATCTAAACGAGCCGTATGGCGCGAGATTGGCTTGACGCGCTCGATGGCCATCTGCCATCCGCGATAGCTACCGTATCGGGTATTGAAATTTTCGTCCCGGTCCGCCAACAAATTGGATGCCGACATCTCGCCTTCCGTGGCCGCCTCACCCAACCCGGTCGGGCGGGTCGCCTGGGTGATATCCATGCCGTCCCGTAACCTTGATTGCACAGTCACAATTTGCGCGCCATAACTTGGATAACGGTCGGGAGGAACGAAGGCGATATCCGGAAAAACTACATCGAGCACGAAGTTGCCACGTTCGAAAAGCAAGCTCGGAGTGATCCAACTGCGACCATGGCTCCAACCCGCGACGGTGGGCGGATGCATCAACCGTTGCCCGAGCATCTGGGTGGTGACATTGAAATCCGGTACGCCTGGAATGCTCGGCTGCTCCAGCTTACGGTAGGTGGCAACGACCAACTCGACCGGTCCTTTGATACGCGTACCGATCGACTCGGGGGCGTAGAAATCTCTCGATGAAAAAATCAGTTCCAGATACGCGGCGATGCCGTAGTCGAGATCTTGGAATCGTTTGCCGAGCACCCGAGCAAATGCTTCAGACAAGTCTTCGCGCACGAAATATCGGTAGAGTTTGCTCGCCACGAAGCGCGCAGTGGCTTCCTGGGCGAGGATGATGTCGATCACGTCGACCCCGTCGAACCGACCACGCTCACCCAGTACCGTTTTGGTCCCGTCGTCATGTTGCTCGGCGGAGTGGTGAAACTCTAACCCCTGATGGTTCCAACCGGTAAATGCACGCGCCGCCTCACGGATATCGGCCTCAGAATAATGGCCCACACCCATGGTGAAGAGCTCCATGATTTCGCGCGCAAAGTTCTCGTTGGGCGAGCCTTTGACGTTCACGCCAGCATCGAGAAACACCAACATGGCCGGATCCTGGGCGGCGCCGATCAAGAGCGTGCGAAAGTCACCCAATCCCTCCCGCTGAAACAGTTCGAGCTGCCCGAGCATTTTGCGGTAGTCGCGAACCTTGTCTTCGTTGGTCGCAAAATGTCCGTGCCAAAACAGCGCAATCTTTTCTTGCAAGGGCCGCGGGGTCATCAACATTCGATTGGCCCACCAATACGCAACCCGATCGGTTTCCAAACGACTGGCACGAAGCCAATAGAAGAACTCGTTGACGACCGGTTGTATGGGTCGATTGCCGGATGCCTTGACTCGAATCCCTAGCGCTTCGCCGTCGGTTTCGGCGAGCGCCGTCGTCGCAGGCCGGCTCGGCGGAAACGGATCGAGTCCCGCTTTGAACACGCCAGAATGGTCGAAGTCCGGAAGGCTGACCGGTGGCACGCCTTCAAAATACACGAGGCGCCGCACGGCGGCCCGCGGTGACAATCGCGCCAGTGCTGCCACCTCGCTTTCAATGCCGCCAAAGCCCGCCCGTTCCAGCAGATGGGCTGCAAGGCCGGCGTCCCAGTCGGCGCCGTCGATGGGGGTGAGATCCTCCAACCAATCACTGTTGGCGCACGCCGGCGTGCAGACAAAAGCCGCAACCATCACGCTCAACAAGACGTACGCTCGCCCCACCACGAATCCCCAATACCCTGGCGGGCAGTATACCTCGCCGACTCAGGGAGGCTAAGGCTACATTTGTCACGCGGCGCGAAACAGCCCAAAATAGCGGCCTCAAAGCAGGTGACGGTACCGGCCACCGGATGGGTTGCGCGACCTTTTTTGTTTCTGCCTGCCACCGTTCGATCACTACCTGCTAATCTTCTTGGGCTAGCTCTCGCAACACACTTAAAAAAGGCAACTACATGACGACACGACGTACCTTCTTGAAATCATCAGCAGCGGGCGCCGCTGGTATTCCCTTGGCGAATCTGCTCGCGCGAGAGGCTTGGGCCACCGAAGTAAAGATTACCGAAGACGACCCAATGGCGGTGGCGCTCGGTTACGTTCACGACGCTACGACAGCAGATCGAGGAGACAACCTTACCGCCGAT
>JAPUIA010000177.1 GCA_027297435.1 Gammaproteobacteria bacterium | reverse complement strand
CCCCTGCGATGCAGGGGACCCATGCCCTGCAAGTCGGCCGCCGCATATTGCAAGGTTTTAGCGGGAAACCCGTTAAAACCTTGCAATTTCCACGCTGGTAATTCTACGAGAAGTATAGATGTCTCCTATGCTCGAACCCTTCATCAGGGCCGACTAACTAAGCATTCCGGACCCGCACCAACCAACGCGCCTCATGGTTAGATGACTTGCTCTTCAGCGAGATCGCGGATCGCGTCTGCGTCATAGCCTAAGCCGCTGAGTATCTCCCGGTTGTGCTCTCCGAGTTCCGGCGCCTTTTTGATGCCAACCTTGGCCAGTCCTTGAACGTTGATCGGGGGCGTGATGACTCGGTCTGCGCCAATATCTTCCGCGGGAGCCGTGACAATGCCGTTTACTTCGAGCTGAGGATCTTCCAACAAATCATCCAACACACCGACCAATGACGCCGGGACACCCGTTTTGCGGAAGCGAATCATCCAGTACTCGCTCGTCTCACGAAGCAAGTAGGGCTCAAGCGCTGCAATCAACTCGCTGCCATGCTCAAAACGCTCGGCGGATGTAGCAAATCTAGCTTCATCCAGCAGCGAGGACGCGCCGATAGCGGCCACGAAGTCGGCAAACTCTTCCGTTGAACGAACCATCGTGAATTGCAACCAGCGGTTGTCGGACGTGAGATACATGGCGCGCGAGAACGCCATGCGCGCCGGGTCGCGGTAACCGGTAAAATCCGCATGACAGAACTTGGCCTGGGCAACACAGGAAGCCGCCCATAGCCCATTGGCGATCAGCGACGTCTGCACTAGGCCGCCCTCGCCGGTTCGCTCACGCCTGAGCAGAGCCGTGAGGATGTTGGCATACAGGGCGACCGCGGTCGGATGGTCGCCCATGCCCGGCAGCGAGTGCGCGGGCGCTGCGCCGTCGCTGCGAACCAAATCCATCAACCCGGTCCGCGACCAATAGGCGACAAGATCGAAGCCTTCCCGGTCCCGTTCTGGTCCTTTTTCACCATAGGCCGTCAACGACGCATAGATCATGGATTCGTTGTGGCTGCGCAGGTCTTCGTAGGTCAACCCGAAGCTGCGACGCATGCCCATCGGTTGATTGGTGACGTAGACATCGCATTCGGCAACGAGCTGAAGCAGGATCTCGCGACCCTTTGCCGACTTGAGGTTGAGCGTCAAAGAGCGTTTGTTTCGAGCATCCATCAGCCACGTGTAGTTGACGTCGGCGTTGGGCGTGGCCGGATACCCAGCAAACTGTCGATAAGTATCGCCAACGCCCGGCATTTCCACTTTGATCACGTCAGCGCCGAAATCGGCGAGCATCGTCGCCGCGACGGGGCCCGCAATCCAGGTGCCCACATCAAGAACCTTCAACCCTTCGAACAGGTACCCGTCTGTCGCCATCGCTTCACTCCAAGGTTTTTCCGTTTAACAACGCGGCGCCGTGTTGAGGTCGGCAACCGTAAATTCATCACCCAACAGACAGGCGCGACCTTCGAGCCTGTCACCGAGTGCCTTCACGTTGCGCTTCAACTTGTCTTCGTCGAGGTCGAGGTTCGCCAAGTTGGCGTCGTCGTGAGGTCCTTCCATCCAGGGGCGCGTAACGTCGCGCCAGATGCAGATTGATCGCAAGCGATTCCCAGATCACCAGGTCGAAGTCGATCGAGGCTTCGGCCAACATCCAAAGACACCGAAACGCCCGGGATTTCTGCGTCCCGTATAAAGTGACAGACATACTGACGGCCAAACGATCAGTTGACGCTAGATTCCTTCCCCTCCCAGAACGGTGCGCGCAGTTCTCGCTTTAAAACCTTGCCCGGTCCGGATTTCGGCAACGGCTCGTGTTGTATGTCGATTGCCTTCGGCACTTTGTATCCGGCGATGTGTTCACGACAAAATTCAATGATCTCCTTGGGATCGACGTTGTGGTATTCCTTACGCGGCACCACCACCGCGTGGACCGCTTCGCCCCACTTGTCGTCCGGAACCCCGAACGCGGCCGCCTCGAGTACCGAAGGATGCCTGTAGAGGACCTCTTCGACTTCGGTGCAATAGACGTTCTCGCCGCCGGAGACGATCATGTCCTTGCTGCGGTCGACGAGAAATACATAGCCTTCGTCATCCATGTAGCCGAGGTCTCCGGTCCAATAGGCACCGTCTTTGAGCACCTCGCTGGTCTGTTCGGGTTTGTTCCAATATCCCACCATTACGTTGGGACCACGTACGACCACCTCGCCAACCTCTCCGCGTGGCGCCTCGATGCCATTCGTCGCGAGAATTCTGATCTCCGTGCCGGTCATGGACTGACCACAGGAGCGTGCACGGTCGTGATCCAGCAGATCTTGCTCGTTGCGTAGCACGGTGGTCAGGGGCGACAACTCGGTCGCCCCGTACACATGGATGAGCTCTGCCGTTGGAAACGCGGCATGCGTACGTCGCAGCACTTCCGTCGCAATCGGCGAGCCGCCATGACCGATCGCCCGTAACGTATCGGTCTGGCGTGGGTTGGCAAGTTGTTCCTCAGCGATGCCGGACAACATGGCCGGTACCCCGAGCGTCATGGTAATGCCGTGTTCCTCGATCAGTTCGAGTGCCTTGCTCGGCACGAAACTACCGAGCGTTACTTGTAACCCGCCTGTCCAGATGCTGCCAAGCACGCCGTTGGAACCCGCGGCATGAAACAGCGGCGCCATTACCAAGAATGCATCACTCTGTTGTTGCGGTACGGACGTCAACCAGTGAAACGTATTGGCAATCAGGTTGCGGTGACTCAACATCACGCCCTTGCTCTTACCGGTCGTACCCCCAGTGTAAAACAGCCCGGCCAACGTAGTTTCGTCGATACCTTGGCCAAGATCCGCCGGTTCGTTGTCGAGCAACGCTTCGTAGTCGTCCGCAATGGAGATGACGTGGTCCACCACCTCTGCGAGCGCTCCGGGATCGCGGTCGGTCAACAACACCTTGGCACCGGAGTCTTCCAACGCGTAGCGCAATTCGGGTTCGGCATGGCGCGTGTTGAGGGGTACCACCACCAATCCTCCGGCTGGCACGGCGACATAGGTTTCGATGTATTGGTGGCAGTTATCGGCAAGTATGGCGACACGATCGCCCTGGCTTAAGCCCAGCTTGCATAATCCCGCAACAAGCCGTTGGCAACGTAGCTTCAACTCCGCATACGTAAACGATTGTCCTTCATCGATGATGGCGATCTTATTGGCGGCAATCTGGACAGCTCGGTCCAGCGGATCGGTAAAGGTGTGCATACTCCCCCCTAACTAGTTCCTTCACAGAGTTTCCCAGAAAACCTGGCTTAAACCAACCTGGTCAGATCGCTCAATCAGGTCGTAAAGAGGCCGGTAACGGCCGACGGCGGCCCGTAAACTCGGGCGCATAGTTCTTTGCCAAGTAGGTCAAGATACGGCGTTCGGTCGTCTCACCCAACTGCCAGAGATTTTGCGTCTTCTGCATCCAACGAATGGTCTGCTCCCAAAATTCGCGGTTGCCCCGCTGAGCAGTTACGAGTTTGAGATCGTGGCAACCGCTGCAATGCGCCTGCACCATCCGCCAACCGACATCCTCGATCAGTCCGGTAGCATCGTCGACCTTGGGCCAAGCCTCGGAGGCAACCAGCAATAGAATGACGAGGCGAACCACCCGCACGTCATGCGACCTGGACGGCGATTCGGTGACAAGCGTTGTTGAGATAGCCCTTCGGATTCCACCCCGGCAACACCATCGGTTGCGATCGGCCGAGTTTGTCCTCTGCGCGGCACCAGACCTCGAAATACCCAGGCTGCTGGAATTGCACCGGGGTCGAAAACCGTTGCCAGGCGAGCCTGTTGACCGGAGCGCTGAGCGCCGAGGACTGCCAAGTCTGGCCGAAGTCGGTAGAGACCAACACCCGCTTGACGACGAACTCGCCGGCCCATGCATGGCCCCGAACCTGAAGCGCATCACCCACCGGGTGGCGGGCGCCGGACTTAGGCCACGTGATCAACGACTTGACCGGCATCGACTCGATGATGCACAGGTCTTCGTCCGCAACCGGCACCCCCGGTGCGACCGGCTCGCAGGGTACCCGGTATGAATTGCCGCCCATCTTGGCGCCATCATGCACGCGATCACGGATCACCAACCGGTATAGCCACTTGCCCGACGCCGAGGCCGGCCATCCGCCAGCAACCAATCGCAGCGGCCCTCCATGCAACAACGGAATCGGCTCGCCGTTCATCTCGAAAGCCACCAACGTTTCGTCCTGCAGCGCTTTGTCGATCGGCACGCCGCGCGAAATGACGACTTTGTCGGGATCGCCCGAGAGGTGCCGATCGCGGCCATAGTAACCAACGTAAACGGCGTTCTCGGCAATCCCGCACGCATTCAAGAGATCGCGCAACCGGACCCCACGCCACAGCGCACAGCTGACCGCACCCGTCGTCCACTGATTGCCCGGGACCGGCGGAAAAAATTCGGAACGGCCATTACCGCCACACTCGAGCGTCAACGCGTAAGCGTGGTGTGAATAGTCCGATTGCAGTTCGGCGAGAGCGAACGCTCGCGGTTCCAGACAAGCTTCTCCACCAATTTCCAGGGTCCAAGTCGCCGCATCGATCGCATTCGGGACTAAGCCATTGTTGCGGACGAACATATAGCGCGCCGAGGTGAAGTCTTCGTCCAGCAGGTGCGCGGGGGTCTCGGCGTTAAATGGCCGTTCGGCGAGCACTACCAGGTCTGGTTTGAGTTCTGCCGGTCGCGTAGCGCCACGTGCGAGCGCAACCACACCCAAACCGGCACCCGCCCCGAGCACGGCTCGTCGAGTGATCATTTAACCCGCCGCTGCTTCTGCCGCATCAGCGTCGGTCACCTTAGCGTCGCGTCAGCACGACCACGGGAATTTCACGATCCGTTTTGGCCTGATACTCGTTATACGCCGGCCAGATTGCTTCCATGATGGTCCACACCCTACCCCGTTCATCGACGCTCGCCGTCCGCGCGGTCGCCTGGAACTTATCGGGGCCGACTTGCAGCTCGACGTTCGGATCGGCATCCAAGTTGAGATACCAAGACGGGTGGTTCGGATCCCCGCCTTTTGACGCGACTAATAAGTAGTCGTCGCCGTCTTGGCCGTAGATCAACGGCAGCTGTTTGGGCTCTCCCGATTTACGCCCGTTCGTCGTCAACAACAGGCAGGGAACCCCGTTCCAGAGGTGGCCTTCCACGCCGTCGCTTTCCAGGTAGGTGCGCAAGTGGTCGCGTATCCAATCAGGCAGATCGGGATTGATGTCGGGCATCTTCGGAAGGTCCTCAATGTCAACGAACCGGATGGGTCGCGAACCGGGTCGCAACGTGGCTCAATGTTTTAAGACTATGGCGTGACGAAAGAGGGATTACAACTTGGCAACCGATTCGAGTCGTCCGCTCGGCGCTATCGCCTGCGGCCACCCGGTCACCGCCGCCGCGGCGGCAGCCATACTGCGGGCCGGTGGCAACGCGTTCGACGCCATCATCGCCGCCCAGTTTGCCGCGTGCGTCGCAGAACCCGTGTTGACCTCTCTGGGGGGTGGAGGATTTCTGTTGGCCCAGCCTAAAGCACGAGCGCCCGTACTCTACGATTTTTTTGTCCAGACCCCATGTGTGCGTGCAGCGACCCCCGACTTTCACCCAATACGCGCTGACTTCGGAACGGCAACGCAAGAATTCCACGTCGGTCTGGGCGCCGTCGCCACGCCCGGGACGGTAAAGGGGATGTTCGCGATTCACGAAGATTTGGCCTCTATGCCCATGCCGGAGCTGGTCAAACCCGCCGTGCGTGCCGCGCGGCAGGGTGTGGTGATCAACGAGTTGCAGGCTTACATATTCCAATTAGTTGCACCAATCTACGCAGCATCAATCGACGCGCGCCAATGGCTCGCGAAAACCGAAGTCGGTCGCCGGCACACGCAACTTCAGTTGGGCGACACGCTGGAACACCTTGCCAACCAAGGCAGCCGTCTCTTCTACGAGGGCGAGTGGGCACAGCGAATAACCAGCCTGTGTCGCGGCGGCGGTCATCTCACGCTAGACGATCTCGCCGGCTACCGGGTCGAACGACGCCAACCATTTGCCTTGCAATATCGCGACGTCGCGCTACTGACCAATCCCCCGCCGTCTTCCGGCGGCATCCTGGCCGGATTCGCTCTGGCGCTGCTTGACGACGATGACGTAGGAGCCCTGGAATTCGGCACGATCGAACACGTATCACTGCTGGCCAATGCAATGCGTGAAAGCAACGAAGCGCGAGTGCGAGTTCTAGCCGAGAGCGGTAGCGCGACTACGCTCGATGCGACGCTGCTCGGAATTTATCGCGATCGGCTAGCCCAACGCGCCGAATTCAAACGAGGCACCACCCACATCAGCATCGTTGACGCGCAAGGCAACCTTGCGGCCATGACCCTGTCCAACGGCGAAGGCTGCGGCCACTTCATTCCCGGCACCGGCATCATGCTCAACAACATGCTGGGCGAAGAAGACATCAACCCCGACGGTTTCAACCGATGGCATGCCGACCAGCGTATGACGTCGATGATGGCGCCCACGTTGCTCCAATTCACGGACGGTCGACGTATCGCGCTGGGTTCGGGCGGTTCCAATCGAATTCGCACAGCGCTACTGCAAGTGGTGTCCAATCTAGTGGATTTTGGCGATGCACCTCAGGCGTCCGTTGAGCGGCCACGCCTGCACGTCGAGGGTAATCGGTTGTCCATCGAGCCCGGCTATTCGGAGGAGTGCATGCGCGCGCTCGATGGTCCATTCACCGTCGAGCGCTGGGACGCTCGAAACCTATACTTCGGTGGTGTGCATTTGGTCTCGCACAGCGGCGAGGGATTCTCCACGGCGGGCGACCCGCGCCGCGGTGGTGTCGGCCGCGTGATTCGAAGCGAATCCGCTTAACCCCCCGAGCCAATGGCGCTATCCTGCGCCGCCAACTCTGTACCCTCGACAACCATGCCCACTTGCGGACAAACCGTCGCCCGACATCTGGAAACTCACGGCGTCACACACGTGTTCGGTGTTCCAGGCAACCACACGCTCGAACTCTATCGTGGCCTGGAAAGCTCGACCATTCGTCACGTCACCACGCGTCACGAACAGGGCGCAGCGTTCATGGCCGACGGTTTTGCACGCGCCTCGGGCCGGCCCGGCGTCTGTTTCCTCATCAGCGGCCCGGGGCTGTTGAATGCAGCCACCGCAATCGCGCAAGCCAGAGCCGACTCTATCCCGATGCTGGTCGTGACCACCGTGGCAGCCACCACCGATCTCGGTCGCTTGCAAGGCAAACTTCACGAGTTGCCGGATCAACACACGTGCGCCGCGAACTTTTGTAAAGCCAGCGTCACGATCACGGATCCGAACGCTATCGGTCGCGTTATCGGCCAAGCGTTTCACGCTTTCACGAGCGGGCGCCCGGGGCCCGTGCACATCGAGATTCCCCTCGATCTGCTTCTTGCGGATACCACCTGGCAAGATCTGGACCCACCCGTTGTGGCGTCTACCCTGGACGATCAGACGCTCGAAGACATGGCGTCGCTGTTGCAAAGAGCCAAGAGGCCGCTGTGCATCGTCGGCGGTGGTGCCGTCGGCGCCGGCAAACGGATACCCGCGCTGGCCGAACACTTCGATATGCCGATCGTCAATACCGTCAACGCCAAAGGCCTATGTCCCCGCGGGCACCCCCTGTTCGTCGGCGGCAGCCCGTCACTGGCAAGCGTTCGAGAACTTGTCAACCAAGCAGACGTGGTCCTGGCAATCGGCTCCGAATTCGGCGAAACGGACTACGATCTCTTGATGATCGAGGCGTTTGCCATTTCGGGCAAGTTGCTGCGCATCGACATCGACCCCGACCAACTCGATCGCAATGTCGAATCGCACGTTACGCTGTGTGCGGACGCCCGCCTCGCGGTCGGCGGCTTACTCGAGTTTCCCGGTCGTAAGCACGGCGATGGCGCACGACGCGCAGAACGGGCGCGCCAGCATATTCTCGAAGAGCCGCACTATCATGCCGAGATCGCCGAATTGTTCGCCACGATAAGGGGTGCTGCACCGGACATCGTGTTGGTCGGTGACTCAACCCGGCCGACCTACTATGCCGCATGGCAATACGAGTGCGAACAACCTCGCAGTTACTTTCACTCCGTCTCGGGGTTCGGCACGCTCGGCTACGCCATTCCTGCCGCTTTTGGCGCCAGGCTTGCGACGGGCCGGCCGGTCGCAGCGTTGATCGGTGACGGTGGCGCCCAGTTCACATTGTCCGAGCTCGCGACCGCGGTCGACAACGAGGTTGGCGTGCCGATCATCATCTGGTTGAATCGGGGCTTTGAGGAGATCGAAAACAGTCTAACGGGCAGAGGCATCTCAGCCGCTAGCGCGCACATTTCGGGTCCGGATTTCAGCCAGATCGCCGAAGCCTACGGCTGTGCCTGGCAACAACCGTCAGACTTGAACGAGTTTGGGGCTGCTTTAGCGGCCGCACTCGAGCGCAACCGCCCGACACTCATATTGTTGGAACAGGCACGGTTTTTGAGCCTTCCCAGCGGTCAATGGTACGGGGCGTTTTGATGACGAGTTTTAGCCGCATGAGCAGCCGCTTGACGATGCCGACCAGCGATGTTTGGCGCGTTCACGCCGAGGCCGTCAAGCGCAAATCGCGAGGTGAAGACATTCTGTTGTTGAGTGTCGGCGACCCCGACTTCGATACGCCACGGCACATATCCGACTACGTCATCGCGCAAATTCAAGATGGCCGCACGCACTACTCTCCTGCCGCGGGCGAGCAGGAACTTCGGGACGCCATCGCCAAATTGGAAACCGAAGGCACCGGCAAACCATTTCACGCTGACCAGGTCGTGATCTTCCCCGGCGCCACGGCGGCGTTGTACGCGGTATTCGAGTGCATCTTGAATGAAGGCGACGGCGTGGTGGTTCCCGAACCCATGTATGTCGGCTACCAAGGCGTGTTCGATGCCATCGGTGCAGACGTACAGCATGTACCGCTGGCTCCACCCGCCTTCGATCTCGACGTACAGGCCGTCATGGATCGAGTCGAACCCAACACCAAGGCCGTGTTGGTCAACACCCCCGGCAATCCCTGCGGCAATATCATCGAATCCGAAAAACTCACCGCACTTGCCAACGCGTGTCGAGAACGGGAAATCTGGCTCATCTGTGACGAAGTCTATTCGCTGATCACGTTCGATGAACCCCATGTGTCGATGCTCAAATCCACCGATGACTTCTCCAACATCGTCGTCATCGACGGCTTGAGCAAATCCCATGCGATGAGTGGTTGGCGGGTCGGCTGGGTCATCGCCGAAGCGCCGATGATCGATGCGCTCACGCGATTGGCCAGTGCAGCATTGTTCGGCGTCTGCCAGTTCGTTCAAGATGGCGCGACCTTTGCTCTCGCAAACGATGCTCGGGACGTCGAAGCCATGCGGCTACGCTACGAGGCGCGACGCAACTATGCCATCGAGCGCCTGGACGGTATCCCGGGTTTGAGCTACTACAAGCCGAAGGCCGGCATGTTCATCATGATCGACGTCAGCGGTGTCGCCAACGATGGTGCGTCGTTTTCGGAAAGACTGTTGCAAGAGGCCGGCATTTCCACCGTTGCAGGCAACGGCTTTGGACCGACCGCACTCAACTACGTACGGATGAGCCTGACCCTTGGGCGAGCCGGTCTCAACGACGCCTTCGATCGCATCGAGAAGATGTTGCAAACTTAGGCACGATCAAAACGGCGCGCCCCAGGTATCTGCATACGCCAATTTCTCGACCGGCCGGCGCGAGATTGGACCGTGGCCCCCGAGTTGCGGATAGCCAATGGGTATGAAGCCGCAGGTATACCAATCCTCGGGTATATCGAGCAGAGACTTGACTGCGCGCTCCTCGTAACAGAGCAACGTGGTCAACGTACACCCCACGCCTTCGGCCCGGCATGCGAGCATGACGTTCTGCACGGCCGGGTAAACCGAACCCCCTCCGACCACCGTCGGTCGACCAAGATCGATGTCGGTGATCGCCATGCGGCTGGGGTTGAAACAGAATACCAATATGACCGGCGCTTCACCCATGCGCTCGCCCAGCTGATCGGCAGCTTCGAGCATACGCTGTTGTTTGGCGCGAGCGTCGCCTTCGAGACGCGCGGCACCTTCGACGGCGCCGACCCGATACTTGACCCATTGCGGCCGATACAGATCGCCTAGCCGTCGGCGTTTCTCGGCATCGCGCACCACGACCACCCGCCATGGCTGAACGTTACCACCGCTCGGAGCCCATGCTGCGGCTTGTAGAATGCGACCCAACACGTCTTCAGGCAGAGGCTCTTGGCGTAGCCGCCTTACCGCGCGCAACGTCGACATGGCTTCGTAGATATCGACGCTCATGGTGACGAGTCTTCCAGTGCCAGACCCAACACGACCGAGATTGAGCAATGGTATAGATTGTTGGTGGTGCCGTGACACCAGTTGATGTCGTTGGCTTTCGCGGGCTGATAGACCGGCCGGTCGCCTTCGTTGGTATGGCAAAAACAACGTCCGCAGGAATTCTTCCCACAACAATCGTTGTACGAGATGATGTAGTCCTTGCCGTCCACCGGATTGGTACACGTGCCGATCCAGGTCACGGGCGAAACCTCCGTTCCGGGGGGGCAACTGACAACCGTACCCCCACAACATCCACATAAAAAGCCATCGATCGAACAGTGCCGCCAATAATCACAGCTCAAAGGGTCGCCTTGCTCTTGTGGTTGCGGCGGCTGCGTGGGATCCGCAGCGTGCCCGCGTGCAACGGGCAACAGGGGCAAGGCACCGGCGCCCACCAACACTACACCCAAGCGCGTGAGGAAGTGTCGCCGCGATGTCGATCGCGCTACCAGACGCGTCTGATTGTCAACGATTCGATCAAGCCATTTCATGGGTTGCTCCTCGATAGGATTCCGATTTGTGCAAGCGAGCGGCAATGTTCGCCAACTGTCGCGGCCCTCTGAGTTTCTCTCGTACGGCCACGCTGCCATCCGCATCGACGATCACCAATGTCGGCGTCTGCATGACTTGCAGATTGATGCCGAGCTGGGCCGTGACCAGGTACCGGGTGCTATCCAGTCCATGTCGATCAGCGTAGGCCACTTGTTCTGATTTCGGTTGAGCATTGCCAACCCAACAAGGCACCAACTCTAAATCCGCAAATACCGGTTCGTAATGCCCTAACAACGAACGGCAAACGGGGCAATCGGGCCCTACGAACAACAATGCTAGGCCCTTGCCTCCGGCAACGCGCGCCAGGTTGAACACGTCACCGGCTAGGTTCTCGACTTCGAGCTCGACAAGGTCGATGTGTTCGACCTGGGCAGCCCTCCGCAGCAGGGCTCCGGCCGGTGCGGTACGTTCGTGCAGCACCCCGATCTGACGCGCCAGGACGAGCACGACGACCACCAGACCGCCGATGACCACAAGCAGCGCCACATCTGACACCAACAACCAAGACATTCCGTTAGAGCCGGGGAAACTGCATGACGCCCGGGCCAAGCAGCGGCCCTTCCATACCACGCAGTACTTCGCCGGTATCCGGATCCAACACGAACATCTCCGGGCCAGCGCCACCGATCACCAATACTGGGTTCGCATCCTGAGAGATCGCCAAGCGGTCGGCTTCCGCCGGCAACGTGATTTCGCCGATGCGCTCACGTGCGGACACGTCATAGATCCAGATCGTGTTGCCAGCGCGCTTGTGCGAATGATCGCCGCCTTGATTGACGATCACGAACAAGCGACCGCTCGCCTCATGGGCACCTACGAACTGCTGACCTCCCGGTCGCCATCCGGCAGCATGTTCGGCTTCCGACAGCAACGACCAACTCGCCTCGGCCGACAGCTCGCCGTCTTCCTGCTTCAACGGGTAGACCCTGCCGCTGAACGACACGAGGTACCACGTGTTACCGATGCGTGCGGTCTTCTCCGTAACGGGATCGGCGTCGGCGTCAAAAAACGGCGCCGTCTTCGACTTGTCTATGACCTCGCCGGCGTCGTTCAGGGTCAAATGCATCGCGGTGCCATCACCACAGATCATGGCAAAGCTACGATTTCCGGTCGGTAGAATGATCATGCATCCACTCGTCGGAGTTTCACCGACGAATTCGCGACGTTGCATGTCGGCCACCGTCACCGACATGGCCGGCGTCATATTGGCGACGTAGACAAACCGTCCGTCGTCGCTCATGCCGCTGTAGCCGCGCAACGCGGCACCGGTCGCCCGCTTGGGTGGAATGAGCACCTCATCGACCGCTGTCAATCCCGTCGTCTCGTAGACAGTGATGACCTCTTCGCGGTCACCACGCGTCACCCGCGGGTAGTAGGTTTCCGGCGAGTAGATGAGGCTGAAGTCCGGGGCGATCTCGACGGCGTTGCGATAACCCCCGGTCGACATCTGGCCCAGCATGCGGCCGGTATCCGTGTCGATAAGCAGGACCTTGGAGTCCATGTAACCGAGAAAATTCATGTCGTTGACCAGCAACCAGTGCGGCGACGGTGCGCCTAACTTTTCAACCGTCGACACTTCGGGTTGTAGGGGCGCTGCTGCGTATAGCGGTGCGCCGGCAAAAATCGACGTCCCAGCCAGCGTCGCAAGCAGCAGGCACACCGCATCTCGAATTTTCAATGTCGTTCTCCCGCCCGATACATGAGAATTATGCCGCATCGGTGGGCGAGAACAACGATTACCGCCGCGTGACATCTCCCGAACCGGCGATCACTTTGCTGACTTCAGGGTCGCCGTAATAGCGGATAGAACCGCTGCCGCTCACCACAGCGTCCAGTTCGTCTTCGACACGCAAGTCCACATCCCCGGAACCGCTGACGACTACCTCGGCTTCCTTCGACTCGAGATCGGCTGCATGATAGTCCCCGGAGCCGCTGATAATGACCGCCTGCGTTTCCACTACACCGCCCCAAGTGACTTCGCCGGAGCCGCCTATCTTGGTGCTGGCACGGTTTGCCGTCAGTTCGGCGATAGTCACTTCCGCGGACCCGGTCAGCGCGACATCGACCTCATCACACGTCAACGCTTCGAACACGACCGATCCGGAACCGGAAACCCTCAACGCGAAATCATCCGCCTCGATGGTGCCTGCGTCCGCGTCACCGCTGCCGGAGAGCGCCAGGCTTTCGAAGTCATCGATCTCGACCCATACGTCTACCTTGCCCATCCGGCTCGACCATAGCGAACCCTCGCGACGAATGACGAGTACGCCGTCTTCGACTTCGGTAATGATGTCGTCGATTACATCGGCGTCCGCGGCGACTCGCAACGACTCGTTGCCCGATTGTTCGATGTGCAGATCCCCCGGTATCGAGAAAGCGATACCGCTAAAACCGTCGACGTCGCGTTCTTGGGTGACGACGTCGTCTGCGAAAGCCCGAATGGCCAACACGAGTCCCAACATAAACGTTACGGTTGCTACCGTTCTCATCCTAAATTGCTCCTTAGCCTGTTGGACTTAGCTCACCTACGGCGGAAAAGCCGGGCGGTGTTTGGTACGCCTTTGCGTCAAAGGCACGCCTTCTCGTCAAATATGGCTCGATATTCTCCTCAAAGGCGCGCCCGCCAGACCCGGCCTTCACATACGGCGGTCTAAGTCCAACAGACTGCTCGTTTCGTGAACTACTCCCCTCTACTGTCGGACCGAACCGCTTTTTCGTTCTGCAATTGGCCGGCCATGGCGTACTCGACAGGAGCGCCCGCCCGATGACTTCCTCGAACCCGCTAGAGATTGCGCCGTTCGATCTCACGCTTGAGCCGAACGGTATCCGCCTCTAGCGGCTCGGCGAGTTCCGATGCATCAATCGTCCCGGCCGTATGGGCAAACATCTTGGCGCCGTCGTACGTAATGAACTTCTCGGGTATCACCTCCAGCACGATTCTCAGCGGCGAATCGAGCATCTCTTCGAACGAGGCAGCCTGGCTCTCTTCCGGATACAGCGCCCTCGCAAATTCGGGGTAGAACCAGTCTTTGATTTCCCGGCCTTCGTGGACGATGCACGTGCCTTTGATGGTGACGGTTTTGCCAGGGCCCATTTCGGTTCCGGTGCTTGTCACCACCACGGATACCTTCGGGTTGCGTCGCACCGCCGATATACGATGCCGGTGGACGCCTGCAGTCAACCAGACCCGACCTTTGCGCCATATATAGGACATGATCACGCCCATCGGCCATTCGTCCTTCGTACACCAGTTGAATACGCATTCGCGATGAACCGAGAGCAGCTTTTCCTGATCGTCTTCGTCCAGGCGATAAATCGAGACCATCTCGTAGTTCTGAAGATCCTCAGACATATCAACCCTTAGAAGCGCGGCAAAGCGATAAGCCTGCACGAAGGCGTGATAACCGTCAATGATGACGGTTTTATCTAAAGCAGACGGTAGGACGCCGTTGCCCTCGGAAAAGAGGGCCACCGCGAGACGTTGTCAGCCGTGCAGTTAAGCTGGTTCTTCCAGCCGCACTTCGTCGGCTAACTGTTCCAGAACGAAAACGAGCGGTAGGTTGACGATAGTGACGACGTTCCGTTCCTCGCGATAACAGCGTACCCGCGCTGCACTCGGCTGCTGGCGGCACACCAAATAGATAACGTGGCCGAGCTTGAACATGCGGCCCGTCAACGTCGGATGTAACGCTCGATGTGAGCTTGAACGCGCCATGCTCCCCCCTGTTCAACAGGCGCTTCTCAATAAATAACAGTATGTTATGGCCGAATCAACCACTTATTTCTAATGTCCGACGGCCTTGGCCATCCTAGGCCGTGCTCGACCTAGTGCGCGCTACCGAGGTGGTTGTCCAAAAACTGACGCATGACCTTAAAGAACTCCACCCGCTGGCTCTCACCACTCAGGAAGTGATCGCCCCGCGGTTGCTCGACGTAGACGAAGGGCTTATTGAGGCGTTCCAGTCGTTTGGCGAGTCGGCGCGACTGACGCGCCCGCACCACCGTATCGAGTTCGCCATGCACCAGCAGTACCGGAACCGCAAAACGCTCGACTTGGTGGAAAGGTGAATTGTCGCGCAGCGCCTCGCCGCTTTGGATGCGCATCCTGTTGCGCTCGACAAGGTCGAACTGCCCGATGCGCTGGACCAATTTCTCGAGGTCAGCAACGCCCGCCATGCTCACCGCACATTGAATGCGCTCCGCATGTTTAAACGCGGACACCAGAGCCGAATACCCACCGAAGCTCGCACCGACGACACAAACGCGGTCCGCGTCGGCGATGCCTTCATCGATCAACCAGTCGAGTCCGTCGAGCAGGTCTTCCTGCATTTTCAAACCCCATTGCCGGTAGCCTGCGCGCATGAAGTATTCGCCATACCCGACAGAACCGCGATAGTTTGGCTTCAACACCGCATATCCTCGGTCGACGAAAAACTGAGTCCAATAGTCAAATTCCGCCGAATCTCGGGCGTAGGGACCGCCGTGGGGGAACAAGATCGTAGGCACGCGTTTGTCGTTACGCTGTTTCGGTACGGCCAAATAAGCGGGAATTTCGATACCGTCTCGGCTCGAATACGAAACGGCTTCTAGGTCGACAACTGCATCATCGCGAAGGTCCGGATACTGTCGGCCCAGCAGATCGATCTGTCCGCCGCCACGATCGTAGAGATAGAATCGCGGCGCGACGCCTCCGTAGTTCAACAACACAAACCGTTCGTATGCGACATCGCTGGAGACGATATCCATCTGCTTGCCCGGCATCGCACGCTGCGCCGCGCTAAACATCTGTCGTAGCTGATCGTCGAACCAGACTGTCGTTGGGTGGTGTTTGACGTACTTGACGCCAACCGGATCCGCTGTCTCTGGATCCAGCACCAAGTTGGCGAACACATCGAACTCGGGATCATGATGCAACGTTTCTAGTACCTCTCCGTCAGCCAATCGCACGCGATACACCCCATGGCGATCCGTGCCGTTGGTCATGTTCATGTAGACGGATTGACCGTCGTTCGAAAACGCCAGCGGCGCCGGCGGTATCTCACTTCGGAATGCTGCGGCCTTGAACTCAAACAGATGCCGGCCATCGAACCGATACACGACTGGATCGGTCTCGCGCCGATAGCCGATCGCCATGACAACCTTGCCTTCGTGGTTCGCATACCAGCGCCGAACCGCGCTGCGTGGCTTGTGGATCCGACTCAGTCGATTGTTGTAGATGTTCAGTCGGTAAACGCTCGGTCTATTCGGATTGTCGCGATTGAGCTGAAGCAATATGTGTTCGGAATCTTCTGACAACCAGGAAACAACGCGATCCTGTACTTGCGGATTCCACACCGGGGGCCGCCGATCATAATTCTTGGCGCGGGGAATGAGCCGCAAAACTTCAGAACCATCGTGATCGAGCGCCATCATGCGGGTGTAGATGATCTTGCCAGCCCGTCCTGCGGCTTTGTAAAACCTGAGTGAGCAAACGATGCGCTCGTTGCTTGCCCAGTGACACCAGTTCAGCAACCCGGCGCTAGCACTGGCTTCCCAGATCGTGTCCTCGATGCCAGTCGCCCAATCGCGCACCACCAAATCGTAGGTTTCGCCGTGAGCTTTCAGCATGAGTAGGCGTTGGCCGTCGGGGGTCAGGTGAAAGCCATCATAGGTGGGCAGCGTTCCAACGTCGGCGAACACCCCATTCGCAGCAGCTATAAGAAGAACCAACCCGGCCGCCATACACCGCACGTCACGCCCCCCCTACATGACCGAATATTCTGCCTAACTTACCTGGGTTTGCCACCAAGCCCAAGTCGCGTCGAAGACGTGTCGGGCAATCTCGACGGTTGGTCACCCCGGCCACGGCGCGCCTTGATGCTGCATGGTCACGGGACCCATGCCCTTGTAGATGAATTTCTGCACGCGTTTACCTTCGTAGGTCTCGGTGGTGAAGATGTTGCCCTGTGAATCCGTCGCGATGCTGTGCACGGCAAAAAACTGTCCTGGCTGCCGACCGCCATCTCCGAAGCTCGTCAGTATCTCGAGGGTTTTACGTTCGATGATATAGACGCGCATGTTCTTGCCGTCCGCTAGGTACATGAAACGCTGCTCCGGATCTCGAGAAAATGCGATGTCCCAGGCCGAACCATCCCCGAGCGTGCGGGGTGCTATGCGTACTTCATCCACGAACGTGCCGTCGCTTTTGAAGACCTGGACACGATCGTTGGCGCGGTCGCATACGTAGACCAACCCATCGTGGGTCGGTTCGGCACAATGCACGGGGTTACGAAACTGTTTGGCCAGCGGTGCATCGGGATCGTAACGGCCAAGGTCTGCGTCGCTCGGCGGATTGCCGTAGGCGCCCCAGAAGCGCTTGACGACACCCGTGTCCATGTCCACCACGGCGACGCGTTTGTGCGAATAACCGTCCGCGAAATACGCTTCGTTGGCGCCCGTATCGAACGAGATCTTAGCGACCCGGCCGAAATGCTCGGTGCTCGTGCTGTCGACGTCGCGGCCAGGTTCACCAATCTCCATCAGAAATTGGCCATCACGGGTAAATTTCAAGGCGTGGGAATCGCCCCGTCCGTTGCCGCCTATCCAGATGTTGTCCTTGTGATCGAGACTCAGACCGTGGTTGGAGTTCGGCCATGTGTAGCCTTCGCCCGGACCTCCCCAGGCATTGACCAGGTTACCGGCGGGATCGAACTCGAGAATGTTGGGGGCGGGTTCACAACACTCGCTGGTCGGCGGTTCTACTGCCGCACCGATCTCGGTGCGTTCGTTGAACGAATTGCGGCGATGGATCACATAAACATGGTCGCGTGAGTCGACGCCCACGCCGATGGCGGAACCCAACAACCAGTGATTCGGTAACGGTTTTGGCCACAGGGGATCGACTTCGAACTGTGGCGCCCGTTTACCTGCGGCAACAACGGAGTCGTCTATCCATGCTTGCCCTAAACCGAGCGCCAGCACAGCCGCGAGCAAACTCACCCCACCCATCACTCCACGCCGGTTCTTCAATCCCGTCACCCTACGCTTCCTCATGAATAATCCGGGCTAGTATACTCGGCAATTCCGCGGGCTCGCTGAGACATGATAACGACCCTTGTCAGGTTGCTGCTAACCACCGTCTTGCTCGGTTGGTTTTCAACACAACCGGTATTCGCTCACGAGGTTCCCACCGACGCACACATCCGACTCTTGGTGAAGGCGGACGGTGCCGAGCTGCACGCTCTCGTCCGTGTGCCTCTGGAGGCCATGCGCGACTTCGACTTTGCCCTTTTCGGCCCCGGTTACCTCGACATCGACGCGGCGGCGCTACCCATCCGCGACGCAGCGATGCTATGGCTCGCGGGAGACTTGAACCTCACCGCCAATGGCGCGCCGCTGGGTGACCAACGATTGGTGGCGGCGCGAATCTCGTTGCCTGCGGACCGGTCCTTCGACAGTTACGCCACGGCAAGGGCGCACGTACACAAGGCTCCACTACCGAACGACATCAACTTGCACTGGCAGCAAGCAATGTTGGACGTCGAGTTCGTTTACGACATTGACGATCAGACTGCAGAACTCGCGATCAACCCGACGTTGTCGCGCTTGTCTTTGGCAACTCAGACCACGCTCACGTTCGTCTTGGCCGATGGTACCGAACGGCGCCTCCACTACCAGGGCGACCCGGGCTACGTGGCATTCGATCCGGCCTGGTATCAAGCGCTTGCGAGCTTCGTCACGTTGGGCATCGATCACGTGTGGTCGGGCACCGATCACCTGTTGTTCGTCTTGTGTCTGCTGATCCCGTTTTCAAAGTTGCGGCCTTTGGTGGCGATCGTTACTTCGTTTACCGTGGCCCATTCCATTACGTTGGCATCCGCCGCATTGGGTTTCGTGCCAACTGCGAGCTGGTTCGCACCCTTCATAGAGGTACTGATTGCCGTCTCGATCGTTTTCATGGCGTTCGAGAACATGCTGGGCGCCAACTTGAACCGCCGCCTGCCGATCACCTTCGGCTTCGGACTGGTACACGGCTTTGCATTCGCCTACGCCCTGTCTTCCGGCTTGCAGTTTGCCGGTGATCACATCGCACCGAGTTTGCTGGGTTTCAACCTCGGCATCGAAATTGGCCAGATCGCCATACTCGTCATCGCGATTCCGCTGATTCGCTGGTTGCTCCGTCATTTACCCGAGCGGGGAACCGTCGTGCTGTTGTCGGCGATCATCGCGCACAGTGCTTGGCATTGGTTGGAAGCGCGCTATCAAACATTTGCCCGATACGATATGCCGGCGTGGTCATGGGACACAGCGATGCTCGCGTCCAGCATGCGCTGGATGATGGTGTTGCTAATCGCTGTGGGCGTCTATTGGGGACTGCGTCGGTTGTTCAAGCGCTGGCTAGTTGTTCTTTAGACCGGCAGACCGGAGGCGTGGGTCGAATTGACGGTAATCACATGACCGCCGGGCTCGACGACGGTGAACGAGCGATGAAACTGGCTTTCCTCGATCGGGCTCGGTTGTAATCCCTTCGCTGCGTAGTCCCCATGGGTCGCATCCACGTCATCTACCATTAAATCGAACGGCGCCGGCGTGCCGGATTCAATCGGCTTGTCCGTCGGCAGCAAAATGAGGTGCGTGCCACCTCGAAGTTCCATAATGGCAACCTCCGCGTCCGGTACCACGTCCCGCATGCCCAGCTCGAGACAAAAGGTCTTGCTGGCCGCGACATCGGGCACAGACAACAGCATGTGACCTATCCAGACCGAAGGACGTTGTTCTTTGGGTTTGCGCATCCAGCGACTGCTCGCCGCGGTTTCCTCGACCGCTTCTCCGGCTTTCGCCCAACCGTTGAACCCCGCTTCGAGATGGCCGACGTCCTCGTAACCCATATCTTTGAGCGCTTTCGCTGCGAACGCAGATCTACCCCCACCGGCACAAAACACTACGATGCGCTTGTCCTCGGTGAAATAGTCGCGGTAGTAGGGGCTAGCAGGATCCGCCCAGAACTCCAGCATGCCGCGCGATGCAAGTTTTGCTCCGGGAATCGTACCGAGGTCGACGTATTCCTGTATCTCTCGTATGTCGACCAGCAACAGATCGTCGCGATCGGCGAGCTCGGTTTTGAGATCATCTATCGATAGGTTGTCGATACCCTGCTTGAGCTCCTCGACGGTATCGAAGATGGGCTTGATGCTCATTTTTGAATTCCTCAGTTACGCCGCCAGGCCAAACAGCGGCGCCGCGTTGTCCCAGAAAATCTTGCGCTTGGCGTCGTCGGAGATCGGTTGCTTCTCCAGGTCTGCCATGCCCGAAGGCCAGGTCCCATCGGGATGCGGATAATCGGTGTTGAACGTCAGATACTCGGCGCCAACCAACTCGACCGCGGCTGGCAGAGTCATCTCATCGCCCCGCGCCGCGACGAGAAAGTTGGATTTGAAATACTCGGTAGGTTTCTTGTTGAGTGCCGGATGCTCGGCTTTCCCAGAGAAATCGTAATGCTGTTCCATGCGTTGCAACCAATAGGGTAACCAACCTGCGTCGGCTTCAACGTGCACGACTTTGAGCTTGGGATGGCGTTCGATCACGCCAAACCAGATGAGCGACATCATGGCAACCATCGCTTCGAACGGATGGGCAATGATATGTCCCGACGTGTGCGTGTCCATGCGTTCGCCGAAGGACGGCCAGTACGGGGAGCCGGAATCGTGCAGGCAGATCGGTTTGCCGATTTTCTCGATGGCTGTCCACAAGGGATCGTAGTCTGAGTGGTACAGATTGCGCTCGGCGACCGGATTGGGGCGCAGGTAAAAACAAGCCGCTCCCAGTTCATCCATGCGATACGCCTCCTCAATGGCGTAATCGACTGCCTGTACCGGCAACATGGCGGCCATACGCAGCCGCTGTGGCGCGTAGCTGCAGTATTCGAGACTCCAGTCGTTGTAGGCGCGACATGCCGCATACAGCAACTCCAGATCGTGGAACGGCTTACCCAATAGCTGTCCGCCAACCGTAGGATAAATGACCTGAGCATCCACGCCCTGTTCGTCCATATCACCAATGCGGCTCGCGGAATCGAATCCGGCTTCCCGCGTCTTCGCGAACCGTTGCATCGCGCGGGCCGCAGCCGCCAGAAACTCTTCCGAGTGCATCGGGTAGGAACCGTGTTGCTTGGCCAGGGGCTCGCCCTCGCACAGCATGCCCTTGCGCCCACCGCCTAGGTCCCCGAGGGTCGGGGCTCGGTCGGCAAACTTCGAGTCGATGTACTCCGCCCACATCTTGTGCGGTTCCATCTGGTGCGCGTCGGTATCTAGAATCCTTAATCCATTGCGCATGGTCTTCCTCCACTGCCTCGCCCTAATGTAACCTAAACGCAACAGCGAGGGGGGTCCAATGCAATTCGGTCTACGATACTGTAATACGGGTCGATACACCGACCCGAACAAAGCCGTCGCGCTCGTTCAGGCGGCGGAAGAGGCCGGTTTCGAGTCCGCCTGGACGGTCGAACATACGGTTGTGCCAGCGGGTTACGAATCAACCTACCCGTACTCTCCGGACGGCAAGATGGCCGGCGGTATCGACGATTTTCCGCTACCCGACCCGTTGATCTGGATGGCCTACGTGGCAGCAGCAACCAGCCGCATCAAGCTCGCCACCGGCATTCTCATCCTGCCGCAACACAACCCGGTGATCACGGCCAAACAGGTTGCCACCTTGGATTACATGTCCGGCGGGCGCGTTCTCCTCGGCATCGGCGTCGGCTGGCTCGCGGAGGAGTTTCACGCCATCGGTGCAGACTTCGCCTCGCGTGGCGCTCGCACCGACGAATACATCGAAGCCATGCGAGCACTCTGGACACAGACCTCGCCTTCGTTCTCGGGCCAGTATGTAACTTTCGACAACGCATACTGTCGTCCCCAACCGGCCCAAGGGTCGGTGCCGATCATCATCGGCGGTCACTCGAAGGCTGCGGCACGCCGGGCGGGACGCCTAGGTGACGGGTTTTTTCCGGCCCGCGAGCTTTCGAAGGAATTGCTCGATCTGGCTCGTCAGACGGCGAGTGATTGCGGGCGCGATCCGCAAGCGTTGGAGATCACGGCCAGTTTCCCGGAACGCTTCGAGGACCTCGAAACGCTCGCCCGACTCGGCGTCAAACGGGTGCTGATTCCCGTCACACCGATGCCCGGCATGGGGCACGCCGCCACCAACCCAGAGGAGGTGTTGGCTTTCAAAGAACACATCGAACGCTATGCAGAATGATCCTCTGTCAACTGTCGTGGAACAGGCGTGGGCAGCGGCGACCGATCCGCCAAAGCCGATCGATGCCGGTGCGCTATCCGTGGACGAGGCTCAAACGGCGCAGGTTCGCCTGCTCGAACGCTGGCAAGCGCAAGGGGAGACCATCGTTGGTTGGAAGCTCGGGCTCACATCGGGCCGTTCGCGAGACGCCTTTGGTCCCGGCATCCGCCCATTCGGTTTCATCCTGGGCAGCCGCTTGCACGCGTCGGGCGATCACATTCAAACGGCGCGCATCGGCCGGGGAGTCGTCGAGAACGAGGTGTGTTTTCGCATCGGCCGCGACCTCGATGGTCACACCACGCGCGAAGCCGCTCTCGACGCCGTGGACGGTGTCGCTCCCGCGTTTGAGGTAAACCAACGGCGCATCCCCGATGGCTCGGCGCCCGCTGCCCGGGTTGCCGACAATCTTTCCAACTGGGGTCTCGTTGTCGGCGATTTCTTGCCCAAGGCACCCGAACTCGATCAGCTGATCGTGACGCTGACCCACGATGGGACCGAGGTCGACAGCGTGTCAACCGAAGGTCACATCGACGATCACTTCGAGTCCATTGCGCGTCTGGCGCGCCGCTTGGCACAATACGGATTGGCTTTGTCCAAAGGCGACTATGTCATCACCGGCGCGTTTACTCGTGCACGTCTCGAACCCGGTCGTTTCACTGGCACGTTCAGTCCCGAACTCGGGTCGGTAAGCGTGAACGTCCGATGAAAATTCTCGCCATCCCCGGGCTAACGCTACCGACGATTTCAGCAGACGATTTGCGCCGCATCAAGGCTGCCGCGGGCGCCGGCGCCGACGTGATCGTCTGTAAGCAACACCAAGCCATCCAGCACGCGCAGGATGCTGAAGTCATCTTGGGTATCGTGCCCCCCGACCTCTTCCAGGCCGCCCCAAGGCTACGCTGGGTGCAGGCAATCGCATCCGGCGTGGATATGTTTCTGTACCCCGAATTCGTCAACTCCAACGTTGTGCTAACCAGCGAAAAAGGCTTGGTCGGCGAACACCTGGCAGATCACGGCTTCGGTCTGCTGCTCATGCTGACCCGCCAACTCGCCGGCGCCCATCGTCTCGGCGCAGATAGCTGGAATCACCGGCCGGAGTTGCGCCGGGAAGAACTGGAGCTTACCGGCCTGACGATGGGCATCATCGGTTTCGGCGGCACCGGTCGCGCCATGGCCAAGCGCGCCGCTGCCTTTGGCATGCAGGTACGCGCACTCGACCGTGAGCCGGTGCCGACGACTGCCGAGGTAGCCGTGGTGGAGACGCCTGAGAAGTTCGACGATCTATTGAACGCAAGCGACGTGTTGAACATCTGTTGCCCGTTGACCTTTGAGACGCGCGGCATGCTGAATGCCGCCGCGTTCAATGTCCTGAAACCCGGCGCTTTTCTCGTCAATGTCACCCGCGGCGAGGTGATGGTCGAGGATGCGCTTGTGGATGCATTGACCAGCGGCAACCTACGCGGGGCCGCTCTGGACGTAGCGCCGCGAGAGCCGTTACCCGCCGATAGCGAGCTGTGGCGACTCGACAACGTAGTCATGACACCGCACACAGCCGGTGCCAGCCAATACCGGGCCAGCCGTAACATCGACCGCTTTGTGCGCAATCTCGCGAAGCTGACGGCCGGCGAACCGCTGGAAGGCGTCATCGACAAGGTGCTTGGGTATTGATTACCCTATCCGGGTGTTTGCTTCCCAAGGAATGCGATCATGACGTCACGACGCCGGTTCCTACAAGCCAGTGCCATTTCGAGCGCCGCCGCCGGTTTGCCCAACCTCGCCAGCGGGGCCCAACACGCGCCAAACCGAGTGCAACGATACGTGACACTCGGCCGGACGAATCTGAAAATTTCCGATATCTCGTTTGGTTCCAGCCGGCTGCGGTCCGGAGAGGAAAATCTGGTACGCCATGCACTCGACAAGGGCGTCAACTACTTCGACACTGCCGGTAGCTACACGCGCGGACAATCCGAACGCGTGCTCGGCAACGTGCTCAAAGACCAACGTGACAGCGTCATCATCATATCCAAAGCGGGAATCTCCGCAGACGCTCGCAAAGAGACGATGATGGAGCACTTGGAACGCAGCCTCGAGAGACTAAAAACCGATTATCTCGACGTCTATTTCAACCACGCCGTCAACAACACCAGACGTCTCGACAACCCGGAATGGTTCGAGTTTGTCGAGCGCGCAACACGACAAGGCAAGATTCGCTTTACCGGCATGTCGGGACATGCCGGACGACTCGTCGAATGTCTCGATCATGCCTTCGACCAAGACATGGTCGACGTCGTGTTGGTCTCACACAACTTCGGCCAAGATCCCGCGTTTTACGAACAGTTCATCTCTGGCTTCGATAGGATCGCCACTCACCCTGGGCTGCCCCGGGTACTCGAGCGGGCAAAATCCTTGAACGTCGGCGTCGTGGCCATGAAAACCTTGATGGGCGCACGCTTGAACGACATGCGTCCCTACGAGCAAGGCGGGAGCACATTCGCCCAAGCAGCATTGCGCTGGACACTCTCGAACGATTGCGTGGATTCGGCCGTTATCTCAATGACGAGCGAAGCCAAGATCGATGAGTTTCTCGGCGCTTCCGGGTGGTAGGGACTCGCGCACGGCGACAAGCCGTTGTTGGATACCTACGCCAAACTGAATGGCACGACGTACTGCCAACAAGCCTGCAACGATTGCGAGGGTGCCTGCCCGTACGGTGTGCCGATCTCCGATGTGCTGCGCACGCGCATGTACGCAACGGACTACCAGGACGTCGAGTTTGCGAAGGACGAATATGCACTGCTCGACGTCAACGCCAGCGCCTGTTTGAGTTGCAGCGGCGACCCCTGCCGGGATGCCTGCACACACGGTCTTGCAATACCCGATTTATGTGCGCCTACACACCGCATGCTTGCCTGACACGTCAACCGCCATGTCACTGGACGAAATTCTCACCGCCTTCAAATCTGGCGATATCGATCTAGACAATGCCCGGACACAGATTCGCGGGTCGTTCTTCCAGGATTTGGGACACTCGACGTTGGACAACGATCGGGTACTGCGCACGGGTGCGGCGGAAGTCATTTACGGAGAACACAAGACGCCGAATCAGATCGTCGAGCTCGTGCAAGCGATGGCGCGGGCTGACCAGAACGCCTTGGTCACGCGCACGACGCATCCCGTATTCGAGCTCGTGCGCGAGCAGTTTGCCGATGCCGAGTATCACGAACTCGCCCGCGCGATCACGTTGCGTCAGCACGAGCCAGACGAGGTCGATTCAATGATTGCTG
>JAPUIA010000176.1 GCA_027297435.1 Gammaproteobacteria bacterium | reverse complement strand
GCAAATCTTGACTGGCAAACCATCGGGTTTGTGGGATGGTTCGGCCCGCGCGGCATTGCTTCCGTTTTGTACCTTCTCATGGCGGTGGCCAGTATCGGCGTAGATGGGCATGAACGCATCTTTTCGGTCATCGTTCTGACTGTCGCGATCAGCGTGATCGCGCATGGAATTTCGGCGGGTCCGCTTGCAAAGCTGTACGGAAGGATGGCGGAGTAGGTTGGCCGGGTGCAAAATAGCGGCAGCGCCATCGCTGGCGCTGCTTTGGGTATGAGGCGCGCTTTCAACGCTTGGTTAGCCGGTCGGGTCCGTGACCACCATGTAGACGACGTTCGAGCCACTGTAGAAGGGCTGGTAGTAGGTGCCGGTGTAGACGAAGTAGTCGGCGCCGCCGATGGTTTCCTGTTCTGCCCCGTCCGGCAGCGTTGGCACGATTGCTCCGACGGGCGACTCAACGACGACAAAGCTTGCCTCGCCATCGTCGCCGACCTCGGCCTCGTAGTAGGCGCCGTTGGAATAGCCGTAATCCTCGCCCCCGGCCGAGACCGTGGCGATATCCGTCGGCGCATGCTTGACGGTCGCGCCGGTCGGGGCCGGCACCACGGCATACTCGCCGCCCGCCTCCTCGTAATAGACACCGTTGGAGTAGTAGTAGGTGTTGTTGGTCACGACGACCGTTTCAGTTTGCTTAGGCAGCGAGGCAATTGTCGCTCCGATCGCCAGGCCCCAGAAGAACGCCCAGCCCTCGTTATTCCCGCCCCAATAATTGTTATGATAACCGTAGTAGTTGCCATGGTAGCCACGCCAATAATTGCCGTGCGAAATATCGTTAGCGATATCGCGGCGGGCGTCGGTGCGATCACCGACCCGGTTACTGCGCTCTCCTTGCCGGTTTGTGGAGCGATCGGTGCGCTCGCCCTGGCGGATGTCGGTACGGTCGGTGCGCCCATCCTGACGATCCGATTGCGTGCCGCCACGCTTATCGGTACGGTCGCCGCGGAGTTCCTGGCGCCCCCCACTGCGCTCCCCACTGCGTTCCGCGCGGCTCACGCCACCACCGCCAAAGCCCGAGGTGCTGCTGCGGCTGCGATCGCGCGATTGTTGCCGCTGAGGCTGGCGCTGGGTGCGCTGGCGTGTGCTGCCGCCCCCGCCCCCGCCGCTACGTTGAAAGCTCGAATGGGAGCCGCCGTCACGGCGACCGCCGCCACCGCCCGACCGTTTGCGCGCTTCCGCAAAGTCCACGGTGACAAGCGATAAAATCGAGAATACCGCCAAACATGTCGCGACAATGCGCAGGGGACGAACTCTTTTTCCACCAAACAACATGGCTCAATTCTCCTCCTTGGCAGTTAGAAACTCCGCAAGCAGCGATCCCTCGGAAATCTCGGCTTCGAAATTATCGTCCGGGAGCGTCGCCTCAAGATTCCACTCGCTCAACACAATGGTCTGTTGCGGCTCGCCCGGGATATCGAATTGGGTGACGACAATCTTCAGGGGCAGCGGCACTTCTCCGGCGTCGATCCAGATCTGCCAATCAGCCCGCTCGCCAGTGAACAGGATGTGGTGCGCCGGTCGGCCATCGACATCGTGGATGCCAAGATAGTATCGCTTGCCGGCGACCTCGGCATATTTTGCGTAGCTGTCGGAGGAGAAGAGCTCGGCCAAAGGCAGGAAGAGCCCATACTTCTCTCTCAGCAGCGCCGTGGTCGCATCGATCGTCTCGGCCGCAGGGACGACCCCATGGACGTTGGAGTTATGGTCCTGGATGGTCAGCGTCTTGCCGTCGTACCAGAGCTCCTTCGCGCTCAGATCGTCGCCATAGGAGACATAGAGCCGATCCGGCCGGCGCACCTCCACGTCCATCGCGCCCGCATACTGAACCTTCGGCCCATCAAGCAGCACAACGTCGAAGAGCTTCTCGGCGTGAACGCTGAAGCTGTCCGCGCCAGCCAATGTTTCCGACATCCGCTGCACCAGACCGTCAACGTCGAAAGCGTCCTGCGCGCCAGCGCGTGGCACCGATAACCCCAAGATCGTGGTGAACACAATTGCGGCAGTCATGCCGCGCACGAGAATCAACATATGTGAGCCTCCCATCAAATCCCAATCAGGCAATCCGCCACAGCATCGACCGCAGTTAGACGTCATCGTAACAGCCAATCCAAAGAACACAACAGTTTGACTTCGGCATCCGGCCCGGGCAACGTAGCTGAGGGTAGACTGCCGAGTCAGGACTTGAAATAGCCTTCGACATCCATGCTCGCTACTCTACTGGTGACTGCAAGTAGTAATCTTGGGAATCTTGCTTTTTGAACGAGGGAGGACAAACAATGCTTATACGGTACTTGAAGACTGCTGCAGCAGGGGTTGTTGCGCTGGGGTTTGGCGTTTCTCCGATCTATGCCGAAGAACACGAACTCTGTGGTGTCGATATCGAAAACGCGACCCCTTCGGGCACGGTCACCGGCAGTGTCAAGACGATCGGTTTCCTCGTCAGCGCGCGCTGGGGCAATGGCGTTCTGACCTTGGACAACGGCGAGCAGCGCAGGTTCCATGTGATCGGCGCCAAGGCTCTGGAAACCGGCGTCGCAAAGAACGATTTTGTGGGCGAGGTCTACAACCTGGAAAACGTCGACGATTTCGAGGGGACCTATTGGGGAGCTTCCAAGAACATCAACCTGGGAACCCTCGGCACGGGTGAAGCGGTTGCCAACAACGCCCGGTGCGACGTCATCAAACTCCGCATGACGGGAACAGGTCTAAAGGTATCAGGCCCTGCCCCGGGCGGCGTCGAGGTCAGTTTCATCGATTAGGCCCGAACGGGCCGTCTGGTGGATCGATCCTGACATTTGAACCCCGGCCCGGCGCCGGGGGATGGAGCTTAACTCGCTAAAATGTCAGGATAATTTTATCTACAAGACGAAAATCAGTGGTGCGAAACGTTCAATCCGAACCTCCAAGCAATCCATCGCCAGAAAACCGCCCCTGAGTTTGACATCCTGCCGTATCTAAAGACTATGGCAATGATCATCCCACCACCCTTTCATTTGGGAGTCCGCAATGATGTCTGCCCGAACTCACGGTTCCATTCTGATCTGCGTTTTGCTGATCGCCGGCTGCACCGAGGTCCGGCGATTGATGCCGACTCCGAACCTCTACACCGACAAAAATGTGACGTTGTTCGACGGTTTGCCGCCGGAATACGCCAGCCCGCTGGTCGAGCTCATCTACGTGACCGACCGGGCGCCGGAGACTGACGAGGCTGGCAACCTCCGCTATGGCTACGGTCGATCGAATTCGATCGCAGTGGGGACGACGGTCGTCAACCTTGGCCAAAACGTATCCTGGGAGAACTTGGTCGACGCGAGCCGGACCTTGACCCGGCTCAAAGACTTTGAGCTGAGTCTGGTCTCGATTGACGAATTCACGCGCCTGCCGTCCACGCCGATACCCTACGAGGTGGTCGACGGCGAGGTTGTTGAAGACCGCGAGATCGCCGCAGCCCGCGATGCCGGCCTTGCGCTGATGAAGGCAGAGGTCAGGCGACGGCTGGCCCTGACACCTCGCAAGGATGTGTATCTCTTTGTGCATGGCTACAACAATACCTTCGAAGATGCTGCTTTCGCGCTTGCGGAACTGTGGCACTTCTTCGGGCGCGAGGGGCTGCCCATCATCTATACTTGGCCGGCAGGCCACCCCGGCATCTTCGGCTACACCTACGATCGCGAATCCAGCGAGTTCACCGTCCTCCACTTGAAGCAGGTCATCAGGTGGCTGTCCGAGCAACCCGAGGTCGAGAACATTCATCTGATCGCACACAGCCGCGGCACCGACGTCGCCGTTTCCGCCTTTCGCGAGCTGGTGATCTGGGCGCGAGGCGCCGG
>JAPUIA010000175.1 GCA_027297435.1 Gammaproteobacteria bacterium | reverse complement strand
CCCCTGCGATGCAGGGGACCCATGCCCTGCAAGTCGGCCGCCGCATATTGCAAGGTTTTAGCGGGAAACCCGTTAAAACCTTGCAATTTCCACGCTGGTAATTCTACGAGAAGTATAGATGTCTCCTATGCTCGAACCCTTTATCAGGGCCGAATAACTTAGAAAACGTCTCCGGCGTCTACGTCGCACACTTTCACGGCCGTGTAGCCGTTCTGGGCGTCATCCCAGATCCGCACTTCGCGACAATTTAGGGCACCTTCGACGGGCGAAGCGTACCGAATGGTGGGTGCATCGTCTTCAGCATCCACCGGACACAGTACGGCAGAACGCAACCCGCAGGCATTGGGTTCGGCTTGGGCCTCGGTCACACTCGTACAAAGGGTCCGTGGCGTCCCGTCGATACACAAGCATCCACACTGGCCCCACACCGTCAGAAGTTCCACGAGTAGCCATAAGCTCGATCCAACCGCCACGCAACATCTCGCACCACCTAGGGCGAAGGAGTATCGTCGACGGCAGGTGACACGGCTGTAGAAAGAATGCCGCGCCGCTTGTGCGCCAATACCCAAACCGGCAGTCGAACTTTCGGGGAACGGTCAATGGACTATCGGTCTGCACAGCAACAAAGCAAAGCCATTCGCGACCAAATCAGCGTCTTGCGAACCGAGCTGGCTTCGGTGCAAGCCGCCATCGTTGGCCCCGTCCCGCGGATGACGGCTGCCGTTGGCTTGTCACGCAGGGAGGTTACGCTGACGACCGAGACCGACGAGTGGTCGCTGGTCGATTTCTCGCGCTTGAATTGTCCCTACCCCTATGTGTGCGTGATGCAGCAATCGCTGTTCCTAGATTGCCTGATCGAAGAAGCCAAGCAGCTACGATAACTTCACCTGTCTACTGGACGCACCCGTCCGAGAGCTCGTTGGCGAACAAGGCGCCAACGGAGAACGTATCACCGGTGTGCGCTACAAGCACGGCGACGCGGTCCATGAAATCACCGCCAAGTTGGTGATCGCCTGCAACAACCGCAGCACTTAATCTGGTGCGGGCCGGGCACGCTGGTTGAACAACATCCGCATGCGCCGAGACTGTTCCGCCTTAGACAACTTCGAAAAATCCTCCCCCATATCGCTACCGACCGCCATACCGCGCTGTACGGCTGGCCGCTCGGCAAGCTCAAGGAACCAACGCTTGAAATACTTGAAGTCGTCGATGTCCTGGCCCTGTGCTTCCCAGTTGATGGTCCAGGGATAAGAGATCATGTCGGCAATCGTGTACGCATCGCCCGCCAAGTACGGACGATCGTACAAACGATTGTTGAGCACACCGTACATGCGATTCACTTCATCGGTAAATCGCGTAACACCGTACGTCTGATCGCCCTGGCGGTCTTCCAAGCGGCGGAAGTGCCCGCACTCGCCGCTTTTAGGACCCTGATTCGCCATCTGCCACATGACCCACTGGTTGACCTCGTATCGGGGTCGGGGCTCCTGCGGATAGAACTGTCCGGCTTTTTCCGCGATATACATCATGATCGCGCCCGACTCGAAAACGCTGATCGGTTCCCCGCCGCCGAGCGGTTCGTGGTCCACGAGCGCAGGCATGCGATTGTTGGGGCAGATCTTCAAAAACCCGTCCTCAAACTGATCACCGCGGCCAATGTCGCACTCGACGACGTTGTACGGCAGCCCGCATTCTTCTAGCAGAATGGTGACCTTCTTACCGTTCGGCGTCGGCCAGTAGTGTAGATCGATCAAATCGCTCTCCCCTTGGTGTCATTCGAATTCAACGCATGCCGATCGGCCAGTGTCTCGCGTTGCGGTGGCCGACATCAATCGTTTTTCATGATCGCCCGGCGAATATGCGCAAATTCCGCACGATCATCCAAATTGACGCGGCCATTTTCGACTCGAATACCAAAATCGCCATAGAGCGTCGTCAGATCCGGCATACCGGGAGCGTCTGCATACTCGTCATACAACCCGACGAAGACCGGTATGGGTGACAGCTCATCCAACTTTTCGAACAAAGCCCGTCCTTGCCAGATGGTCGATGACGGCAAGCAGCACGCTTGCAATTTATCGAGCACCGTATCGAGCGAGATGACCCCGTCGCTAGCCTGGCGCAAACGCTGATCGGCCAACAAGGCAAGGGCTGCACCGCTCCAGTAGATGAGCATGCGGACTTCCCAGAACGGCTGCCCGTGCGTCCCATTTGGCGATGGCGGGTTGGAAATCTCACTGGCTCGGCTAAAAGAGCGATGTAGTCTTTGCCAAGCCTCTGGCTCCGAGTACACGCCGCGTCTAGCCAGCAACACGTTCTGATAGTAGCTCGCAAACCCTTCGGAAATCCATTTTTGATCATGGTCGACGTAGGGCAGTAGCAGATGCGCGAACTCGTGGTCCGCGGTCCAATCGTTTAGGTACTCGCCCAGCGGCCGGCTCGGGTCGACGAAGAATTGCACGGTTTCACCGCCATCACGCATGACGCGCCCGAAAGGCACCGGAGAACGACCGCTGCTCCATCGGCTAGGCCCGCTAGGCACGACGATGATCTGCACGTCCGGATTCGGCAAACGACCGTAAACGTCGTGCAGGTCGGTAAGCGCGGCCTCGAGCCACGCCAGCGTCTTGTTCGCATCCAGTACGACGTCCCGACTGTCCACGAGCGCAATCGTCAGCTCCGTATCACCCACCGTCAGTCGTGGTGCTCGAAACCGGCCAAACACCGTGTAGGCCCGGGAACTCTGGGGCGATGCTGGAATTCGGTATGCGCCATCCGCGGTGCGCGGCCACGGCACCGAGATTGCGTGGCCAGCCGCCACAGTCAGCTCGACGCGCACGTAATCGTTGCCGGTTAGCTCCGGCAACCACAACCACGTGCTGGGCGAGGTGAGGCTGACATTCGGTGGCAGCGTGATACCACGCCGGGTCGCATCGTTACCCAGCGGGTGGCGGTAGTGAAAACAGCGTTGCCTCGGTGGCAAATAGATTCGCGTCCCACCGCTTACGAGGGACGTTCCGTCGCACGTTTGCAGCTCGATGAGGTGTCGTGCATCGCCGTTACGCGCTCTGACCCGTTCGCCCGGCTGCGCCAACTCGCCCGTGACCTCGACATACCCCAGCATCGGGTCAACGCGAATCTGATAGAGGTGTTGTTCAATCGCCCGATGCGGTTCAACCGCCCACGACGGTAACGCGAGAATCCAAGCGATCGACAAACAGAAATATTTCAAGCGGCACGGTACTCTCTAGGCGGCCGTCTGGAGACTACCATACCCCTGGGTTTTCCCACGGCAAGCGCCTAACATGTCCCCGTGCAGGGCTATTCGAAAACCGCAATCGCATTGGGTTACCTGCCCCTGGCAGGCCTGCTCCTCGCAAGTCTGCTCGCGGGTAACGTCTGGGGTCACGGCGTTGCGGGGGCCGATCAGGGGTTTATCGAAGGCAACGTGGGTCTTGCCGTCGTGCCCTACCTCTATCTCGGCGCGAAGCACATGGTCACCGGCTACGACCACCTACTGTTTCTGGCGGGCGTCATATTCTTTCTCTACCGTCTCAAAGACGTAGCGTTGTACGTCACTCTTTTCGCCGTCGGACACAGCCTCACACTGCTTGGCGGGGTCTTGGGCGGCATACACGCGAACCCTTATCTCATCGATGCGGTGATTGGGCTGTCGGTCGCCTACAAAGCGTTCGAAAATCTCGGTGGATTTCGCACGATCGGCTTTGAGCCCAACACACGGGCGGCGGTTTTCATCTTCGGCCTGTTCCACGGTTTCGGCCTCGCCACCAAGCTTCAGGACGTGACGATCTCGGCAGACGGTCTCGTCGGCAACATGCTGGCGTTCAACATCGGCGTGGAGCTCGGCCAGTTCACCGCATTGGCCCTGATACTGATCTTATTCAACCTCTGGCGGGCCAGCGGTCAATTCCTGCACCACGCCGTGGTCGCCAATTGGAGTTTGATGACCGCGGGATTCGTGCTCATCGGCTATCAGCTGTCGAGCTACTGGCTGGCATGAAGTTGCTGGCGGGACAGGACACCATGCTCGCGGGGCTGCTCGTTGTCGCGGCGGCTTGCACGCCTACGGTCGACGGGCCGGCGGACGCAGCATCCCTCGGCTTCGACCCTACGCAGCTTGCGACGGATATCAGGCCACAGGACGATTTCTTCGGCTACGTCAATCAGCGGTGGCTGGACGCTAACCCGATTCCCGCGGATTGGACCGCTTACGGCACAGCCCAAGTCGTATTCGAGCGAACCGAACGCCAGGTCAAAGAGATCATCGAGAGCGTGACTCGAAACCCGGCCAATCCCGACCAAGCCAAATTGGGCGCCCTGTACACGAGCTTCATGGATGTCGATCGTCTCGAAGCCTTGGGGGTCACACCGTTGGACGATGTCTTGGCCACGGTCGACCGCGCTGAGGATCACAAGGACATCATCGGCCTTTTCGGTTCGCTGCGGCCCCTGGGGGTTCAGACCCCTATCGCGATCTACGACGATACCGACGGCGATGACCCTGAACGCATGCTCGCTTACCTCGCTCAGGATGGTTTGGGGCTGCCGGATCGTGACTACTTCCTGAAGGACAGCGCGGAGCTGAGCAACGCCCGAAACGCCTACAAGAACCACATCGCCAACCTGTACGCCTTGGTTGACTGGCCAGACGGCGATCGGTGGGCGACGGTACTTTTCGACATCGAGTACGCCATTGCCGAAGTACATTGGTCCAGCACCGCCAGCCGCGACCGAGAGCGTATGTACAAGAACAAATTCACCTTAGTCGAAGCCAACGATGCAACGCCCGGTATCGATTGGAACATCTTTCTCGCTGCCGCCAGCATTCCTCCCGTCGAACCAATCGTGCTCATGCAAGACACTTACTTTGCGGCGCTCGGTCAGCTTCTCATGAGCATTTCTGTGCCGGATTGGCAGCAGTATCTGCGCTTCAAGGTTGTGAAGGCGTACGCTCGCTATCTCAACGCGGCGATCGTCGACGAAAATTTTGCGTTCGAAAGCAAAGCCTTGCGCGGTCAGGAGGAACAGACACCACGTTGGAAGAGAGGTACGCGTCTGGTCAATGCAACGACCGGTGAACTGCTCGGCAAGCTCTACGTCGCAAAGCATTTTCCCGAATCCTCCAAACAGAAAATGCGCGAGATGGTGGAGAACCTGAAAACCGCATTCGCGCAAAGCATCGACTCGCTCGATTGGATGAGCGACACGACCAAAGCAGCCGCCCACGCCAAGCTAGCGCGGTTCAGTGCGAAGCTTGGGTTTCCGGACACATGGCGCGACTATGGCGAGCTCGAGCTACGGCCAAACGATCTCGTCGGCAACGTACGTCGCGCCCGAGCCTTCGAGCACGCACACGACATGGCCAAGCTCACGAAGCCCGTCGATCGCTCCGAATGGGGCATGTCGCCGCAAACCGTGAACGCCTACTACCGGCCGACATTCAACGAGGTGGTGTTTCCCGCCGCTATTTTGCAACCGCCCTTTTTCGACCCGGCGGCGGACGACGCGGTGAACTATGGCGCGATTGGGGCTGTCATCGGCCACGAGTTCAGCCACGGATTTGACGACCAAGGCCGTAAATTCGACGGCGACGGACGTTTGCGCAATTGGTGGACGGATGAGGATGCCGCGGAATACATTGCCCGCAGCTCGAGCCTAGCGGACCAATACGCGGCTTTCCAACCTCTCCCGGATATGGCCATCAATGGCGAACTTACCCTCGGCGAGAACATCGGCGATCTCGCCGGCCTCATCATGGCCCATCGGGCATACCACATCTCGCTCGCGGGCAACGAAGCACCCGTGATCGACGGCTTCACCGGCGATGCAAGATTTTTCATCGGCTTTGCGAGTACCTGGCGCTCTCAAAGCCGCGATGAACGGCTGCGCGCGCAATTGCTTTCCGACCCCCATGCCCCGGCCAGATACCGAGTACTGGGCGTACTTCCCAACGTACCGGCGTTTTATCGAACGTTCGGCTTGAAGCCGGGTGATGGCATGTATCTGCCGCCGGAACGACGCGTCACAATCTGGTAGGGGACACGCCTTTAGGACTACAGTAGCCCCTCTTGAGGGAGATTTTCATGCGATACCTAACCGTTCTGGGGTGTGCGCTGTTACTCATGCCCTGTGCTGCGACGCTCGTGTTCGCCGAGCAACCCACGCTCACTGAATGGGACGTTCCCTACCCTGACTCCCGACCGCGCGATCCCTATGTCGATGTCAACGGCATCGTCTGGTTCGTCGGTCAGCGCAACGACTATGTCGCCTCGTTCGATCCGAAGACCGAAGCGTTCCGCCGCTTGCCGCTGGACGATGGCACAGGCCCGCATAACCTCATCGTCGCCGGTGGCGATACCATTTGGTATGCGGGCAACCGAGCCACGCACATCGGCCGCATGAGCGTCAAAGATGGAACGATCCACAAGATCATGATGCCGGACGCCGCCGCCCGCGACCCGCATACCCTCGTATTCGATACTGCAGGCGATATCTGGTTTACCGTGCAGGGGGGTAACTTCGTGGGCAAGCTCACCATTGCGGATGAGTCGGTGCGCCTGCTGCCGATTGCGAGTGGACGCTCGCGCCCCTACGGAATCAACATCGCACCCGACGGCGTCGTTTGGGCAACCTTGTTTGGCACCAACAAATTAGTCCGCATCGATCCTACGACGTTTGAGGTGACCGAGGTGGAACTGCCGCGCGCCGGTGCGCGTCCCCGGAGGCTCGAGATTACCTCCGACGGATCGATATGGTATGTGGACTACGCGGAAGGCTACCTGGGCCGCTTGGATCCACAGACCGGTACTATCTCCGAGTGGCTGGCGCCCTCCGGAGCCGATAGCCGTCCCTATGGCATGGAAGTGGACACCAATGACCGCCTCTGGTTCGTAGAGTCGGGTCCTCGACCCAATCAGTTCGTCGGCTTCGACACCACTTCCGAGACCTTCATCGCCGGTGTCGCGCTCGCAAGCGGCGGTGGCACGGTCCGACACATGCATTACGACAAGCCGACCAACAGCGTCTGGTTCGGCACCGATACCAACACGATCGGCCGCGCCCAATTGCCGGACTAGATTTACCCACGACCCTTGCCTCATGCCTCTTCTTCATGGGCCTGGTGGCCTGGTTTTCCTATAGAAAGACCCGCGGACAGACCGAAACTCAAGAAGGCTATTTTCTGGCGGGCCGCGGCTTAGGCGGTGTGTTCATCGCCGGTTCCTTGTTGCTCACGAATTTGTCCGCGGAGCAAATGATCGGCCTGAACGGCTCTGCTTACGCCTTCAACCTGTCAAGCATGGCGTGGGAGGTCACCGCCGCATTCGCCATTATCGTCATGGCGTTGGTATTCCTGCCCCGCTACTTGATCGGTGGCTTTACCACCTTGCCCCAGTACTTGAGCGAACGGTTCGACGACCGAGTTCGTCGTTTGACCGTTGTGCTGTTCATTCTTGGCTACGGACTCATCACCATCCCATCCGTGCTGTATGCCGGCTCGGTTGCCGTCCTGCAGTTGTTCGACATCCCGGCGCTGCTGAGCATCGGATATTCGACGGCCCTGATCGTAACCATCCTGACGATCGGCGTCATCGGCGGACTGTACGCAATCGCCGGCGGCCTCAAGGCCGTCGCGGTCTCCGACACCCTCAACGGCGTCGGGCTGCTAATCATCGGTGTCACGGTACCGGTGCTTGGATTGATCGAATTGGGGGACGGAAGTTTCGCACACGGCGTCGCGACGTTGACTCAACAACATCCACAGAAGCTCAACGCTATTGGCACTGCGACCGATCCCACGCCGTTCGGCACTTTGTTTACCGGCATGATCCTCGCCAATCTCTTTTATTGGGGCACCAATCAATACGTCATCCAACGGACCTTGGGGGCCAAGAACCTCGCCGAAGGACAAAAAGGCGTGCTGTTGTCGGGGTTCTTCAAAATCATCGTCCCGTTCCTGATGATGATACCCGGCGTCATCGCCTTTCACCTGTACGGTCCCGGTCTCGCATCGATGGACCAGGCGTACCCGCGGCTTGTGGCCGACGTGCTGCCGACCGCGATGGCTGGATTTTTTCTCGCGGTGCTACTCGGCGCGGTGTTCAGCTCTTTCAACTCGTTACTCAACAGCGCAGCGACATTGTTCTGCATCGATGTCATCGCCCCGCTGCGACGCATCGAACCCAGTGATGCAGAGATGATTCGCTGGGCGCGCCAGATCGGTATCGTGATTGCCCTGATCTCGTTTGTGATCGCACCCTTGCTCCAATTGGCGCCCGATGGCCTGTGGCAGGTGGTGCGGCAGTTCACCGGTTTTTACAACATTCCCGTCATCAGCGTGGTGATCGCCGCGTTCTTCATGCCGAAGGTGCCGGCCGAGGGTGCGATCGCGGCGATCGTGTTTCATATACCCGCGTACGCGCTCGTGACGTTCGTGTGGGACACCGGCGTGCACTTCATTCACTTATATGCCGTGCTGTTCACGCTCGAGATCGGCATCATGTGGGTCGCCGGTCGGGTTTGGCCTCGCGCTCAGACGCCAACCACGCTGCGGCCGCCGATCGACATGACCCCGTGGCGTTGGAGCAAATGGGTAAGTGGCGGGCTCGCGTTGTCGGTTGTCGCGATCTACTGGCTATTCTCGCCGTTGGGGCTCGCTTGAACCCTCGTCCCATCAATCGACGGACGAATCATCGAATAGATCGGCGTACTGTTGACGCAGAAGGTTCTTCTGTACTTTACCCATCGCGTTGCGCGGCAACGATGCCACGTTCACCACTATCTTCGGTTGCTTGAAGCGCGCTAGGCGATCCTGTAGAGCTTCCCGTACGGCAGGCTCTGCCACCGGATCCGCAGCCGGGACCACAATGGCGACCACCCCTTCTCCGAAGTCCATGTGGGGCACGCCGATGACAGCGGATTCCACGACGGCGTGCATCTCATCGATCAGCTTCTCGACCTCTTTGGGATATACGTTGTAACCGCCGGAGATGATCATGTCCTTGGCGCGTCCAACGATCGACACCCGCCCCTGCGCATTCATGACGCCGAGATCGCCGGTAATGAAGTACCCGTCGGCACGGAACTCCTCTGCGGTTTTTTCCGGCATATGCCAGTAGCCTTTGAATACGTTGGGCCCGCGCACCTCTATCGTCCCTACGTCTCCATCGGGAACCTTGTTGCCATCATCGTCGGCGATGCGTACCTCGACGCCCGGTAACGCAAATCCGACCGTACCCGCGACACGTTCGCCTACCAGCGGGTTGGACGTGTTGATGATGGTTTCGGTCATGCCATAGCGTTCGAGAATACGATGTCCCGTGCGCTTCTCCCAGGCGGCGAAGGTCTGTTCAGTGAGCGGGGCCGAGCCACTGATGAACACCCGCATGCGCTCACAACACGTCGCATCGAAGCCCGGTTGGTCGAGTAGGCGCGTATAGAAAGTCGGTACGCCCATCATGACGGTGGCCTCGGGTAGGTGCGCGAGCAGCTCATCAACCTTGAAGCTCGACAGGAAAATCGTCGTCGTGCCACCCAACAAAGCACAATGTAGCGCGATGAACAGGCCGTGTACGTGGAACACCGGTAAGGCATGCAGAAGAACATCGTCGTCCTGCCACCCCCAACATTCACGCAGCGCGTGCGCGTTCGAGGACAGGTTCGAGTGCGTCAGCATTGCGCCCTTCGAGGCGCCCGTCGTTCCCGAGGTATAGACGATGGCGGCCAAGTCGTCGCCGGTACGTTCGGCTACCTCAATCAAAGGTACAGCGGCATTGGCTGCATCGGTCAGCGTACCGCTGCCGCTACCATCGAGAGTGAGCGTGGCCGTACGACCGGTGATCGCGGTCGACCCGATGTTGCCTTCGGCCCGATGAACGAAAAGTGCCGGCGCGGCATCTTCCAAAAAATAAGCCACTTCTTCCGCGGTATAGGCGGTATTGACCGGCACAAACGCACCACCGACCTGAAGACACGCGAGGTACAAAGCCAAAGACTCTGGACTCTTGTCTACTTGGGCGAGGACCCGGGCACCGGGTTCGACACCGTGATCGACGAGTACACGGGCAAACCGGGTGACCGTATGCTGCATCTCGTTGAAACGCCAGACCCGGCCGTCGGCCAACATCAGGCAAGCGCGATCCGGATGGGCGGCAAAAGCGGTCTGCAGTTCAACGGCGAAGTTCTTGCTCATGTTTTTGTTTTCTGGGCAATTTGGTGCGATTGTGACGGTCTAATGCCGCTGCGAAGAGCAATTATCGGGTCGCCATCGTATACCATGATGCGCGACGCACGGGGAACAATTAGGTGCACATAGCGTACGCCTTGCTGGCGCTCACCATCCTAGCGGGTTGCGAAGACGCGCAGAATTCCAGCGGCGGGGATTTTACGCGCCCGCCGACGGAGGTGGTGGTTGCCAGCGCCCAAGTCCGAACCATCCGGGAGGAATTGGAGGCCATCGGCACGACCAAGGCCAACGAATCGATCACCTTGACCGCCCAGGTCACCGACACGGTCAGTCGTGTCAGGTTCGAGGACGGCGACCTCGTCGAGGTCGGCGACGTGCTGGTGGAATTGACCAACGAAGAAGAAACCGCGCTCTTGGCCGAAGCGAAAGCCAACGTGCAGGATGCAGAATTGCAGTTCAACCGCTTCAACGACTTGTTGGCGAACAACAGCGTCTCCCAATCTCAGGTCGATGAAGCGGAAGCCAAATACAACGCCGCCCAAGCGCGCGAACAGTCCATTGCTGCACGATTGCGCGATCGACTGGTGCGCGCACCATTCAGCGGCAGGTTGGGGTTTCGCGAGGTTAGCGCAGGCAGCTTGCTGACGCCGACGACGCCCATCACAACATTGGACGACATCTCGGTCATCAAGTTGGATTTCTCCATCCCCGAGGTGCATCTACGTCTCGTCAAGCCGGGGATGGCGATCGTTGCCCGGAGTCCCGCATACCCCGACGAACGCTTTACGGCGACGGTAGCTACCATCGGTTCACGTATCGACAAGGTCACGCGAGCCGCGACCGTTCGCGCGCTTATCAACAACGACAAACTGTTGCTACGCGAGGGCATGCTCATGACGGTGCGTCTCACCACCGCCGAACGCGAATCGCTCATGGTACCCGAAACCGCACTCTTGCAACGCGCAGACAAGGTGTTTGTATACGTCGTCGGTGAAGATCGCCTAGCCCGGCTGAAGCCCATCGAGTCCGGGCAGCGCGACGGCGGTTGGGTGGAGGTGCTTGAAGGGTTGACGGCCGGCGAACAAGTCATCACCGAAGGCGTGATCAAGGTACGCGACGGCGCACCGGTCCGCATCTTAGGTCAACCCGCCAACGAACGCGTCGCCGAAAACCGCCAGGACCGTCAGGCTCGGCCCGCAGACGGTGCCAAATAGGTGTGGCTTTCTGATACCTCGGTCAAGCGGCCGGTATTTGCCACGGTCATCAGCCTGTTGCTGGTCGCCTTCGGCGTGTTGTCGTTCAACTATCTACCACTACGTGAGTATCCGGATATCAGTCCGCCGATCGTCTCGGTCAGCACCACCTACGTCGGTGCGTCTGCGGACGTCATCGAAACACGCATTACTCAGCTGATCGAAGACCAGATCAGCGGCATCGACGGCGTCAAGGCGATTCGCTCATCGAGCCGCGACGAGCGTTCCAGCGTCACGATCGAATTCGACCTGGATCGCGACATGGAGGAGGCGGCCAATGATGTCCGCGATCGGGTTTCGCGCGTTATCGGGCGACTCCCGGAGGACGTAGAGATACCCATCGTCGCAAAGTACGACTCCGATCGCCGGCCCGTCATGCACCTGAACCTCACCAGCGACAGCATGACGATGATGGAGCTAGACGACTATGCGCGACGCTACATCGTCGACCGGTTTACGGTCATCCCCGGCGTCGCCGATGCCAGCGTCCGAGGTGGCGGCAGACAATCTATGCGGATTTGGCTGGATCGTCTAAGCCTTGCGGCGCGGGATTTGACCGTGACCGATATCGAGTCTGCACTGCGCCGGGAAAACATCGAGCTACCGGTCGGCAGGCTGGAATCGGACGATCGAGAATTTCGTCTACGTCTGGCTCGAAACTATCAGTCTCCGGAGGACTTTCGTGGGCTGGTGATCGGCACCGGCGCTCAGGGCCATCCCATCCGCCTCGGCGAGGTGGCCGAGGTCGAGCTTGCGCCGGCCAACTACCGCAACCTGTACCGGGTCAACCAGATGACCATGGTCGGCATCGGTATTTCTAAACAGTCGAAAGCCAACACGTTGCGGACCCTGGAGGGCGTGAAGCTTGAGATCGCTCGACTGCAAGCATCACTGCCGAAGCACATGCAGCTGATTGCGAGTTCCGATGAGTCGGTGTTCATTCGGGAAGCGATTAATTCGGTGTTCCAGACCATCCTCATCACGACCGCATTGGTGAGCGTCGTCATCCTGTTGTTTCTCGGCACGATACGTACGATGTTGATTCCCGCGATCACCATTCCCGTGTGCCTGACCGCGGCATTCATGGCGCTGGCGCTTTTCGACTATTCCGTGAACCTCATCACCCTGCTGGCCTTGGTGCTGTCTATCGGTTTGGTCGTGGACGACGCCATTGTGGTGCTCGAAAACATCCACCGTCGCATCGAAAATGGCGAACCACCGTTGTTGGCCGCGTATCGAGGCGCGCGGCAAGTCTCGTTTGCGGTGGTCGCCACCACCGCGGTGCTGGTCGCCGTATTCATGCCCATCATCTTTCTGCAGGACAACATGGGCGTGATCTTCCGCGAACTAGCGGTCGCAATCAGTGCAGCGGTGATTTTCTCGAGCGTCCTGGCGCTGTCGCTGACGCCCATGATGTGCTCGAAGCTTCTCAAGCAAACACCCCGTTCAAACGTCGTCACGCAATTTGTCGATCGCTGTTTTTCGCGACTCGAGCAAGCCTACAAAAATTCGTTGGCGTTTTTGTTGCAATTCAGTTGGTTCGCAATTTTGGTATTGATCGGCATGTCGGGCTTCGCCTATTGGCTGCTCGCCTCGATTCCCGAGGAATACGCACCCACCGAAGATCAAGGTTTGATCTTCGCCCGCGTGTCCGCCGCTGAGGGCACCGGCATCGAGCGTATGAAAAAAGAGATGGAGAAGTTGGAGACACCGGCTCTCAAGCTCATCGAGAGTGGTGAAATCACGCGTCTGATGGTATCCGTGCCTGGCTGGGGCAGTTCCAGCACCAACAGCGGTATCATGATCATCTCGTTGGCACCCTGGCAGGAAAGAGATCGCACGACCAACGAGATCGCGCAAGCATTGACGCGCGAATGGCAGAAGGTACCGTCACTCAGGGCGTTCGCCTACTCGCGCTCCGGCCTTGCCCGCGGCGGCGGCGGCCAGCCGGTGCAATTCGTCATCGGCGGACCCAATTACGAGACTCTGGCCCAGTGGCGCGACATCATTCTCGATCGCGCCGCCGAGTACCCCGGTTTGCAGCGTGTCGACACGGACCTCAAAGAAACTCAACCACAGGTGATGGTGCGCATCGACAAGAACCGGGCAGCATCGCTTGGCGTTTCGGTGCAGAACATCGGCCGTACCTTGGGCGCGATGATGAGCGAGCAACGCATTACCACGTATGTTCAGGATGGCGAGGAGTACGACGTCATACTACAAGCCAAGCGTGACCAACGCGCGTCTGCACGAGACCTCGAAAACATCTATGTACGCTCGGAGACTAGCGGCCAATTGGTGCCACTGGCGAATCTCATCTACATCAACGAGACCGCCGGTGCCGCGTCTCTCAATCGTTACAACCGTATGCGCGCCGTTACCATCCGCGGCAGCTTGACGCCCGGATACGCACTTGGGGATGCGCTCGAATTTCTCGAGACTATCGTGCGCGAAGAATTGCCTCAGATCGCGCAGATCGATTACAAAGGTGAGTCGCTCGAATACAAAGAAGCTGCCGGTACCCTGTTCTTTACGTTCGGGCTGGCTTTACTGATCGTTTTTTTGGTGCTTGCCGCGCAATTCGAGAGCTTCGTGCATCCATTCGTCATTCTCCTGACGGTGCCGCTGGCTGTCGCCGGTGGCTTGCTCGGCCTCTACGTCATGGATTTGACTCTCAATATCTACAGCCAAATAGGCATGGTGATGCTGATCGGTATTGCGGCGAAAAACGGGGTGTTGATCGTCGAGTTCATCAACCAACTGCGTGATGCCGGCAGAGATTTCGAGGAGGCGATCATCGAAGCCGCGGGCATTCGGCTGCGGCCGGTCGTCATGACGACCATCGCAACGTTGATGGGTTCGATTCCGTTGATCATTGCGGTCGGCGCCGGTTCGGAAAGCCGCCACGTGCTCGGCATCGTTATCTTTTCCGGCGTGAGCCTCGCGACGTTTTTGACCTTGTTCGTGGTACCGGCTTTCTATCGGCTGTTGGCACGCAAGACCGGTTCGCCCGAACGCGTGGCCCGCGAACTCGACACGCTGGCAGGTCAGCGCATCACCCCTTAGCTGCCCCATGGCTCAACGCCGGTCCTCGAAGCGGTTCGAGGTGCCGCGCAATGTCACGCGGATCTTCGATGGGTACCGTACAAAAATCCGGGTTGCAGATGTACAACGCCGGTCGCGCTCTATCGGGATACCGTCCGGGCGCTTCGAAGTGCGCGAGTTTGCGCGGGTGATAGGTGGCGACCACCCCATCGAAGAGCGCCCGGGCGGCTGCATCATCGGCATCACCTACAACCGTAAATTCCACGTAGGCAGCGACCAACTGTTCAAGAGCTAGCGCTAACTCGCCCGTCACTTTGCCTTCGCGTCCGACGATATCCGGGTGCGCAACGGCTTGAATCGTCCGGTTTGCCATAGATTCATACCGGCGGTCTTGGCTATAGACGCTCAAGTCATACAACAACTTGGCGGCCACGGCATTTTGCTCCAAGGGTTTGCGCGCAGCGACGTGCCGCGCGGTGTCATCTACCTGCGAGCTGTAGAATCCACCGTTGGTAGCATCGACCAACAACTCGATCATGACGTCGACCAACGCGTGGGCCTCATCGAGCCACAGCGGGTTTCCGGTCGCGCGATAAAGCGCGAGCAACCCGGTTCCGAACCAGGCCTGCGCGCCCAGGAAAGGTTTGGCGCCGGTGTAGTGTTCGCGCATACGCTTGTCTGACACAACCCCCTCACTCGTGACGCTTTGCAACATCCAACCGTCAGGCGTCAAGCGTTCCGACATCAGGTTGCGAGCGGCACGTTCGGCCACGCGCAAGTAGTTGATGTCGCCGGTCGCCTCAAACGCGCGCACGTATGCGGCGATGATCTCACCGTTCTTGTCCGTGTAGACGGCGTGATCGATGGGCGGAATCCCGAACTGACGTCGTTGGTGTGCTTGTTCGAAGTTCCAGTAGTCACGCACCGAAAATCGTTCCGTGAGACGCGGGGGAGTATCCTCTTGGCTCGTGAAATAGGTGCCCTGCTTGGAGGCCATCCAATTCTGCAGGTACTCGTCGACTTTCCGCAGGCCATTCCGATAACGCACATCGCGAGTCACCTGGTAGGCCTCGGCAAACACCCGCAACGCATTGGCTTGCCGTGATATGCGTTTCTCTGGTACAAAGCCGCCGCTTGCGAAAAAGTAACTGCCGTAGACGCCTCCCCACACGTGATCCAGCATCTTGAGATAACCATCGGCGGTCCTTAGCGCAAGCGAGCGAAGGTCGGCGTTGTCGTACAGATGCGCTCGAAAGAACAGATGCTGCGTGCGTGCGCCGGACGTCGACGAGATACCTCGGCGGCTCCAACCGCCCTGCTGTTCGTTGAGTACCCGGTCAAGCTGTCGTCTAACCCGGTCTCGAATGCTCGAGAGCATCGTCGCTACAGGCTCGGGTTGCGCCGCATAGGGGGCCAACTCATCGGCAACCAGCGCGCCGTGCGCGTGTTTGTCCAAGAGTTCTTGAAGGATCGGAATAAAATTGCGCGGCAATCGGTTGCCACGAATCGCAAGCACTTGGGTCGCATCGGGCGCCATGAAAATCAACGCCGGCCACGCCCAATCGGAATACCGTTCTCCGATATCGGGACGCGCTTCCGAGTCGACGGAAATCGGCACGAAATGGCGGTTCAACATCTCTATGACCGTCGGGTCCGCGTACGTGATCTCATCCATGTTACGGCAGGCGGTGCAGCCCTCCATGCCCACGTCGAGAAAGATCATCTGGTCGGAAGACTCCGCAAGCTCGAATGTCGCCTTGGACCAGCTCTGCCACTGAATATCCTCACCATGGGCCGTCGCACCAAAGATCAGCAGCAGCAATATCATCGCCTTCATCGCACTAGCTCCTTAAGTGCCTAGGACAAGAACGCCTGGTAACTGATTGAAAACCATTCATTTAGTGATTGATTCGCCAATTTCGATCTGATAACTTGTCGCATTCAGTGTGCCCTGTCGGGTAAGGGAATTGCACAGCAAACCGGCTTCTCGAGATTTGCGAAATTACAAAAGGGAAACAGGTATTCAGGTGAGGGGAAACAGCATCTGAGATTCCCATAAAAGCAATAACAAGAGGGACAATTTAAGCCGCCGCGAGGCGGCTTTTTCTTACCCACAATGCTGCAAAACCAGACTCGCCGACGAGTACGCCACAACCCTCATCCGTCCCCGACGAAGCCCGCCGTGACCGACATGCTGTTGTCGACGACGATCTCTGTGCCGTTGATGAACTTGGATTCGTCGGACGCAAGAAACAACACGACATTGGCTATATCTACTGGTTCGCCCAAACGATTAGCGCCGGAAGGTGCGGATGACGCATCTTGCGCTACCAACCCAGCTTCGACCATTTTCTGTCCTATGCTGGCGACCATTGGGGTCTGAATACCGGCCGGGTGGATCGAGTTGCAGCGAACGTGGTAGCCGCTTTGCGCGCAGTGCACGGCCACCGCGCGGGTTAATGCCTCCACCGCGCCCTTGGCCGCACAATACGCCGCCACATAGGCTTCCCCTTGCTTGGAAGCGATGGATGCCATGTTCACGATCGAACCGCCGCCGGTCGCCTTCATGGCACCCACTGCGTGCTTGCAGCCGAAGAAAGTACCGTCGGCACTGACCGCCATGACGAACCGGTAATCCTCCTCAGACGTGGTTTCGATGTTGCCGGCTTCTACCACGCCTGCGTTGTTGACGAGAACATCGAGTTTGCCGTGCTTTGCCATCACCTCCCCCATCAAGCGTTGCCACTCGGCTTCGACTCGAACATCGTGTAGCCGAAACTCCGCGTCACCACCGATCTCGGCGGCCACGCGCCGTCCGTTGGCTTCGTCCACGTCGGTCAACACGACGATAGCGCCCTCGGCTGCCAACAGCCGAGCGTCTGCTTCGCCCAAGCCCTTAGCCGCTCCCGTGACGATGGCGACCTTGCCAGCGACCCTTCCCGTCACAATTCTCTCCCACCACTCGATTGTCGGCCATGATAGTCGGCCGAGACCAGAATCTCATGGTCCCCCTTTGATGCGTTCGTGCAGGTTGTTCTTCTTGAAACTCGTCTCGGGTTCGATCTCGACCAACTCGAACGAGAGTCCTAGCCCGCGGTGTTCGAACATGGCTTCGACGTGATCGCAGAGCGTCGTGAATAGGTCCTTGGCTACGGCTCGCCGAGTTTCCAGGTCACGCCCGTGACCTATCCGGGCCATCAGGTGAATGTAAGCGTTGTCCGGATCGCCATCCGCGACGAGATAACGATCGCGACGCTCGCCGCGAATGCGAATTCCACCGAGTGGGAACACGCCACTCGCCACCGCGCAGTCGCGAAGCTTCAGCATCAAGCCATCGAGGTCCATGGCCGATTCGATGTTGTCGGAGTATTCGATGATCAGGTGCGGCATTTTTATCAGACCGTTTATAATTAACTCGTTAAGTATCTACAAACTATAGGATTACCACCCCTTCCGGTCAATCGTCATCGACACGTTTGTGAATTTGGTCGATCATGCGCCAACTTTTATCAGGGCTCTCTGCTCGCATTGCGTTCAGCTTGCCCGGCCCCAACTAGAGGTCACTAGTGCGGTTTCTATCCTTCAGACACGCGGCGCAGAGTCAAAACCACCTGTTCGGCGCGGTCGTCCAAGACGGGGTCGTCAACCTCAGCGAGCGGATGCCGGAATATCCGACGCTGCGACACGCAATCGCCGCCGGTGCGTTGACGCGTGCCGAGGATATTGCGGTGCAAGCCGACAAGGACTTCTCACTCGAGGAGATCGAGTACCTACCACCGATTCCGAACGCCGAGAAGATCATCTGCATCGGTGTCAACTACGGCAATCGCAATGCGGAATATCGAGACAGCTCCGAGACGCACGCGTATCCCAGCATCTTCATGCGCACCCGCGAATCACTGACCGGTCACCTGCAACCCATGCTACGACCGCCGGAGTCCGAGCAGTTGGACTACGAAGGCGAGATCGTGATCGTGATCGGCAAAGAAGGCCGGCGCATTCCCGAGTCCGAGGTTCGCGAGCACATCGCGGGCCTGACGTTGATGGACGAGGGATCGATTCGCGACTGGCTCCGCCATTCCAAATTCAACGTCACCCAGGGCAAAAACTTCGAGCGATCCGGCTCGCTGGGACCTTGGATGGTATCGGTCGACGAATTCGCACGCTTCGACAACCTGAGTCTCACCACCCGCGTGAACGGCGAGGTGCGCCAGCAAGACGGCACCGACAACCTTTTGTTCTCCTTCGAATATTTGGTCAGCTACGTCTCGACGTTCATGCGCCTAAAACCCGGAGACCTCATTTCGACCGGCACGCCTACCGGCGCCGGAGCGCGGTTGGATCCACCAAAATACTTGCAGCCCGGCGACGTCGTCGAGGTCGAGGTACCCGGTATCGGAACCCTGCTGAACCCCGTGGAGGACGAGCGCCTTGACTGACGTCGAAACCAACGCCGACGCTCTCATCAAAACCCTCAAAGACTGCGGTATCGACCATGTGTTGGCCAACGCCGGCACCGACACCGCCCCGATCATCGAGTCTTTGGCAAAGCTCGCCGACAGCAACGAAAAATACCCCCGGTTTCTCGTCACCCCCCACGAGAATCTCGCGATGGCCATGGCCCACGGCTACTACCGGCGCTCGGCGAAGCCCGCGGCAGTGCTGTTGCATACCACGGTAGGGTCGGCCAACGGCGTCATGGGTGCAATGAACGCACTCCGCGACCAGGTGCCCATTATCATGCTGGCGGGTCGCACGCCCAACACCGAATCGGGCCAGCTCGGGTCCCGCTCGGCGCACATTCACTGGGGACAGGAGACGTTCGACCAAGCATCGATGCTGCGCGAATGGCTGAAATGGGACTACGAGGCTCGCACCGGCCAACCGATGGCTACACTCGTGCGCCGGGCTATCGCTATCGCCAAAAGCCAGCCACCAGGGCCGATCTATCTCACGTTGCCACGCGAAGTGTTGGCAGGCCCGAGCACAGAACCTCAGTACGCCAACGAAACAGACGTCACGGCACCCGCCATGCCCAACCTCATCGCCATCGAGAAAGTCGCACACCAGCTCATGCGGGCACAGCTACCGCTGATTGTCACATCTTCCGGTGGTCGAAGTCGCGAAGCCTTCCGAGCGCTGAGCGATCTCGCTACCCGATTTGCCATACCCATCGCTCAGCCGTTCGCGACCGATGCCAACGTGCCAAGCAATCACGACATGAATTTCGGTTTCGAAGGCATGAGCCTGGTGAAGGAAGCCGACCTTATTTTGGTCATCGAAGCCGGCGTACCCTGGGTCGGCGACGTCACACCGAACGCCGACGCGACCGTGGTGCAGATAGCCGCAGACCCGCAATACACGGCCTACCCCCTGCGCGGTTTCAAAACGGACATGGCGCTCAGCGGCGACATCGCACTGGTGATCGCCGCGCTGCAGGCGTCACTTCCGCAAGATCTGGAAGTCGGCAGGCGGCGCAAACTGTTGACCGAGCTGCAGACGAAACGCCGTCAACGCATCGACCAGGCCATCAAGGCGTCGGCCAAACAGACCCCGATTAGCGCAATCTGGCTGGCGGACTGCCTCAATCGGGTCAAAAACGACCTCGTGGAGGAAAACGTCGTGGTGATCAACGAACTCGGCGTACCGCCCGACTACTTAGACCTTAGCCAGCCGCGCAGCTACATGCGTGAATCCACTGCGGGAGGGCTCGGTTTCGGTCTCGGTGCCGCCCTTGGCAACAAGCTGGCGGACCGCGACGCTTACGTGATTGCCGTCGTCGGCGACGGTTCTTACATGTTGGGCAACCCCACGCCAGCGCACTTCATGGCGCATGCCTATGACTTGCCCACGCTCACGATCATCAACAACAATCAGCGTTGGCAAGCCGTTCACAATGCCACGTCGGCCATGTATCCCGACGGCCACGCGACCCGCGGCAGAACCATGCCACTCACCCGCCTCACACCATCTCCCGCATACGAGAAGGTGGTCGAAGCGAGTGACGGTTACGGCGAGAAGGTCATAAAGCCGAAAGACTTGATCGGTGCGCTCGAGCGGGGCATCGAGATGGTCGACGCCGGCAAGCCGGCGGTCATCAACGTGTTGACGGCAGCCTAAACCAGATGACCGTGCCTACAAATGCATTCTCGCGATGGTGCAACCGACCGCGAAGATAGGGATGGGTGCATAGTAGTAAAGCTCACCCGTCGAACCTTCCGCGGCACCGGCAACCGCGATGAACGTCCTGATCTCGAATCCCCCTTGACCCGCATCGAAGTATGTCGCTTCGTCCGAATAACTCGTGAGCGCTTCTCGATCGTTGGCCAGCCACCGGTCCAGAAAGGTGCGATCCCAGGTTTCGTTGATCTTTCCCGAATCGGGCGTCGCGGGCCAATGGGATAGTCCGCCCGTTCCGACCACGGCGATCCGTTCGTCTACCGCATCACACGCTTTGCGCAACGTGCGTCCAAATTCGTAGGCACGGTGCAACGGCGTGATCGGCGGTCCCTGACAGTTGATGTTGATCGGAATGACCGGAACGTCATACGCGGGCGTGAGAAAGTGCAAGGGCACCATCACCCCGTGATCGAATTTCCATTCTTGCGCGTAGGCAAGATCGACGTCGTGCAACATTCGCTCGATCAAGCGGTTGGCCAGCTCCGCATTACCGGGTATCCGGCGCCGCTCGATCCCGAGCCACTGTTCATCCTCAATGGGGCCCTCGTAGTCCTCAGCCATGCCCATGCAGTACGCGGGCATGTTGTCCATGAAGAAGTTGGCAAAGTGTTCGGCCGCAACCACGATGAGTGCATCGGGTTGCTGAGCGCGAATCTCTTCGCCCATTTGACGAAAGCTCGCATAAAACGGCTCTCTGAGCGCAGGGTCTGCGCGTTGCGCTCGACCCGTGATACCAGGCGCGTGACTACACACGCCGGCGTAAACGAGCGTCATGAGACCGCCCCTCTGTCGTCGGTAGCGGCATAAAGGCCCGCGCGTACGCTACCGTGTTCGGCTAACCCTTCGCGCATCGCACTTATATATTGGTCCCATTCGAATCCACAGAGCGCCGCGTAGTGCATGAGAAGCTGACCGTTCACGCCCATGACATACAACAACCCGATGTCCGGCGCCGCGAGTGCGTGGCGCTCTTCGCCGGTCAGATCGTAGTCTTCGAGCAACGCGGCAAAATCGTCTTTATAGCGCTGCTGTACGCTGCGATCGCGGTTGAGTTGATAGAGTAGTTTTTGAACGGTGTAAAGGCTCATTTACCCATGCTGGGTACGCTGTGCGTATCGTACGCCACGCAGACGTTTTTGGTTTCCATGTAGAAATCGAAACTATAGTCGCCGCCGTCTCGACCCATACCGCTGGCCTTCATGCCGCCGAACGGTGCGGGTAGATGCCGATTGTTCTCGGAATTGATCCAAATCATTCCAGCGTCGAGCGCGCGCCCTAAGCGGTGCGCACGGCCTAGGTCTCGCGTCCACGCATAGCCGGCCAGACCGTAAGCAACATCATTCGCGATGTCGATGGCTTCTCGTTCGTCCTGAAACGGGATAGCCGTCAGGACAGGGCCAAAGATCTCTTCCTGGGCGATGCGCATGGTGCGTTCACATCCAGTCAATAGCGTTGGCAGAAAGTAGTTGCCGTCCGCATGCACGTCCGCTCTTGCTCCGCCGATCGCGATGTCGGCACCTTCGCGTTCGGCGATCTTGATATAGTTCAACACCTTGTCCAGGTGACGGGGATGGATGAGGGGTCCAACCTCGGTCGCTGGATCTAGGGGATGGCCCACCTTGATCCTGCGAGTGCGCTCAGCCACCCGTGCCACGAACTCGTCGTAAATGGAGGCCTGAACCAACAGACGACTCGACGATGTACAGCGCTCGCCGTTCAGGCTGTAGATCATGAACGTAACCGCATCGAGTGCCCGATCGAGGTCTGCGTCATCGAAAACGATCACGGGGTTTTTGCCCCCGAGTTCGAAGTGCACGCGTTTCAGGGTCATGGCGCCCTGCTGCATGATCAGGCTGCCTGTGTGGGATTCTCCGACAAAAGCGATTGCGCTGATATCCGGATGTTCGGTGAGCGCTTTCCCGGCGCTTTCGCCGAAGCCCTGCACCGAGTTGAGCACACCTGGGGGCAAACCGGCTTCGTGGCAAATCTCGGCTAACACGTACGCGGTCAGCGGGCTCCACTCGGCCGGCTTATGTACCACGGTACAACCTGCGGCTAGAGCCGGTGCGATCTTCCAGGTAGATAGCATGAACGGCGTGTTCCACGGGGTGATCACGCCGACCGCACCGATCGGTTGTCGAATCGTGTAGTTGAGGTGCGCCTCGGCCGGTAACGCAAGGCCGCTGCGTGCCCCGGGTGCGCGATCGGCGAAAAAGCGAAAATTCTCAGCGCCGCGATTGGCAGCCTGACTCATGAAGCGTAGGGGTTGTCCGGTATCGAACGACTCCAACAAAGCAATTTCGTCGGCGCGCTGAACGATCGCATCGGCAATGTTGTGCAATAGCTTGCGCCGCTCGGCGCCCGGTACGGCTTGCCAATCCGCAAACGCGGCGCGCGCCGACTTGGCGGCGGTATCGATATCGTGCGCGTTGCCGGCGGCCACTTCGTTGATCGGGCCGTTGTCGGTCGGGGTCGTGTTGGTAAACGTGTTGCCCGAATCACCGCGCTCGGGTTTACCATCGATGAAATGCTCGAGCGTCGAGCCTCGAAATCGTTCGAGAAATCCCTCGAGGCGTTTCAGGTTTTCTTGCAACGCCTCGCTCATCGCGAGTCCTCACGGGTGGGTTGTCCGTCCAACTCCACGAACTCGTGCAACAGGCGATACAGCTCTTCCAACCTATCGGGATGCAGCCGATCTCGAATCAGCCCGTACTGTACTTCGCTGATGGGTGCGATCTTGTCGATTACGGCCTTACCCCGTTGCGTCAAACGCACTTGCAACTCCCGACCGTCGATACGGGATCTTCCCACGTCGACCATGTCTTCGGCCGCCAGCTTGCGCAGTATGCGGGTGATGCTCGGCGCCAAAATCACGCATTCCCTGGCCAGCCCGGCTGCTGTGAACTCCCCAAACTCGTTCAGCGCTCTCAGGACGCGCCACTGCTGTTCGGTTAAACCGTGCTCCTGTAGCGAAGGACGGAAGTAAGCCATCGCGGTTTCCCGTGCTTTGAGTAACAGCATGGGAAGAGACTCACTGAATCGGCGTATCTGGGCCATCGGTGCCTGCAGCAACAATAAGTTAACATGTTAATCTAGCCACGCGAGGCGAAGCAAGCCCGCGGCCAGGCGTTCGGAGGCAAATTATTAGGGAGGGGTGCAAGAAAGGGGCGTGGCATCCTTGCGCACGCCCCAGGAGGGATCGACAGCTGTTTAGTTGACGCCCGCAATCTCGATATCGACGCGGCCTTCAGGCACGTTGTTCCACCGGCCGTGGCTCGTTTCCAACGCCAGTATCCGGCGTCCATTCGTGGTGGTCTCGCAAGCAGATTTGAGACCGACTCGCTCGCCGCTTTCCCACGCCGATGCGTTGATGAAATAGGTGTTCGATGCATCTCCACGGCTCAGGTAGTGATGGCGCGCAAACACCAGACCCCGCTGCGACTGTTGTGATTGAATCTCTTGTTGGCAGTTGTCGTACCCGGTTTGCAACGCCAGGGGTCCGGCGTTGGCTTGCACTGCAAAGGTCAATCCGACTGCGATTGCTGCGGTTCCGATCAGTTTGCTCATGTTCATATCTCCGTGATTCCTGTTTTCGTCCGGTGCCACGGGACCTTCCCGGGGCTACATTGGGGCGAAGTTTGGCCACAAACGCATGAACTCGTCCTTGGGTAAGCATGATTCTGCCCTGAAATCGTCATAGCCAGTCAAAATGCACTCTCTAGGGCCGAACGGTCCGAAATTTCAGGTTGGGGTCAGGGAGATTTCCGGTCATCAGGTTCTAACAGGGTTAATTCGTTACCGTTAGTAACACTAATTCCCTTGCTTCTAGGGGTCTTTTTGTTACCTTAGGTAACGATTTGACGTTGGGGTGAGACGGCGTAACATGGGTAGCCAAGCGGTTGCAGATGTTCTAGAGCGGTCCGGGCAAAAAATTCCGGGTACCGAATGGTCGTTTCGACTCGGCGGCAAGCCGATCCAACCCGATGCGAACCTTATCGACGGTCATCGTGTCGATGGCAAAACCATCGACGTACTACTGACACTGGCAGCCGCAGCACCTCACCCAGTCCCCGCCACGGTGCTCATGAACAAGGTCTGGCCAAACGTGGTCGTTGGCGACAACGTTGTTCATCAAGCCATGACGAACATTCGCAAAGCGTTGAAGGACGACGTAAGAAAGCCGCTGTTCGTGGAAACCGTGCCACGCAAAGGCTACCGCCTTGTCGCTGACATCGAGTGGCCGGACGACACAGTCGTCGTTGCCGAGCCCCAGCACCGATCTCGAAAGTTGGCCTACGCAATGATCGCGTTCTTGGCCATCGGCTCTCTGCTTGGCGCCGCGTACGTGGGCGTTCCCTCGATTCTGAACCAACCCATCGAACTCAAGTTGACCGTGATGCCGTTCGTACCTGTCGGGGTCAATCAACAACAGCGTTACGTCAGCCAGTCGATCTACGATGAGGTTGTCGCCAACCTTTCCAACCGGGACACCATCACGCTCGTTGGCTCGCGCGCATCCCTCGCAGAGATAACGGACGAGAAGTTACCATTGATGATCAAGCGTCTCGGCATTACCCACATCCTGGAGGGTTCTACCCGCATCGTCGACGGTGACAAGGTTCGCATCAACCTGCGTCTGTTGAACGCAGAGCAGGAAACCCACGTCTGGAGCGGTTCGTACGAACTCGCGACACGGGGTAACTTTGAACGAACGCTTGCAGACAGGGTGGGCAACGCGGTAGCAGCGGCCATGGAAGGCCGCGAGTCCGACGACATCGACGCGTACGATCCGTTCGCCCGACCTTAAGGCACATCTTCGTGCATGAGTACCACTTCCACACTGTCGGACGCGACGAAATTCGATGCATCTGAGGCTTGTTCCACGATCATCTCGTCGGAGGCCATGGATCGGACCGCCGCTGCGTAGCTCGACCAGTACAACTCGGTAATCCCGTCGTAGGCGGGTTCACCATCATCATAGCTTTCTGGTATGACGTGGCACTGTACGTAACGCTGCACCCCTGGGGTGCGGAGTACCATCGGACCGTGTTGCGTTCGCCAGTAATTCTGGAATTCGGCCACTTCCATATCCGGTTTACGGCGAAACAAGAACACGCCCTTGATACTGTTCTCATCAAGCCCTTCGTCGAACAGCACGTGCTCTTCGATACACAGCACGGTGGCCGCCTGATCGGCAAGGCGAACCGCGTAGGCTTGTGCGGTTGCCAGGTCGTCAACGCAGATCTCGAGCGTCGTGCGAACCGACAGTGTCGGCAGGTGATCGAGTTGGTCGTTGATGCGCCGCGAGACGACGCTGCGGTGAGGGCCCGCCACACGCCTTAGTTCCGGCGTCGGCATCGTCTGGTTAAAAAAGGCGTAACAACGAATCATGAAGGATTCAAACGCGGCACGACTCGACTCTTCATCCAATTGTTACTGTCGTGAAAATCGGCAACAGCATTCCCGGGCGGCACCAGCGCATCGAACAGGTGGCGATCTTCGTCGGCGAGACTCATGTCCAAAACCGGCAACGCATCCTCCAAGTGCTCGAGCGTGCGAGGGCCGTAAATCGGAGCGGTAACCTGTGGCTGGTCTTTGGTCCACAACAGCGCCAGCTGGGTCGTGCTCATGCTGCGTTCGTCCGCCATCCTCGCAACCTCGAGAGCGACCTCCAATCCACGCGAGGTGACCCGTGTCTCGAATCGCGCACCCCAGCGATCCGCACGTGAGCCAGAAGGTTTGAGAAGATCGGGCGTGTAACGACCCGTCAATATTCCGCCTGCCACCGGCGACCACGGTATCACGCCTAACTGGTAGCGCTCACAGAGCGGCAAAAGCTCGTTCTCTACGCGTCGATCCAACAGGTTGTAGGGCGGCTGCTCGCTGACGTAGCGATTGAGGTGGTACTTCTCGCTGATGGCCAGCGCTTCCATGACGGCCCAAGCCGGATGCGTCGTCGATCCGATGTAGCGCACCTTACCACTACGCACCAAGTCATCGAAGGCACGCAACGTCTCGTCCTGCGGGATGTTGAAATCAGGGCGATGCAGTTGATACAAATCGATGTGGTCGACCTGTAAACGCCTGAGCGAGTCCTCGCATGATCGAATGACGTGATAGCGCGAGCCGCCGCGTTCGTTCGGTCCCGGACCCATGGGGCTGTAAACCTTGGTGGCTAGCACGATGTTGTCCCGTTGTCCGTTGGCTTTGAGCGCCTTACCGACGATCTGTTCACTAACGCCTCGGTTGTATACGTCCGCGGTATCGATGAAGTTGATACCCCCATCGATGGCTCGATCCACTATTTTGATGCTCTCGGCCTCCTCCGTCGGCCCACCAAAGTTCATGGTGCCGAGGCACAAGGGCGAAACCATTACCCCGCTACGACCCAACTGCCGAAAGTCCATCAAGCGCTCCCTTAATCGAGCCTCGAGCTTACCTGCGCTGAATATCTTGCGCCAGGCTCCTCACGAGGAGATGATCATCTCGCGATGAGCGAGCCCAGATTGCCCAAGGTACAAATGAACCTCGTGCGGCCTAAGGATCCGGTTGTCGGGCGCGTCGTTTCCAACGAGTTGTGCATGAACGGCAAGTCCGCAAGCTTCGTTAAGCACCTCGTGCTCGATGTCTCCGACACCAAACTTGCGGGCACCTTTCGCGCCGGCCAATCGTTCGGAGTCATCGCGCCCGGCACCGATGAGCGCGGCAAACCGCACAAATTGCGCCTTTACTCCATTGCCTGTCCTACCTGGGGCGAGGATGGCGTCGGGTGTTTGCTGTCGACCACGCCTAAGCGCCTCATCGACGAATACGTCCCGCAAAAAGCGGTCGACGACCCCACCGATCACAGGTTGTTTCTGGGCGTGTGCAGCAACTACCTGTGCGACGTAACGGCCGGCGACGAGGTGCTGCTAACCGGTCCCAACGGCAAGCGGTTTCTACTGCCTGAGGATCCCAGCCTGCACAACTATCTATTTCTCGCGACAGGTACGGGCATCGCACCGTTTCGCGGGATGTTGATGGAGTTGTTAGAGAACCCGTCGAAGCCATGTACACGGCGAATCGATCTGGTGATGGGCACGCCATACACCACCGACCTGCTGTACGACGACCTGTTTCGGCGACTTGCCGCCGCGCACGAGAACTTCCATTACCACACGGCCATCAGTCGCGAATCCGGCCCGAGGGGAACACGCGTGTATGTCGACGGTCTCATCAATCAAGACATGGACACCTTTGCACCCTTGCTCGCGGACTCGAACACGTTGATCTATGTGTGTGGACTGGAGGGTATGCGGTTCGGTCTCTACAAAACCCTCGCGAATCACGGGTTCACCGATGGCTATCTCAACGTCAAGGCACCACTCGCCGACCTGCCGCCCGAACAATGGCAGATCGCCGACATGAAACCCAATATCAAGCCAACGGCGCGTTGCATGTTGGAGGTATATTAAATACCCGACATTAAATATACGTTATAACTATTTGATTATGTTAATTTTATTTTCTATTTACGCCATACAACAACGTCGTCGGTTTGTGGCACACTTGTCTGGTCGCGCTGGTGCTGAATACCTACCCCATCGCGTAGGCTCAAATATGATCCGGCAAAGTAGCTATCGAGCGTTTGGCATTGTCACAGCTTTGACCGTCATGCTAGGCGCCGTCTTACCGGCACGTTCAGCAACGCTCGGCGATTTCGCGTTGCTCGACCAATACGGCGCGTTTCATCAGCTCACCCGCTATCGGCACAAACAAGCCATCGTGTTGATGTCGCACAGCAACCAGTGCGAGGCGACTTTCGCGCAGGTGCCTAGGTACAAAAACTTACGCGAACGTTGGCAAGCGCAGGATATCGCATTTTTGATGATCGACTCTTCACCGCAGGTGTCCCGCCAAGACGTGCGCGATGAAGCCGAGTTGTTCGACATCGATTTTCCCATCTTGATCGACAACCATCAGCTGGTCGCCGAGAGCCTGGGGTTAACGATGGTACCGCAGGTTCTGATAATCGATCCGCATCGTATGCGCATCGTCTTCAACGGTCCGCTGGATCCACGGCAACGCCGCCGGGAACCAAAACCACAACCCCTGACCGAAACACTGGCTCGCATCGTCGCCGGCGAAGCGGCGGACATGCAGACGGTGACGCTACCTCTAGCGCAGGCAGAGGATGGTTCGGACCGAACGACGTGTGAACTGGAATTTCCGCAACGTGACTACCACGCTCTGAACGCACCGGATTACGCACGCGATGTGGCACCCATCCTGCGAGAAAACTGCGTTCACTGCCATTCGGAAGGCGGCATTGGCCCCTTTGCCATGAACAGCTATGCGATGGTACGAGGCTGGTCTGCCATGATGCGCGAGGTCTTGATGACCAAACGCATGCCGCCCGCCCAGGTGGACCCTGAGATCGGTCACTTCACCAACGCACGTTTTATCGGCGACGGAGAGCTGCAAACGCTGGTGCACTGGATCGACGCGGGCACCCCTAGGGGAGACGGTCACGATCCCCTCGTTGAACCGTTCGTCGATACCAACGAGAGTGGTTGGCAATTGGGCGAGCCCGACTACGTCGTGCACATACCCCCTCAAGAGGTGCCTGCAACCGGAGTTCTCGACTACCGCCACGTGGTAATCGATCTACCCTTTGACGAGGACAAGTGGGTATCCGCCGTACACTTTCGCCCAGGCGACAAGAAGGTAATGCACCATCTGCTGTCTTACGTGATACCGCCGGACTACGATTGGCGATCCGACAGCACGCCGCGTTCGCAACGGCGGTTTCTCGAGGGATACGCACCGGGCAAGATCGATGCTATGCGGTACCCGGACCAATCCGGCGTCTACATTCCCAAGGGCTATAAGCTCTCGATGCAGCTGCACTACACGACGTATGGCAAACCGACCGTCGACAACACTCGCGTCGGGCTTTACTTCCACGACACGCCGCCCCTTCACGAATTTCACAACAAGTCGGTTACCCAGGGTGAGTTCGTGATTCCGGCTGGTGCCGTCGAACACAGGGCATCGCAGCAGTACGTTTTCGACAAAAGCATCGTCCTGTACGGATTGCGCCCGCACATGCACTACCGCGGCAAGCACTTCAAGTTCAAGGTGATCTACCCGGACCGGACGACCGAAGAACTACTTTCAGTGCCTAACTACCACTTCAACTGGCAGCCGACCTATCGGCTGGAGAGCCCGAAGGTGCTACCGGCTGGATCGCGAGTCGTGATCTCAGGTGCGTTCGACAATTCCTCGAACAATCCAGGCAATCCGGACCCGTCGAAGGAAATCAGCTGGGGCGCCCAGAGCTGGGATGAGATGTTCATCGGCTATTTTGCCTACCACTTTGTGGACCCGGAGACCGTTCGAACCGACTAGGCGCGTTCTTCGGGAATCGCCGCGTAAACCAATGCCGTTTGTGCCAACGTTGCGCTTCGCTGGTCCACAAATGCAACCGTGGGCGAAACGGATACGGATCATCGAGGCAACCGACCTTGATGGACAGTTGCTCTGGAGTCTCATCGCTCCACGAATAGAGGTGCGTGCCGCACTTGTCGCAAAACGCCCGCGTGACCGCGTTGTTGGCGTCGGACATCGTCATGAACTGAACCGGTGATCCCTTGGTGACGCGAAACTGGTCCTTGCGGGCGCCGATGAGATATGCAGGCCCGCCACCGGAGGTATATTGGCATGCTCGGCAGTGGCAGGCGGCGTTGAAGATGGTCGGGGCGATAAAACCCAGACGAATGGCGCCGCAAGCGCAACCACCGGCAACGCTCTCTTTTTCCTTCATTACCCATCTCACAACCGGAAGCCTCTCGAGTGTAACCGGTCGGCCTTGGACTGTGTAAGATACGGACACCGCCCACGCCGGAAAACAACGCCATGGCCGACGACGGCAGATCACCGATCGGTCGGCGCATCGGAGGGACACAGATCGTGAGTCGAGTTCGCGAAATATTGACTGTCCGCCTGCCTGTCGTGATTTACGTTCTGGTCGGGCTGGGCTTGCTCGTGCAAGGGATCAGATACCTAGGTGCCGCCGAACTCATGCCCTACCATCTCGCGGTGATCCAGACATCCTGGGAGAACCTCAGCGCCGACGACCAGCAGCTGTTTCTCGGCTTGCTGAAAGGCTTTGGAGCCGGGTCGTTCGGTGTGGGTTTGGCGATCATTCTCATGGCAGTCATACCACTGCGGGGCGGCAAAAGTTGGGCATTTTGGACTACGCCCGCCATCGCCCTGACCTACACCGCAGGACTCGTGTATGTCACCAACTTCGCACTGCTACCGGGGGCGACTCCAATCGCCGTTTCGTACGTACTACTCGGACTGGTCGCTAGTGCCGCGGTAAGCTCGTTTTTCGCCAGCAAAACCGGCTGATACCGTTCAAGAGCGCGGATCCATACGGTATATCGCCACACCTTCAGGTGGTCGTTCGCCGAACAGCGGACCCAACAGCCGGCGACGTTCTTCCGCGTCTGTTATCAGCACAGCTTTGCGCTCGAACAACTTATCACCAATCTTGAGTCGAACGCGTGGATCCCGTTGAACATTCTTCGGCCAACGCTTTGTCGCGCAGCTGCCACACGGCACATAAAACGCTTCGTCGACGACCCAGGATGTCGTCGTCACCGAGTGAGGAATCAAATACCAGGTTCGCGTCTCCACAAAAATCTCTTTTCGTCCGCTCACGAAAGACCAGTCAGTGTCCTGCACCTCGGCGAGGTCTCCTCCGAGGCGCGTGCCGGGTCTACGGTCTAGCGGTTCGAACGGTACGAAGATGGCAGCAATGTAGAGCACAACTAGGAGCCCGACGAAAACTAGCACGGCTCTTTGCATTGATCGTTTCCTCACATGGACGTCGCGCCACGACACCTTAACGGATCGGGGAATCAATTTGTTGCCACGACGTGACGAATCCTTTAGATTCCGCCCTCTCCAAGAGCGCTCCGTCAGCGCCAGGATGGATTTATCAAAATGGTCGATCGACTCCTCTCTTAAGAAACGCGAACCGCGTCGATGCCGCACATCTCCTTGAAAACGCGGCTCTCGAATGTCTTTACGCGGTCCGTCCTGCAGCAAGCGTTTCAATATCGGATTTAACCCTCGAGCTTTCTAGCTTCCAGCCACGGCAACCGTTGAGGTGCACCCAATGAAAAAACGGAAACGCAAGACACAACGCGTAGCGGATAAGCGATCGACGTCAAAGTCGCCCGCGGATGACAATCTTGCACCAGATCCAAAGACGAGCCTTCAAAAAACGAAATCGGCTGATTGGCAAGAATCGCAAGGTGGGAGGCACAAGGGTCGGCGAAGCGGCGGCCGAAAGGGTTTCTCTTCGCAACCGCATTCTGTCGAAAAAAAGTATTGGAGATAAATCTGCGGGTCGCGCATGGACTGATCGCTAGACCCCCGCCAACGAGGAAACCTAGCTATGTGACTTCGCGAGATCATGGCGCGGCGCAGGACGCCCAAGCAGCTTGGATTGACCGAAAGATCATAGGAGAAACAAATGCGAATCATAGACGTATGGATGCAGACGGGTGGAACAGGACCCGCCGATCACGGAGATATCTATTCGACTCTGGCACGCTGGACGCGGGCGGGTGATGACATGCCGAAGAACGACGAGCACCACGCGATCACAAAAATGGATGAGGGCGGGGTGGACATCGGCCTGATCGCCGCCTGGTGCGGGCCACAGGGCTTCTCGATCACGAACGAAGATGTGGCGCGCTGCGTTGAAGCGTATCCCGAGCGATTTAGGGGGCTAGCATCAGTCAATCTCTACCGTCCGATGGAAGCGGTACGTGACCTGCGGCGTTGGGTGAGAGACCATGGCTTTGTGGGTTTGCGGATCGTACCCTGGCTTTGGAACCTACCCCCAAATGACAGGCGGTACTATCCGCTCTATGCCGAATGCGTCGAGCTCGGGGTACCGTTTTGTACGCAGGTTGGGCACACGGGACCATTATGCCCGTCGGAGCCAGGACGCCCCATTCCTTACCTTGATGAAGTGCTGTTGGAGTTTCCCGAACTCAAAGTGGTTGGCGGTCACGTTGGATTCCCATGGGTCAATGAAGTGATCTCGCTAACGACCAAATATCAGAACTTCCATATCGACACTTCCGCATATGCATTGCATCGGCTGCCACCGGAGTTTGCGGATTTCATGCGCGGTCGAGGCAGCAAGAAAGTCATGTTCGGCACGAACTTTGGAATGCTTACAGCTAAGCGGTGCTTGGAAGGATTGTCGAAACTGAACCTATCGCCTGATGCCACCGAAGACTTTCTTTGGAACAACGCGGCAAGAGTATTTAACTTGTAGGTCGCTTACCGAGGGCCTTCACGTAAACTTGCATTTTTACTGGCGCCCCGACCAGGACTCGAACCTGGAACCTACCCCTTAGGAGGGACAAAACGGCCATTTGTGTAAACAATCACTTACGCTGATAACCCAGAAAAAATCTACCTTTCGAGTATGTCGTTGTTCGTGACTGTTCGCCGTAGTATAGTGTTTCGCACACTACATGCACACTTTTTTTCATGCCCCTACCCCAAAACAGGGTCAGAGGTTCAAAAAGGCCAACACTCACCAAGGCGCTGGTCGAGGGCGCAGCGAAGCCGGAAGCCAAACAGTACGATCTACAGGACAATCCGCGCGCAGGAACAATGGGCATATACATGCGCGTCTACCCATCAGGACGCCGCACGTTCTTTTATCGACGGTCCCGCGGCGAGAAGGCGTACAAGATTGGTGCAGCTGGTCCAATCACTCTGGACGGCGCCAGGACGCAGGCCGAGCGCATCTACAACGACCTGAAGGAAGGCACGGACCCTGCCCGCCTCTCAGATTCCAATGGCCTGCGATTCGGCACGTTCTTC
>JAPUIA010000174.1 GCA_027297435.1 Gammaproteobacteria bacterium | reverse complement strand
TTCGCAATTACGTCATCCGGCCTACACGAAACCGGAGCTCGTGGCGAAGATGCCGAACCAGGTGTGGTCATGGGACATCACCAAACTGCTGGGACCACACAAGTGGACCTACTACTACCTGTACGTGTTGATCGACCTGTTCAGCCGCTACGTCGTCGGTTGGATGGTCGCCGACCGCGAGAACGCCACCTTGGCAGGCAATCTGATCGAAGAAAGTTGCCATAAGCAAAACGTGGCACCCGAGATTCTGACCTTGCACTCCGATCGCGGCTCGCCGATGACGGCGAAGTGCACGGCCCAGCTGTTGGCCGACCTTGGGGTGACCCAGTCGCTCAGCCGACCCCGCGTCTCCGACGACAACCCGTTCTCCGAGGCGCAGTTCAAGACGTTGAAGTACCACCCTGGATTCCCCGGGCGCTTCGACAATCAGTCACATGCGATCGACTACTGCCGTGATTTCTTCCCGTGGTACAACCACGACCATCGACACTCAGGCATCGCCATGTTGACGCCGGCCGACGTGTACTTCGGTTCCGCGCAAACCATTCTGAACGATCGTCGACGTGTGCTGGAAGCCGCCTACCACAAGAATCCGGAACGCTTCCCATCGGGTAAACCTAAACCACACCCCCTACCGGAAGCTGTCTACATCAACCCACCCTCAACCGATACAGCTGTGGGCCAAGACGCAGAGGAGGTTGCTCACTAAATTCCACAACGAAGTGTCTCAAGGTCGTTGACAGGTTCCGGATCGATTCGAGAGACGGGCAGCCGCGTACGCACTCGGGTGTGTCGTACCGAACGTGAGTGGAAGCGCATACGCACCGAGAGTCAGGAGTCAATCAGGCGGTCCGAGGCAGGTGGAAATCAAGTTCAAAGCAGCGACAGCTAATCGCGAGATCCCTAAGCCGGCTGTCCTCCCTGGCGTCGCAGCAGATTGAAAAACTCTCGTCGAGTCTTGGGTCCGTATGTCGTGAAGTGCGGGTTCGGATTGTTCCGATAGTTGGCTCGTAGGCGCTCGATCCGATCCGTGCCTGCTCGAAGCCGTAGTTCGTCAACGCCGATGTTGTAGGGGACCGCTGCGTTCAAACCAAATACCTTGCGGCGCAGTTCGGGCGTGATGTCTGGGTAGCCGTGTGCATCCTGCAATGTTTCTGAAATCTGAAAATTACGAAACGCTTGGATTTGATCCTGTGGCGATCCGTACCAGATCGAGTCGGTGCCCCAGAGCACGTTGTCGGAACCACAATACTTCAGTAGCTTGCCGATCACGTGCGCGGCATCGTCGGGTTCGCGCATCAAGAACCGCCATGTGCTACCGAGTTCAGCGTAAACATTGGTGTTCGGTTCGATTTCATTGTCGAGCAACGATTTGATCAACGTATCGACCCCGTCGCGACCGGCATCATGCGCGTAAGGCAATTCCGGTCGCCCGGCGACGTAGCCGGAGTGGTAGACGATGAAGGACACGTCGGGGTACTGCTTGGCGACGATGCCGATATCGCGACATTGGCTGTGCTCATACGAATTGCGGCTAAGCGGCAGTCCCTTGTGGACGCAGATGACCTTGACGCCGAGCGAGCGGGCTTTCTCGATGAACTCTAGTCCCACGTCGTCGCTGAGGTAGTAGCCTTTGCCTTCAGGACCGAACTGCGTGTAGGTTTTCCATGCGGAAATACCCCATTGCTCGGCTAGCGCGTCCATGCTGTCGAGATCCTTGGGCTGGTTGGGGTTGACTCGCCCATGCAGCATCAGGCGTTGAGTGCCTTCCATCTCGTCGACGATGCGTCGGGTAGCATCGGCTGCTTCGATCGTCACCGGTTCCGAATCAGCCGTCGAAGGCACGAACGACAAGACCATGATGTCGGTGTCGGAATCCAGGAAGACGTCTTTGATGAATTCTTCGGCACCAAGACAATCAAGGTACGCGTGAGGGCTGTCATCAGTTGTTAGATCACAATCCGCTTTGGGGGCAAAGGAGAAAGGTCGCGCGAATTCGGGAACCTGTTCCAACCACGCCCCATTAGGGTCGACGTAGTGACCTTGCACATCGAAGATGAATTCATCGCCTTCGATGTGAGCATCCGCGAGCTCCACGTCGAATGCGGCATCTTTAGGTAGGGCGAAATAGCCGCCTAGCCTGCCCACGGCCGCGTTGACTTGGTTCATCGCGAGCAGGGTGGTTGCCGCGCCGCAACTCGAGCGCAGAAATTCTCGCCGGCCGCGTCCGGTCGTTCTGGCATTGTCCGTGGCTCGTCGAAGTGCCAAGCGATTGGCTTCCTGGTTTGGTTTGGTGAGCGGTATCGGTACGAATTCACCGTTGGAGGTCGTATCGACCTTGATGGGCAACCGGAAACCGTCAGCGTCTGTTTGGTGTTTGTTAGCCATCGCGTCTCCCTAGTCTAGCAGTTAGTCGGCGGATCCTTCGGAAGAGTAGCCGTTCGGATGTAGACTCTGCCACCGCCAGGCATCTTCGCACATGCGCGCCAGATCAAATTTAGCTTGCCAACCCAGTTCAGAGACGGCTTTGCTTGGATCCGCATACGATTCCGCTGCATCCCCGGGGCGCCGACCCACGATCTCGTGGCGCAGCGTTTTCCCGCAGGCGCTTTGGAACGCATCGAGAACCTCCAAGACACTGTAGCCGGTCCCTGTACCGAGATTATGTACAGCGAGTTTCGGCGCGTCTTCCAGAAACTCTAAAGCTTTCATGTGGCCGTCAATGAGATCGACGACGTGTATGTAGTCGCGTACGCCGGTTCCGTCACGTGTCGGGTAGTTGTCGCCGAACACCTTGAGATAAGGCAGACGGCCTACCGCGACCTGGCTGACGTATGGCATGAGGTTGTTGGGAGCATCGTTGGGGTCTTCGCCGATCTCACCGGAGGGGTGTGCGCCGACGGGGTTGAAGTAACGCAAGATCGAGATCCGCCAACTCGGATCGGCTTCGTAGACGTCCTCTAGGAGGCGCTCAATCACAAGCTTCGTTCGACCGTAGGGGTTGATCGCGCCGGTCGGAAAATCTTCGGTTATAGGTACCTTGCTCGGAATCCCGTAGACCGTCGCAGACGAGCTGAAGACGATGGTCTTCACTTCCGCCGCCGACATGGCCTCCACGAGGCATAGGGTGCCGTTGACGTTGTTGTGGTAGTACTTGATGGGATCATCTACGGATTCTCCAACCGACTTGAGTCCCGCGAAGTGGACGACCGCGTCGAAGCGGTGATCCGCAAACAATAGCCCGAGGACATCCGCATCGGTCACATCGCCGTCGACGAATTCGAGTTCCCGTTGGGTGATGCGCTGCACGGCTTCCAGCGACGCCGTGGAACTATTGGAGAGATTGTCGATGACCACCACGTCGTCACCGTTCTGCAGCAGTTCAACGCACATGTGGCTGCCGATGTAACCGGCGCCACCGGTGACCAATACGTTGCTCATCGCATCAGTCGATGACGATCTACGTATTTGGCGATCAGGTTGTAGAGTGTTGGACGCGGGACGCCGAGCATCCTCGATGCTTGGCTGATGTTCTTGTTGGTGCGTTCGAGGGCACGGTAAATCGCCTCGGTTTCAGCCTCGGTACGGACCTCGCGTAGATTCAGGGATTCGCCGTCTGGGTTCGGTGTTCCACAACCGGTTCGATCTTGCGACACGGAGTACCCGCTTATCTGGATAGGGGTGATTCTAAGGCTCGTTAGCAGGTTTGTATGGGCCATTTCGTTAACGATTCGTAATCCCGCTGATAGTTGGTGGACTAGACCAAGTTAGACGTTGTGAGCCGCGTCGACCTGATAGTACGTCTTGTACCATGAAACGAAATTATGGATGCCCACCTCGATAGGCGTATCCGGCTTGTAACCAACTTCCTGAACGAGGTCGTCGACATCAGCATAGGTGTCGGGTACATCGCCAGGCTGCATTGGCAAAAGGTTCGTTTTGGCCTCGATCCCCAGGGTTTCTTCAAGCACCTCGATGTAGCGCATCAAGTCGATCGGATTGTTGCTGCCGATGTTGTAGATCCGATAGGGCGCTGACGAGCTCGCGGGGTCCGGATCACTACCATCCCAATCCGGGTTTGCGACAGCCCCCTTGTCGAGCACCCTAACGATGCCTTCGACGATATCGTCGATGTATGTGAAGTCCCGCTTGTGGTACCCGTAGTTGAACACATCGATGGGTTCACCTGCCAAGATCTGCCGCGTGAACTTGAACAACGCCATATCGGGTCGTCCCCAAGGTCCGTACACGGTGAAGAATCGTAGGCCCGTACAGGGGATTCCGAACAAGTGGCTATACGTGTGGGCCATCAATTCGTTGCACTTTTTCGTCGCAGCGTAGAGGCTAACCGGATGATCCACTGCATCATGTACCGAAAACGGCATTTTGGTGTTGGCGCCGTAGACAGAACTCGTCGAGGCGTATACCAAGTGGTCAGTACCGAGGTCGCGAACGCTCTCCAGGACGTTCAAGAACCCGGTGATGTTCGCGTCGATATAAGCTTGCGGGTTTTCCAATGAGTAACGCACGCCGGCTTGCGCCGCCAAGTGCACGACACGATTGGGTCTGTGTTCGCGAAACAGCGCTGCCACGGTAGTCGAGTCGTCGATATCGGCGCGCTCAAACGTGAAACCCGCGCGTTCTTGTAGCCGAACGAGTCGCGCCTCCTTGAGACCCACGTCGTAGTAGTCGTTTAGGTTGTCGACGCCAACGACCTCATCGCTGCGATCTAGAAGCCGATGGCAGGTAAATGAACCGATGAATCCGGCAGCGCCGGTGATGAGTACTCGCACGCCTACAACCGGTCGGTAACGGCTGCCCGGGGCAGACAGTTTTTGACATCGAAGAGCACGTGGTGTTCTTTACCAAACGCCTTGATGCCGTCCGCGCCCAGTGCGACGAACTGATCGTGGGCGACGGCGACGACGATAACATCATAGGTGTCGGCAGCCGGTTCCAAAATCAGTGAAAGTTCATGTTCTCGGCAGGCCTCGGCGGAGTTTACCCACGGATCGTGTACGTCGATATCAACGTGGTAACGCTTTAGCGCCGCGACCAGGTCGATCACCTTGGTGTTACGAATATCTGGACAGTTTTCCTTGAACGCTAGACCCAAGATCAATGCCTTGGCGCCGACGACGTTGATGCGGTGTTGCGTCATCAGCTTGATGATCCGATCTGCGACGTGTTCGCCCATTCGGTCGTTGACGCGGCGCCCGGCCAGGATGATTTCCGGGTGATAGCCAATTTGTTGAGCCTTGTGGGTTAGATAGTACGGGTCCACGCCAATACAGTGACCGCCGACCAAGCCCGGCGTAAACGGTAGAAAGTTCCATTTGGTACCCGCGGCCTCCAACACCTCGTGGGTATCCAGCCCCAGCCGCTCAAAGATGAGGGCTAACTCGTTGACAAGTGCAACGTTGATATCGCGTTGCGTGTTTTCGATGACCTTGGCTGCCTCGGCGACACGAATACTACTGGTGAGGTGGGTGCCGGCTTCGATGATCGTTTGATAGAGCGCGTCTACGTGAGTGGCAATTGCGGGAGTGGAGCCGGAGGTCACTTTGGTGATGTTCGTCAATCGATGTATTTTGTCGCCGGGATTTATGCGCTCGGGGCTGTAGCCGACGAAAAAGTCTTGGTTGTAAGTGAGGCCGGAAACCTTTTCGATGATGGGGACACATACCTCCTCGGTCGCACCAGGGTAAACGGTGGATTCGAAGATGACGACGTCACCCGGGGAAACCACTCCGGCCAACATCTCGCTGGCCGCGGTAAGAGCAGACATGTCCGGTCGTTTGAACTCATCGATGGGTGTGGGAACCGTGACAATGTAGGTGTTGCACGTCGTGAGCTCACCGAGTTCGCTGCTGTACCTCAATTTCGGCACCGATTGCAGTTCTGCTCGGGATACCTCCAGGGTGCTGTCGCGACCGGCTTCAAGCTCTGTGATACGGCCTGTGTCGATGTCGAACCCGATCGTTGGAAAGACTTTACCGAACTCTACGGCGAGTGGCAGCCCAACATAACCAAGGCCCAGGATGGCGATCTGCACGTCAGACAGATCCGATGTCGGGTTTCGCATACTTCAGTCCTTTCGCCGAAACGCACTAGGCACTCTGTGCTTGGGTTGTAGTAGGATGTAGCGGCTCGAGGCTCAAACCTAAGCCATGTCTCAAATTTTACAACACCTTACATCGGTTTCGATGCCCCATAGGTAGAATTCACGCTGTCCATGGAAGACCGACCTTTAAGCACGATTGAGAAAGCGGCTGCCCGGCTGGCGACGTTGAAACCCGAGCCGGTTTCAACTCGCCCGGAGAAAGTTGCAGACGATGTGGAAGGGTCGGCGGGCGGTCCATCGCAGGATGACTCGTTGGATGTCGTCGGACTAGAGCCTCGTGTGAGCGACGATATCGATGTCGAGGACGTCGAGGTGGAAGAGATCGTCGCAGAACCGATCCATCCAACACCGCTTGCGACCCGCCCAAGACAGATGTGCGAGTTCGATCTCGAGCTGGTGGCCGAGCGTGGCTATCTCACGCCCAGTGATACGCGCAGCCAACTCGCTCACGAGATGCGCCGTATCAAACGTCCCTTGCTGCTCAACATTCAGAAGGGTCAGACCCTTGAGAGCGGCGAGCCACCGAGCAACCTGATATTGGTCACCAGTGCCCTACCCGAAGAGGGTAAGACGTTCATCTCCATCAACTTGGCAATGAGCCTGTCCGCCGAACTGGACCGGTCGGTGTTGCTGGTTGATGGTGATGTATCGCAAGGTGATATTTCACGTCAACTGGGTGTACAGCCCGAACGCGGCCTCGCCGATCTGCTAAACGAACGGGATGCGCATCCCGAGGACGCGATATTGCGCACCAACGTCGATCGATTGAGCCTATTGCTCGCGGGGCAAGCCCATGAGCACATCGATGAGCTCTTCGCCAGCAACCTGATGGGAGAGATCACGCTTCGTCTCGCGCGATACGATCCGCAGCGGGTGGTCGTGTTCGATGGACCGCCGCTGCTGGCGACCACCGAAGCCTCGGTGTTGGCCCGACACATGGGCCAGGTCCTCGTCGTCGTCGAAGCCAATCGCACGCCGCAAGATGCCGTGGTACAGGCCATCGCACAACTCGAGGACTGCCCCAATGTGAGCCTGCTGCTCAACAAGACCAGCCGGCGCGAGTCAGGTTACGGATACGGGTACGGATATGGCGGTAAGGGTGGATATCCGGACCGATACCAAAAGCGGGATGCTTAGATGTATGAAGAGTTTTTCGGTTTAACGGCGAAACCGTTTCAACTGTCGCCCGACGCAGCATTTTTCTACCCCAGCCGCGAACACCAACGCGCGCTGTCGTTTCTGCAGTACGGACTAGATCAAGGAGACGGGTTTATCGTCATTACTGGCGATATCGGTACGGGCAAGACCATGTTGGTCGAGACGCTGTTGAGTCAGTTGGATCCACGCGAGTTGTTGGTCGCGACACTCGTGACGACTCAACTAGAGGAAGACGACCTGTTGCACCTTGTGGCTGCAAACTTTGGTATCCAGGTGCATGACGACACCAAAAAATCCGTGTTGCTGAAAAACTTGCAAACGGCGTTCGTCGAACAACGCAAGCAGCAACGGCGTGTGTTGTTGATCGTCGATGAGGCGCAGAACCTACCGTCTCGGTCGGTGGAAGAGTTGCGCATGCTATCCAATTTTCAGCTGGACAGCCGACCCTTGGTGCAAGTGTTCTTGCTGGGTCAACAGGAGTTTCGCAAGACGCTATTGTCGGAGGACTTCGAACAGCTGAGGCAACGCGTCATTGCGACCTACCATCTAAACCCGCTGAACGAAGAAGAGATTCGCACGTACGTCGAGCATCGCCTAAGCCGGGCCGGGTGGCAGCATGATCCGGTATTCGAGGATGAGACCTTTCCGCTTATCTACGCATTCACCAAAGGCGTGCCGCGGCGCATCAATAATCTGTGTGATCGCTTGTTGTTGTACGCCTATTTGGAAGAACGTCACGACATAGACGGCCCCGTCGTCGATACGATTACCGACGAGTTAGGCAAAGAACTTTGGTCGGGTCAGCCGGAAGAGGTCGTTGCCGCAACCGAACCTGCCCAGGCATCGGCCGAACCCGCCGGCGAGCCGCTCGAGACGATGGCTCGCGGGCTCTTTGACAAAGCCAACGTTCAGCAGCGGTTGGCCGCTCTCGAGCGCGCAGTTGACAATATCGGCGCCGGTATGAAGCCGGAAATTGCCGAAATCAAAGAGGAACTCTCATTCATCCGGCTCATGCTCGAAGATATTCTGCATCAGGTACGAGGTCAGAGCCCGCAGCAAAAAAAAAGAAAAGTGGCTAATAAATAATTAGTTATAAGCGATTTCTTATCTAAAATCTCGAGATTTGAAGGGCGATTGCTGGTGGCTGATATCGGCTAGCAGGCAAGACGCGTCGAGAACTTGCCCGGCGACCACATGAATGACTTCGTTTTCGCGCTCGACGACCCCTTTGATCTTGAGCAGGCGTCCTTGCAGAAGGGCCGCGCGAAAGCGTTCCAGAACGGATGACCAAACGATGACGTTGATGTTGCCGGTTTCGTCCTCGAGCGTGACAAACAATACGCCGGTCGCGGTGCCCGGTCTCTGACGTCCCGTGACAAGACCCGCGACCTGAACGAATTGACCTTGTTGAAAACGCTCGAGATCGGCTGCGGTGCGAAATCGGTCGAGTTTGCCGCGCAGCAAACGCATGGGGTGAGGACCCAAACTCAGGCTCAAATAGCGGTAATCGTCCAACACGTTTTCGGCGGCGCTCGGTCCCGGTAGCGAAACGCTGGTTTCATACTCCGGGTGCGCGTCTGCGACCTCTTCTAGCGGTGTAGGGGCGTCGATGGCGGCAACATCCCAATGGGCTTGGTAACGATGTCCGGACAGCTGCTTGAGCGCACCGGCTCGCGCCAGAAATTGCAGACTTTGACGGTCGATATTCGCGCGCCTCCAAAGGTCTTGCATGTCGTTGAACGGTTGCGCTGCTGCGATGCGCAGTCCCACCTCTTCTTGTAAACCCTTAACCAGTCGCAGTCCCAAGCGCAGCGCGGGTTGGTCGGGGCCGGTAGGTGGCTGCAGTTGATGGTCCCAATGGCTGCACTGCACATCCGCATCAAACACTTCGATGTGGTGGCGTTTGGCATCTTGGATGAGCTGTGAAGGTGAATAGAACCCCATCGGTAGGCTATTCAACAACCCACAGTAAAAGGCGGCAGGCTCGTGGCACTTCAGCCAGGCGGACACGTAGACAATCAAGGCAAAGCTTGCAGCATGAGATTCCGGGAAACCGTACTCACCGAAACCTTGAATCTGCTTGAAGACGCGCTCGGCGAACTCGAGGCCGTGGCCACGCGCGAGCATGCCGTTGATGAGTTTTTGCTCAAAATGTTCGAGGCCACCATGGCGTTTCCAGGCGGCCATGGCGCGTCGTAGCTGATCGGCTTCTCCAGCGCTGAATCCGGCCGCGACCATGGCCAGCTCGATGACCTGTTCTTGAAAGATAGGCACCCCTAACGTGCGCTCCAAAACCCTGCGAACCCCGTCGCTCGAATAGGTGACCGGTTCCAACCCTTGGCGGCGGCGCAGATACGGATGCACCATGTCGCCTTGAATGGGGCCGGGCCTGACGATGGCCACCTCGATGACGAGATCGTAGAAATGTTGGGGTTTCAAACGCGGCAGCATGGCCATCTGGGCGCGCGATTCCACTTGAAACACACCCACGCTGTCGCCTTTCTGCAACATCCGATAGGTGTCGGGGTCTTCGGGCGGGATGCTATCTACCGAGAGGTTGGTGCCGCGATAACCATTGATGGCGGCAAGCGTCTTGCGAATGGCGGTCAGCATGCCAAGTCCGAGCACGTCGATTTTCAACAAACCCAGCGCTTCGAGATCGTACTTGTCCCACTGGATGACCGTGCGGTCCGCCATCGCTGCATTCTCCACCGGCACCAGTTGCGCGAGTGGTCCTTTGGAAATCACAAACCCACCCACGTGCTGCGATAGATGGCGGGGAAAACCGAGTATCTCGTTGACCAACAGCAAAAACTGGTCGGCCAGTTGACTGTTTGGGTCTAGCCCCGCTTGGCGAAAACGCTCTTCTAACGCTTCGCGCTTATCCCACCACGCCAAGGATTTGGCCAGCAGGTCGATGAGGTCCAAATCCATGCCTAACGCTTTGCCGACATCGCGAATGGCACTTTTCGGTCGGTAGGTGATCAACGTTGCCGCGAGTGCCGCTCGGTCACGGCCGTAACGCTTGTAGATGTATTGAATGACTTCCTCGCGGCGCTCGTGCTCGAAATCCACATCGATGTCGGGCGGCTCGTTGCGCTCTTTAGAAACGAAACGCTCGAACAATAGATGCATGCGCGATGGGTCGACTTCGGTGATGTGCAGGCAGTAGCAAACGGCCGAGTTGGCCGCAGAGCCCCGGCCTTGGCAAAGAATGCCTTGGTTGCGTGCGAATTGAACGATGTCTTGCACCGTCAGAAAGTAGTATTCGTAGCGCAGTGCCTTGACCAGTTCCAGCTCCTTGTCGATGGTCTCCAGCGTTTCTTCCGGTACGCCGTCCGGCCACCGCTCGCGAGCTCCCGCCAACGTCAATTGCCGCAGATATTCGTGCGGCGTTAGGTGCGGGGGAACCAGTTCTTCGGGGTATTCGTAACGTAGTTCGTCCATGCAGAAATGACATTGATCGGCAATCTCGATGGACGCTGAGAGCATCTCGGGCGGATAGAGCGTCTGCAGGGTTGCGATGGGGCGCAAGCTACGCTCGGCGTTACCGAAGGCAGCGGTGCCAAGCTCGGCAACCGTGGTCTTGAGACGGATCGCCGTCATGACATCTTGCAACGGTTGGCGTCCGGGATGGTGGGTGTGTACATCGTTGCTTGCAACGATCGGCAGGCCGAGGCGCGTCGCAAGTGTCAGTGCGTTGGCGGCTTTGTCGAGATCGGTGCTTTCGCGAAACAGCTCTAGGGCGATCCACAATCGAGGGAAGAGAGTTTTTAACCGTTCGCCCTCCGGGACCAAGCTCTGGATGCCGCCCGGCCCCGGCACCCATAGCGTCAGACACTCGTCGATGGCCCAGCGAAAGTCATCGAGCTTGGCAAGGTATTCGCCTTTCGGTGAGCGCCTGCGCAACTTGGTGATGAACGCCGCAAGCTGGCCGTAGGCGCAGCGTGTTGGTGCCAACAACACCAGCCGTGCACCGTCTGTGTCATCGATGAGAAATTCGGCGCCGACAATCAGCTTGATGCCGTGTTCCTTGGCCGCCATGTGAGCCTTGACCAAACCGGCAAACGAGCATTCGTCGGTAATGGCAATGGCCTCATAACCCAGCTTGGCGGCACGTTTGATGAGTTCCTCCGGGTGCGATGCAGATCGCAAGAAGCTGTAGTTGCTAAGACAGTGCAGCTCGGCGAACTGCATGCCTCGGGAGCGCTCAGGCAAAGTAGCCATGCAAAAACCAACGCCCGTTCGGTTCGAGAAATGCCCAGCACTGGGCGCCGTTACGATGTTCGACAACGTAGTAATCGCGGCAGGTATCGCGGCCAATGCCGGAACCATCTCGCCACCAGCCGGCTTGCAGTCGTTCCGGGCCGCGCAGCACGGTGAACGTATCGCGCTCGACGCGCAAGGGCCGAAGGAAAAACCATAGCGGACGTATGGTCTGTGCTCGATCGTTGGGCCCTGCCGAGGTGCCTGGGCGACAGTTTTGCCAGGCGTGTTCGGGCTCGTGTTGCTCGGTCGTGCGTATGCCTAGGCAGCCTTGGGGCCCCAGCCTCGCGTTGAGTTGATCGATGAGTTCGGTGGATTGCACCATGCTCTGACCTGGCTGATCTGCCCCGAAGGAAAGATTTTCGAAGAGCACATGGCTCTGATTGCGCCAAGCAACCAGCCGCTTGGCTGCCAAGCCAACGGTGAGCACATCTTCGGGCAGTTCTATCTGGTCGAGCTTGAGCCGGCTGATGTCGAGAAAGGCAGATTTTTGCTGCTGGGCATTGGCGAAACGCACCGGCATCGAAATTCTGGTAGCCGGATCGTGAGTCGCAAAGTGCCAAATCAATCGCTCAGCGCCCAATTGATAGGTCACAAGCCATTGTTGCAGCTCGGTCAAGAGTCGCTGCATGGGAAATAGCAGGGCATCTTTGTCGGTGATGGCCTCTAAAAAGTGCAGACTGCTCGCAAAGGTGGGTTGGGGCGTAATATAGATTCGCGGATCGGGAGCCGCACCCGTCAAACGTTGCAGGTAGTGAATTAGCTGCGTGCCAAAGCGTTGGCCAAGCTCGGCCTCCGGCAGCTTCAAGAGTGGGCCGAGGGTGGTAATGCCCATATTGGCAAAACGCTCGACTGCTTTTGCAGAGAGTTCGGTGCAGGCGAGTGGTACTCCGGCTAGCCCTCCTTGTCTTCCAGACTGAGGTTCTTTAGACCGAGAGAGGGCCAAAGCCGCCGATGGCGTTTGGGCCGTGCTGAGCTCGACCTGGTGACCGAGCGTGCGACACAACTCTGCCACCTGACGCTGCAACACATCGATGCGACCGAAGAGGTTCAAGCTACCGCTGACTTCCAAGAGCAAGCCGTTGGGTGGTTCTAGGCTCACCTGGGAGGTGAAGCGGTAGCACATCTCGGCCAGAAGTTCGAGGCGCTGGGTTTCCGACGCCGGGTTGCGTTGGTGGTGTGTGATGCTCGGATGGATGCCGTGTGCCGTTGCGAGGGTGCTGGATAGGCCGATGCCGGCATCCAAGGCGGCTTGGTTGCAAAGCCGCACCCGGCTGTCTTCGATGAGTGCGGCGGGTGTTTCCGGCAAGCCATGGGGGCAGCAAACCTCCAACCCGAACAGGGGAAAGTGCACGGCCAGCCACAGCATCAATGCATAGCCCGATCGCTGTGCGCCACCGGTTTAAGCTCCGGTGTAAGAAGGAGAGGGGGCGCTTGCGGGGGTCTTGCATGGCGGCGACGCGCCTGACGCCAGCAGGCAAGTTGCTCTTGCATGTCCTGGGTTTTCAGTTCGTGCGCCATCAGCACCTTGAGATTGGTCAGTGGCCAACCGCCGCGCCGTTTCACAATCGAGATAGCCAGCTCAATGGGACCAGCGGGCGCCAGCTTGAGTCTGAGCTCCGCCATCGATGCCTGCTCGGAGGCTTCTGCGGGGCGAAACAAACAACTCAACGTGCCGCCTTGCTTGGCCGCCAGCTGCAGCCGCCGAGTGTCCTTCAGCCGCAGGCGCCGTTCGTCGAGCCAAGCCAACGTTATGCTGCAGGTGCCCGACTTGCTGGCCCGCTCCAAAGCCCAGAGAGCATCCTCATGATTTTTTGGATGTATGAGCAAGATCTTGCTGATGTCGATGCCAAGTGCACTCAACGCTGGCGCATAGGGAATGAAGGGTGGGTTGATCCAGGCGATCCAGCGCGCCTGATGGCTCAAGCTCTGAAGGGCGGGGGCCAAGAGCTTGAGTTCACCGATGCCGGACGTTTCCAGCATGAGCTCCATGAGGCCCGCTTCAGGCCATCCATTGCCCGGCAGGTGTACGTCCAAGGCGGCAAACCCGCTGGGCGTGGTAGGAAAGGCTTGCGAAGCGCGAAGCTGACCGGCACGCCAAAGGTCGGGGTGTTGCAGCAAGTCTTGTACGGCCATCTTGTGCGCCAACGTATACTGTATTTATATACAGGGGTCGATCAGGTTACCTGTATGTTTATCCAGTATCAAGGGGAGAACCTTTGAATATGGGGTGGACGGCTTTAGGGCGCCTCTAATAGCCTCGTGGAAAGACTGGTAGGAGGCGCCTGCGCGTCCAAGGACGCGATGTCGCGATTTCTTCTTTAAATTCAATGTCTTCCATCGCGGCTGAAGCCGCTCCTACCGCAGATTTCCAGGTTATGGCCCCGGGCGGCCTATCGCGTAATAGGCAAACCCCAACTGTCTCAGATAGTCCGGGTCGTAGAGGTTGCGTCCATCGAAGATGACGGGGTCGTTCAAGACCTTCCGCAGATTCGTGAAATCGGGGCTGCGGAACTCGTTCCACTCGGTGACGACCACGAGCCCGTCGGCGTTGGTGAGCGTCTCGTCTCGATTGGCGCACACCGTTATCTTGTTTCCGTACAACCGTTCGGCTTGTCCGCCCGCGGCGGGGTCATAGGCCCGTACTTTGGCGTTGCTCGCCAGCAAGTGGTCGATAATGGTACGGCTTGGTGCCTCGCGCATATCGTCCGTATTGGGCTTGAAAGCCAGTCCCCAGATGGCCAGGGTCTTACCGGCCAACCCGTCGTCATAGTGGGCCAGCATCTTGTCGATGAGCACGCGTTTCTGCCGCTCGTTGACCGCCTCGACCCCCTTCACGATGCTCGCCTCGAAACCGACGTCGTCGGCAGTGCGCACCAGGGCCTTCACGTCCTTTGGAAAGCACGAACCACCATACCCGGTACCCGCATAGATGAAGTGATAGCCAATGCGGGGATCGGTGCCGATGCCGCGCCGTACCGCTTCGATGTCCGCCCCGAGACGATCGGCCAGGTTGGCTAGCTCGTTCATTAGGCTGATGCGGGTCGCCAACATTACGTTGGCCGCGTACTTTGTGAGCTCGGCAGAACGTACGTCCATGTGCACAATCTTGTCATGATTGCGATTGAACGGCGCGTAGAGCTGTTCGAGCCGCTCTCGCGTGTCCGCTCGACTACAGCCGATGATGATGCGGTCGGGCTTCATGAAGTCGGCCACCGCGGCACCTTCCTTGAGAAACTCGGGATTCGAGACCACGTCGAAGTCGATGTCGGCACTGCGGTCTTTCAGCGTCGTTGCGATGGTTGCGCGTACCCGATCTGCTGTACCCACCGGCACGGTGGATTTATCGACCACCACCTTGGGCGAGCGCATGTGCTCGCCAATGCTGGTGGCCACTGCCAAGACGTATTGCAAGTCTGCGGCACCATCTGCGTCGGCCGGTGTACCGACCGCGATGAATAACATCTCGCCATGGTCGACGCCTTGCCGGGTGTCGGTTGTGAACCGCAGGCGGCCACCTGCCACGTTGTTTGCGACCATCTGCTTCAACCCGGGCTCGAAGATGGGCATGCTGCCTGCCTGCAGGTCGGCGATCTTGTCTGCATCGATGTCGACACAGAGCACCGTGTTGCCCATCTCCGCGAAGCAGGTGCCGGTTACCAAGCCAACGTAACCGGTGCCGAACAGGGTGATATTCACTGAGTTTGGTCTCCTGCCAACTCAACCGTCTAATCTACACCACGGCCTCGATCAAATACGGGCCCGGTGTCGCAATGCTCTTGCCGAACGCGGCGGCGAACTGTTCTGCCGAGGTGGCCCGCATGGCGGGCACGCCCATGCCTTGAGCCAGTGCGACCCAGTCGAGATCGGGGCGGTTCAGTTCCATCATGTCCATGGCTTTACGGCCCGGGTTGTGGGCGCCAACCCGCATGAATTCGACCTGCAGAATGGCGTATTTACGATTGGCGAACACGACCGTCGTGATGTCCAAGTTCTCGCGAGCTTGGGTCCAGAGTGCTTGCAGGGTGTACATGCCGCTGCCGTCGGCTTGCAGAGAGACGACGCGCCGGTCGGGACAGGCAACAGCGGCGCCGGTGGCCGCGGGCAGTCCCATACCGATGGCGCCGCCCGTTAAGTCCAGCCAATCGTGCGGCTGCGCGCCTTCGGTCAGCGCCGGCATGGCAAAGCCTGAGGTCGCGGCCTCGTTGACGATGATGGCCTGTTCCGGCAGCAACGCGCCTACCACTTGTGCGATGTTCTCCGGGCTGATGGCACCTTTCGGTAGGCCGGGATCCCTAAGTTCACCCACGATTGGCGCAAACGAAACAGCGCCCACGGCCTCGGCTACCTCGGTGAGTGCCGCCAGAGCATCCTCCCCGGGTTGGCTCAACGTATGCACCGTACAACCGTCCGGCGTCAGTTCGCTCGCCTTGCCAGGGTAGGCGAAGAAGCTGACCGGCGCCTTGGTGTCTACGAGTATCAAGTGGCGCGTGCCCTCGAGTAGTTGTTCTGCCTGTTCCGCAAAGTAGGGCAGTCGAGGCAGCTCGACGCGGCCCACGCCGCGTGCCACACGGGCGATGAACGTATCGCCCAGAAACCGGGCATCCGTCGCCTGGTGAATCTGACTCGCCAGGCGTAGGCCGGCCTCGGTGACCCCGAGTCCATTCATCAGCAGCGTGCAGGGCTCGCCGCTCTTGAGCGCGGCAATCGCGCTTTCGATACCGGCACGCTCCGCAGGTGTCGGCTCCGGCGGGGGGAGAGGTGTCGCGGCGCCGTTCGCGTCGTTCCACGCTGTGTCTGCGGGCAGTATCAACGTCGCGACCTGGCCCGGCGGGGTCATGGCCGCGCAAATCGCGTCGGCGGCATCCGCGGCAACGGTATCGGCGCTCTCCGAAACCCGGGTCCAACCGGACACGGGACTCGCAAATCCTTCGATGTGGGAGGTGAGCGGTGCGTCGAGACCGCGATGATAGGTCGCGTGTTCGCCGACGACATTGACGACGGGCGAGCGCGCTCGACGTGCGTTGTGCAGGTTGGCCAACCCGTTGGCGAGCCCGGGTCCCAAATGCAACAAGGTACAGGCCGGCTTGCCGGCCATTCGTGCGTAGCCATCGGCGGCGCCGGTCACCACACCTTCGAAGAGCCCAAGTATGCTCCGCATGCCGTCTTGGGAATCGAGCGCCGCGACGAAGTGCATCTCGGAGGTGCCCGGGTTCGCGAAGCAGACCTCCAGGCCCGCATCGACAAACGTCTGTAGCAGCGATTGTGCGCCGTTCATAAAGGTTTCCGATAAATAGGCAAGCCCGGCAGTTTATGGCAACTGATTTGGTATTGCATGGCGGAGTTGCATAGACTGCGGCCTCGCAGGTTTCGCGTCTTGCCAACTTTGATGGAACGTCGAGGGGAACCATGAGCTACGACTACGACCTTTACGTTATCGGCGCCGGGTCCGGAGGCGTTCGGGCTGGCCGCATGTCGGCAAGTTATGGCGCCAAGGTCGCGATTGCGGAGTCGACCTATCTCGGCGGAACCTGCGTGAACGTCGGGTGCGTGCCGAAAAAACTGTTCGTCTATGGTTCGCATTTCGCAGAAGACTTCGAAGATGCCAAGGCCTATGGGTGGAGCGTCGCGATCGACCCGTTCGACTGGCCGACCTTGCGCGACAACAAGACCATGGAGATTCAGCGGCTGAACGGCATTTACGAGGACTTGCTGAACGGTGCGGGGGTCGCGATTCACGATGGACGCGCCCACCTGCTCGATGCGCACACGGTGACCGTGAACGGTCAAACCTACACTGCGGACAAGATTCTCATTGCGACCGGTAGCTGGCCTTCGGTGCCGGTGTTTCCCGGGCGCGACCACGTCATCACCTCCAACGAAGCCTTTCATCTGCCAACCTTTCCGAAACGCGTCGTCGTCGTGGGCGGCGGTTACATCGCCGTCGAGTTCGCCGGTATCTTTGCCGGTCTCGGGGCAGATACCGAACTCATCTATCGCGGTCCCTTGTTCCTGCGCGCATTCGATTCAGGTATTCGACAGTTCGTGGCCGACGAACTCGAGCACAAACGGGTCAACCTGAGATTCGAGACAACGGTGGAGCGTATCGATCTCGACGGGGAGGAGCGCGTGCTAACGCTCAACGACGGCAGCCAATTGCATGCAGATCTCGTCATGTATGCGACCGGCCGTACCCCGAACACGGCAAATTTGGGTCTCGAGGATGCCAGCGTCGCGCTCACCGCTTCGGGCGCGGTGCACGTGGACGATGACTACCGGACCTCACAAGACAACATCTACGCGATTGGCGACGTGATCGATCGGTTGCAGTTGACCCCGGTAGCGATCGCCGAAGGCATGTGCATCGCCAACAACTTGTTCACCGATCGGCCCAAACGAAACCTCGACTACGACAACGTCGCGACCGCCGTGTTTTGCCAACCCAATATCGGCACCGTGGGCTTGACGGAGAACCAAGCCCGGGATGCGTTCGGTGACGTCGACGTGTTCGAGTCGAGCTTCAAGCCGATGAAGCACACGATGACCGGTCGGGCCGAACACACTTTCATGAAGCTGATCGTCAAGCCGGCAGACGATCGAGTCGTCGGCATCCATATGGTGGGCCCCGATGCCGGGGAGATCATCCAAGGTCTCGCGGTGGCGATGACTGCGGGCGCCACGAAATCGCAGTTCGATGCCACGGTCGGCATCCATCCGACCGCGGCCGAAGAATTCGTCACGATGCGCGAAATACGCCAATGAAACAGTTCGTCGGAATCAGCGGGCTCTTGCTGATGGCCGGATGTGCGCTACAGGGCCCGCCGGCGCAGATCGACCCTGCAACCCGCAACGTCATCCTGTTCGTCGGTGATGGCATGGGCATCAGTACCGTCACCGCCGCGCGTATTTACGCCGGTCAGCTAGCGGGGGGAACCGGCGAGGAACACAGTCTCTCGTTCGAAGCCTTCCCCAACGTCGCCTTGGTGAAGACCTACAACACCGACTTCCAGGTACCGGACAGTGCCGGCACCATGACCGCCTTGGTCACGGGGGAGAAAACCCGCAGCGGCCTGCTCGGTATCGCCGGCCGCGTCAAGCGTGGCGACTGTGCGGGCGCGCTGAAAAATCCGTTGCCAACCTTGTTGGAACTTGCCGAATCCGCCGGGTACCGAACCGGCGTCGTCAGCACGGCGACCATTACGCATGCCACTCCCGGTGCAACCTATGCCCACTCCGTCGAGCGCAACTGGGAAAACGATTCGACCATGCCGGATGCAGCGAAACGAGCCGGTTGTCGCGACATCGCACGGCAGCTGATCGAATTCGACCACGGTGACGGAATCGAGGTCATGCTCGGGGGCGGACGCGCCCACTTTCGCTCGACCGAGCAGACCGATCCCGAGCACGCCGAGCAACGAGGTAATCGTGCCGACGGAGTCGATCTCGTTACACATTGGCTACAACGTGGCAGCAATCACACCTACGTCTGGAACGCCGAGCAGTTTTCGATGCTCGAACCGAGCGCGGCTGACAGCGTGCTGGGTCTCTTTGAACCCTCGCACATGCGATTCGAAGCCGACCGCGCCAACGACCCGGCGGGCGAGCCGTCCCTTGCGGAGATGACCGAATTCGCTCTGACTAAACTCGCCGGTGACGCACCCGGCTACTTTCTGATGGTGGAGGGTGGCCGGATAGACCACGGCCACCATTTAGGCAACGCCTACAAGGCGCTGGAGGATACGCTTGCCTTCGATGCAGCGGTCGCCAAGGCCGTCGCCATGACCGATCCCGCAAACACGCTCATTCTGGTCACCGCCGATCACAGCCACACCTTCACCATCAGCGGCTACCCACGCCGCGGCAACCCCATCTTGGGTACCGTGGAGGTCGCCCCGGGGGTGCCGCTGCTGGATCTGAGCGGCCGTCCCTATACGACCCTCGGTTATGCCAACGGCCCGGGTTATCGGGAGACGCTGCCCGATCTCAGCGATATCGATACCCTTGACCCCGACTTTCGGCAAGTCGCGGGCTATCCTCTGGCCGCTGAAACTCATGCCGGCGAAGATGTCGCCGCCTTCGCTCAAGGGTTGGGCGCTGACAAGCTCGGCGGCGTGATCGAGCAGAACCTCATTTATGACGTGTTGTTCGAAGCTTTGTTTGGCCAACCGCCTGCGCGTTAGGAGATTTTAGGAACCTCGATGGAGATATTCGAAAGCATCGTCGGATCGCTCGACGGATGGTTGGGTAGCGCCTTCTATTTTCCATTCCTGTTGTTGGGTGTGGGGCTGTTTTTCACGCTTTATCTCGGCTTTCCCCAAATCAGATTTTTCACACACGCGTGGAAGGTGGTGACCGGCAAGTATTCGAAAGACGCGGTCGTTGGCGATACGACGCATTTTCAAGCGCTGTCTACCGCATTGTCCGGCACGGTCGGTACCGGCAACATCGGTGGTGTTGCCTTTGCCATATTTCTCGGCGGCCCGGCGGCCCTATTCTGGATGTGGATGACGGCCTTTCTCGGTATGACCACCAAGTACGTCGAGGTCACCATCTCGCATCGCTACCGGGTGAAGGATGCGGAGGGCCATATCGCCGGCGGGCCGATGTACTACATGGAGCGGGGCTTGAACATGCGCTGGCTGGCGGTGTTTTTCGCGGTCGCCATGGTCGTCAGTTCCTTCGGGTCCGGCAACCTACCGCAAAGCAACAACCTTGCCGCTGGCATCGAGACCTCGTTCGGCGTGCCGCCCTATGTCACCGGGCTGGTGCTTTCCGTGGCGTTGGGCCTCGTCATCATCGGCGGTATCCGCCGCATCGCGTTGGTTGCCGCCAGTATCGTACCGTTGATGGGCATCTTGTACGCGATCGGTGCGTTTGCCGTGGCGCTTAGCAACTTCGATCAGATCGGCCCGTCGTTTGCCGCCGTGTTTCGAGATGCGTTCACTGGATCCGCCGCCACGGGTGGCTTTCTGGGTGCGACATTTGCTTACGCTTTCAATCGCGGCGTCAATCGTGGCTTGTTCTCCAACGAAGCGGGGCAGGGATCGGCTGCCGTCGCGCATGCCGCGGCGAGAACCGACGAACCGGTCGCCGAGGGCATGGTGTCGATCCTCGAACCCTTCATCGACACGTTGATCATCTGCACGCTCACCGGACTGGTCATTCTGTCGTCGGGTGTGTGGACCGAAAAGTTCGAGAACGAGTTTGCTCACTTTGATACGGAATTCATCGCGGGTGAGTACACCGAAAGTAACGCCCAGCACGTGCAAGAACTCTTCAGCCATATGGATATCGTGAGCTTCGGCGACGATCCGGTGCAGCCGTATACGGGACAGATCCGCGTTGCCGATGGCATAGGCGACTTGGCCGGAATCACGGTGCTGCACAATCGTTCGATTGCCGAAGACGTGCGTTTCCTCGCCGGTGAACAACCCTACAATGGCGTGATAGACGTCATCGACGGCGGCGTGACGACCGACAACGTCACGATAGCCGGTCGGTCGTTGTTGCATTCCGTGCCGCTCACGGCCGAAGCGTTCAAGCGAAGTTTTTTTGGCGAATTCGGGCAATACGCGGTCACCGTGGGGCTCGCACTCTTCGCGTTCTCGACCGCGATAGCGTGGTCGTACTACGGCGACCGGTGTACCGAGTTCCTCTTCGGGCTGAAGGGCGTCTTCGTCTACAAGCTGGTGTTCCTGGGCTTCGTGTTCCTCGGCGCCATCCTGCCCCTTCAGACCGTGT
>JAPUIA010000173.1 GCA_027297435.1 Gammaproteobacteria bacterium | reverse complement strand
TAGTGTGATGAAGGGCGATGTCCCACCGCTCGACAACGTCCGATTGATCTGGTGCTCAAGGCAGATACAGAGGCACTCCCCGTTGCTTCGGATCTCTCGAGAAGCGTGCGCGATGCTGGAGATGAGAACTTGCGGATTAACGTTCAATTGGTTCGTAATCCCCTGTTGGCCCGGGCTGTGTAAAGACTCCCGGCACATAAAGCGGAGAATGCGAGTCATCCACGCGACCGTGCCCAAAGACTGAAAAATTATCAACAAAATCAACCGACATGGTTAATCGGGACCCACAGGGATATCACAGAAGAGATACTTCGTATCGAGCGCAAGTATCAACAGGTCAATTTGTTGAAACTGGTTCCCATCGGGATAAAAGTGGTAACAAGGCTGTGGGAAGCGGCAAAGGCTAAGAATTGAAAAGCTGCGTGTCTCAAAGGCACCTTAAGAATCGCTTCAGGGATCACCAGTCGAATCGTACCTTTTCGAAAAAAGGCCGCGCAGCGAGGTCGCGGCGAGACCGCCAACAATCGACGCACCCGCCAACAGAACCGGAAATGCAACAAGTGCCCACGCGGGCCATTGTGCCGGCAACACCGCCATCAGCATCGCCGTGGCAGGAAACCACAGGCTCGCCAGCAACACGACCCCCACCATGCGTGCATTACGGACGACCAAGGCTAACCCAAAACCACCAAGCAGCCCCCAGCCCGTGCTCTGTACCACGGCAAGACGTGCGATAGAATCCCAGTTCTTCACGAGTGGATCGCCTCCTTCTGAAGAAGCACTCAGCATCCCAATTATGAAGTCGGCTATCGCAATGCTGGCCAGATGAGCGTAAAGACACGCAAGCCCCACGAGTCCGAAAACCACTAACGAAGAACTGACTTTTCTCGCGATCTCCCCAGCGGATGCACTACGCCACCATTCGGCTACAAGATAAGGTGCTGATCGAACACATTGTCGCCAGTACCAGATTCGGGCCGCAGCACAACCTCGACGTGAGGTGCGCTCTTGCCACTCTTCGGCCAGATCACCAAGAACAGAATCCGCCATTCGCTTATCCGTGATGAAGCTTGTCAGGATTATTTCTGCCAAACGCGGTGGTTTCGCGTTCATGATGGCACGCCTAATCCGATATTCCAGACCCTTTGGGCCAGCGCCTGTGCTTCCCTGAGCGACTCTTCTCCGAGACCGGTGATCCGAAAAAGCCGTCGAGACCGACCACCTCGAATAGGAAGCGGTTCAGTCATTTCTGAAACAACAAATCCCTTTTTCTCCAAACGCGACAGCGTCGTGTAAATTGCGCCGACCGAATAGTCGTACCCGCGCAGTGAGTTCACAAGACGCCTGATCTCCGACCCGTAAGCCTGAGTCTGTAGATTTGCTACAGAACTCAGGGCAATCAGTTCGAGCTTGTCGCCTAGAGTTGGACGTCCCATATACTCTACACTGTAAAACATATAGGACAGCCGAGTCAATATCGGCGGAGTATTCCGAATGCTTGCCGACGATTTAACCTGGAACCCCTGGGAATTCGCCGTCCTGCATGGCCATTACGCGTTCCGCAGGAGTGCATGGCTTTCAAACAGCTGCTGGTCCCCGATAATCTCCATACCGTGGATGTGATCGATTGCAGCAGCGGTGAAGTGCGTATTGGCTGTAGCGATAGGCTTTGCTGCCGTGCGTGGCCGTGTACTCAGACCACAGCAACTGCAACGTCACACCCTTACGCTTGAGTTCCTGATGAATCTCGGCGTAGTCGGGCTCGACAAAACGCTCCGATGCCGTCTGTTCCGGCAGCAGTTGATGCATGAGTTCCGCGCCGTCCATCTCGGCTGGCAGCGGCCAACCGATGTCTTTCGCCCGGGCAAGGCTCAAGTATTTGCTGACCACGCCCTTGGACAAACTGCAGGCGCGGGCGTGATCTCTCCCTCTTCTTTTGCCAGAGCAAACAGTTCTTCCTTCAACAATCACCATGCGGCAGACATCATTTGCGTATTCCGGGAGGATAGTCATTTTAAAAGTGCTGTTCGAGCGCATGTGCGTGTATGGGAATTGAGGTGTCTTGCGCTATTGGAGAGGGTTGTTCACTGGATTTTCGGAGGTGCAGCGGAATCGCAAGTAGCCGCTGGTCAAAGTCTCGAGAGGTCGGAGGGCGATCTCGCAAGCTGGTTGTTGATGATCTAGGGGCATCTGCTCAACGTGTCAAGAAACGTCGAATTGGATCTCAGTGGTAATGGGTCCGTATACCCTGCCGGGCGGCTGCCTGGGTGGTGCCTGTTGCAGATGGACGTGGTCGAGGATCTTCTGGATCACGTTTGACTCGGTGATCGCTGCGATGACGCGCAACCGACCACCGCACTTGGGGCACACCTCAATATCTATTTTGAAGACCCGCTTGAGTCGCTCTGCCCAGGAAAGTGGCGCTAGGGGGCGGTCGGTTTCTCGATCGGTATCTACAGCGAGTGCCCGTTCACTTCTAATTGCGTGCTTGCGCCTTTTCTTTTCCCGCCGATTGGGTGTGGGCACCACGAGGCTACGGTACTTGGCGTTTGGCGCCAGCACGCCATGATATCGGGTGAGATTGGCCCGGGGTCTGGGTACCAAAGCCGCAAGCTTGGCAAGGAACTCCAGCGGCTCGAAGACAAAGTGCGTGGTGCCGTTCTTGAAAGGGTGTTTGAGCTCGTAGACGACCTGACCCGAAGCCTGAGTGGTCAATCGGTCAAGGGCGAGAGGCGGCCGGGTGATGGCCCTTTGGCGCTCAAGCGCTCTATTACCAACAAGCTACTCAGCTGAAAGACAGCAGAGCTAACGAAGAGTAGCCAAGTTTCTTCCGCTGTTGGCCAGTTCTGCTGAAAAACTCTTGAGGCTAAAACAGAACACGCACGAGACTGACGTAACTTTTACTTTCACATAACAAGTTCGGTACCACAGCACTCTCGTACATCAATCTGTCGTCAAACCAACCTAAGAGGCTGCTTTTTGTGCGGTGCGGGATATATCTGTATGCCTCCGCCTAGCTGGAGCCTCATCCAGAGCGGACCCTTAGAATCGGTAGTTTTGTGAAGGTGCCCGAGCGAAACGACGATGTGACACAATCCCAAATGTGAAAAACCTAGCCAATGTAGCTGCTACGGTTCGGGATCGGGAGGGCCTGGTAGAAGTGCTGGGAAAGCTTGTGGCGGGGGTTCGCGAGCGCCTGTCGGAAAACTATGTAGGCTTCTACCTCCAAGGGTCGTTGGCAACGGGCGACTTTGACAATTATAGCGACGTAGACTTTCTCGTTGTTACGGGACACCCGCCAGATGACCGCGACGTTGCTGAGTTGCAGGAGTTCCATCGGACGCTCTTTGAACATCCGTGTCACTGGGCGCAGCATCTAGAGGGATCTTACGTTTCTCGCGAAATCTTGGCGCAGCTCCCCCCGCCCCGGCGCAAGCTCTTGTATTTAGATCACGGGTCAACCACGTTCGAGATGTCTGACCATGACCACTACCTGGCGGTTTTGTGGATACTGCGTGAGCAAGGGGTGACGCTCGACGGCCCGGAACCCAAATCCCTGGTACCTCTGATTTCGGTTGATGCGCTACGCGCCGAAGTTCGCCCAACAATGATTGATTGGGCGAAGACAATCCTTCGCGATTCGGATGAGATCTCAGCGCGTTGGTATCAGGCGTTTGCGGTGTTGAGCTATTGCCGTATGGCCGAGACGTTGGCCACTGGTGAGGTTCACTCGAAACGCCACGGAGTAAACTG
>JAPUIA010000172.1 GCA_027297435.1 Gammaproteobacteria bacterium | reverse complement strand
ACCCGCACAAGCTCGCCGGCGTGGATGGTCAAGATACGCAGGATCTCGCGCCGGTCATCGCGGTAGATGAAGTCCTCGCACTTCGCATCTGGCGGAATTTCCAGCGAGGCGCTGTAAATTGCCCGGTCGATAACGTGGTTGACGATGACCTCGCGACCATCATCGAGCCTGACCACGGTCACTAGCGCGGGTTGGCCGCGGAATTCACCGTCAAACAGGGTGGCCAAGCCGTCGGTCATCGCATAAACGCGCTTCACGGCGCCGAGGTATTCATGCAGTTCCGGCGTCGCCGCAGTCGCCTGCAGGAATTGTTTGCGATCGAAGGTAACCAACTCGACCGCAGAAACCGCGATGGCTGCTGCGGTGTGAGGGCGATCTTCGAGCACTGCCAGTCCGCCAAACGTATGGCCTTCGTGGAGCATCGACAAGATGACTTCCTCGCCGTCCTCCAGGCGACTGCGTTTCACTGACCCTGAGCGGACCACGTACACTGCGGACGGCGGGTCGCCTTCGGCAACGATGACCTCACCGGGCTCAAAGTGTTCCTCGCGGCTCCAGCCGTGTTCCTGGTCGAACAACGCCAGTGCCCGATACATGACCGATTGTTCCACCAGCGACAGCTGCTTGTTTTGCCGATGGTGGACAACGCTCAACTGCTCCTCGATGGCGGGGCTGAGTTGCATTGCTTGCAGGAACACCGCTTTGGGAACCGCGAGCACCCGACTATCGCTCAGGCTACGAACGCTGGCGCGCCGAATTTCGTCACTGGACTCGAGAAGCGCCCCTTCGCCTATATGCGCGCCAGTGTCGTCGACGCGTCGCAGAATCACCTCCTCCCCGCCGGCTTGCTTGAAGACCTCGAGCACGCCGTCGATCAGCACATACATTTCGTTGCCGGTGTCACCTTCGGCAAAAAGCAGTGAGCCGCTCGTGATCGTGCGCAGTTCACAACCGGCGGCGATCAGTTCACAGTCTGCGTGGGTCAGCGAAGTGAAAAGCTCACAGTGTGCGAGGATATCGCTCAGAACTGGATTGGCATCTGGCGTTTCCTCAAACGGCATTGATACCCTGTTGCGTCTGCTGGTTCACCATGGTCTCTGTACATCTGTAGGGGTGTAGCAAGCTGAGCTATCCGGCATCGCTTTCGCGGATTCGCAAAGAAAGGCGACAAGAATGGCTCAGCGGGTAGAGAATAGATCGATTGGCGATCTAGTGGAATGCTCGAGGAGAACGTCTATCGGTTTTCAGCGAAAACCTCGCAGTTTCCGCACGTATGATCGCCAGGCATGCCTATCGGCCTCAGAATGCTACGCATTAGGACAAGCGCTAGTTACCGGTCGCAGGGCTACGTTGTGACAATCCTGACCGCTAACTCATCGCAGTTGGCCCCGTGCAACACGGCATTCGCCGAGGACCCGGTGACGAGTTCTCTGCCATGCTTACCGTGCGTCCCGACGACCACCAGATCTGCCTCCCGCTCATCGGCAAGACGATGAATCTCCGCCGCGGTCTGACCGTGTGTGACCAACAACGCATCCTCACCGATATCGCAGCCGGACACGAATCCGCGTAGCGCATCGAGCGCTTGGGTTTCGGCTGCTTCGCTGGTTCGATTCTTCAGCACGTGACACACTTCGATTGCCGCACCCGTCGCCTCTGCCACTTTTTCGGCATGGGCCAAAACCTGACTGGACTCATCCGTCAAATCCAGAACGACCAGCAAGCGCTTATAGGGCCCGTCTGTGTGCGTCGACTTATCGTTGATCCGCACGGCGAGCACGCTGCAGGGTGTACCGTGGATGACCGCGTTCGGTGTAGAGCCAAGGAGTAGCCGCCAACCGTGGCGTCCGTGGGTGCCGATGACGACCAGGTTGACGTCGACCTCCGTTTGCTCGTGCAGCACTTTGGCCGGATGGCCGCCCAGGACTCGGTGTTTGGTGATGCCAAAGGGTCGACAGAACCTTTCGAGGTGCGAATCCGCCTCTTTCATGATGGCTGCGTCCAACGCCTCCGAGTTGGGGAAGCTCTGGTTAGACGCGTACTCTTCATAGTGAGAGTGCAGATGTTCGCTAACGTGTAGCACCTCGATCTCTTCGGCATCCGCTAGGTGGCAGGCTCGCTCGAGAATCAGCTCAGCATTGGATTCCGAAAGGTCGAGTCCAACCAACACTCGGTCGTAGGCTGCCATTGGTGATCACCCCTTATTGCCGTTCCGGCAAAGATACCGCGGCCTACCGAGCGCTGTAAATGACTGGCACGCTCATACGCCTCGGGTCATGAGAGCGACCGGCGCTATTCATCCTCGCCTACGACCCCCACTTTTTCCTCGATCACATCGAGCAACAGATCGCGCAAGGAGACCATGCCGACGGCTTTACCCTCCGCAACAACCGGCAGATGACGCGTGTGATGTTTCTTCGTCAGCGCGATACAGTGGACGATGGTCCCCCAAGTTCGCCACCGCTAGCGGCAATACCCCAGGCAACGTGAAGCCAATCTACGCCAGAAAGTGGCGTGCTCGCAAGACATGATGTGATCTGCCCTACGCTTTGGGGCGGTGGCGCACCACCTCGCCAACGATGATGGTCGTGGGTCCCACGACGTCACTCGCGGCGACGCGCTGGGCTAGGTCGGCGATGCTTGCGTAGATCTCACGCTGCTCAGGAAGGGTCGCTTTCTCGATCAGGACCGCCGGCGTATCTGGTGCCATCCCCTGCGCGACGAGCTTTGCACAGATTTGCTCGAGGCCCAGCAACCCCATATAGATGACGAGCGTTTGCGTGGGGTTGATCAGTTCAGGCCAGTCGAGATTCACTTGATCATCAACCCGATGACCGGTCACGAAGCGCACCGATTGTGCAACGTCGCGATGCGTCAAGGGAATGCCCACATAGCTCGCAGCACCCAACGCAGCGGTGATCCCGGGTACCACGACGCAATCGATGCCTTCTGCGGCCAACGTCGCGATTTCCTCCCCGCCGCGCCCGAAAATAAACGGATCGCCGCCTTTGAGGCGTACGACGTTTTTGTCGTTTTTCGCGTAGGCGATCAACATGTCATTGATCGACTCTTGGCGCACACCCGCAAACTTACGCTTTTTACCGACGTAGATACGTTCAGCATCACGCCGCGCATAATCCAGTACCTGCTCGCTGACAAGATTGTCATAAAGCACAACGTCTGCTTGTTGCAGAAGACGAAAACCCTTCAGCGTGATCAGTTCCGGGTCGCCGGGCCCCGCACCCACCAACGACACCAGTCCCTGCGAGGTTCCGCTCAACGCTTGATTGAAGCTTTCCTCGGCCCCACGCGCATCACCCCGAAGTATCCGTTCACCCATCACGCCGGTGATCGCACGATCCCAGAACTTCTGCCGGGCCTTGGACGAACGGATTTTCTTACTCACCTCAGCGCGGCGTGCGGCCGCGAACTCGGCCAACGCGCCCAATCTAGGCGGCAAGCGTGTCTCCAACCAACCCCGTACGACTCGAGCGAGTGTTGGTGAACGGCCACCGGTGGATATTGCAACCAACACCGGATCTCGATCGACGATGCTCGGGAAGATGGCATTGCTGAGGTTTGCCGCGTCGACCGTATTGACCAGAGTATCGGCGGACCGGCAATCGTCGAATATCTGTGCATTGGTGGCCGCGTCATCGGTAGCCGCGACAACGAGACTGCGTCGTGCGACATCGCTTTCTTGGTACGCACGCTCAACCAACCGTACCCGGTTGGATGTTGCCTGGGCGCTAACGTCCTTGCTGAACTGCTCAGCCACTACCGTGACGTTCGCGCCTGCCCTCGACAACAGTTCGATCTTGCGCAGGGCGATCACGCCGCCCCCAACGACCAAACAGTCCTTGCCGCGCAAATCCAGGAACAGGGGTAGATAGTCCACTTGGCGGCCTATGCCGGATTATCCGGGGGACAGATCGAGCGTGGTGGCACCGCCCATGTAACCACGCAGTACGTCGGGTATGTGGACTCGATGCTCGCCGTCCTGGCAATTCTCCAGCACAGCAACCAACGTACGGCCCACGGCCAATCCCGAGCCGTTGAGCGTGTGCAGCAACTCGGGCTTGTTGGTTTCCGGATGGCGATAGCGTGCCTGCATGCGCCGCGCTTGAAAGTCGAGATAGTTGCTGCAGGAGGAAATCTCGCGGTACCGCTTTTGTCCCGGCAACCAGACTTCGAGATCGATGGTTTTGGCCGCGGAAAAACCCAGATCGCCGCCGCACAACACCACAACGCGATACGGCAGATCGAGCTTCTTGAGGATCGTTTCCGCGTGCGCGGTAAGCTCGTCCAAAGCCTCATAAGAGAGTTCCGGACGTACCAGTTGCACGAGCTCGACTTTCTCGAATTGATGCTGGCGAATCATGCCGCGCGTATCGCGCCCGTAACTACCGGCCTCACTGCGGAAACAAGGCGTGTGACAAACATGGCGAATGGGTAGAGTGTGCGCGGCGACAATCGTGTCGCGGTAGATGTTGGTCACCGGCACTTCGGCCGTCGGTATCAGGTAGCTGTCGGTCTCATTGTCGATGCGAAACTGATCGTCGGCGAACTTGGGCAACTGACCCGTGCCGTACAACGAGTCCGAATTGACGATGTAGGGAACGTAGACCTCGCTGTAGCCATGCTCGGTCACGTGCGTGTCGAGCATGAACTGCGTGAGCGCACGGTGTAGGCGCACCACTTCACCTTTCATAACCACATACCGTGAACCGGATATCTTCGCCGCCGCGTCAAAATCGAGCGCCCCGTTCGCACCGAGATCGACGTGATCCAAGGGTTCAAAGTTATGCTCCGGAGGTTCGCCCCAAGTTCTGAGTTCTACGTTGTCGTCTTCATCGGCACCTGCGGGAACCGATGCATCGGGTATGTTGGGAATCGCAGTTATAAATGCCTGATAACCGTCTTGCAGTTTTGCCAGCTTGCCCTTGGCTGCATCCAGGCGCTCACCCAGGTCTCCGACTTCGGCAACCAGGGGCGCGATGTCCTCGCCACGTGACTTCGCCTGCCCGATGTATTTGGATTTGCTGTTACGTTCGTTCTGTAAGCGTTCGGTGTCTTCCTGCAACGCGCGCCGCTCTGCTTCCAAGTCGCGAAACTGGTCCACGTCCAGGTCGAAGCCCCTGACCTTCAAGCGCTCGGCGATACTCTCAACGTCTTGTCGCAGCGTTTTTGGATCTAACATGTCGCTTACTTACACACTCGTGAGTCGTTGACCGAACCATGCGGCGACCAGGCAACCGACGACGCTGGCGAGCACGTAGCCAAGTGCGGCGCCAAACCTATTCGTGTGCAACAAGACCAGGGTTTCTAAGGAGAACGCCGAGAAGGTCGTAAAGCCACCCAAGAGGCCAACAACGAGAAACGCCCGGCCCCATTCGTGGAACCAAGCGAGTTGCGACCAACTGCCCCACGCCAGGCCGATGCACAGCGAGCCGGCGATGTTAATGGTTAAGCTGCCCCAAGGGAACTGAGAATGGGTCTGCATCCAGCCAGACACCAGGTACCGTGCGCTGGCGCCGAGCGCGCCGCCCGCCGCAACCCAGAGAAGTCCCGTGGTCATTCGACATCCTTGGTAGATCGAGGGTTGGCCCGCGTGTTGAGCGCGTTCAAACGCTCGAGTCGAGCTTTTATCTTGGCTTCCAAGCCTCGCTCTGTGGGAACGTAGTAGGCATCCACCTGACCTTGCAGTTCCGTTGGGAAGTACACCTCGCCTGCGGCGAAAGCATCCTCCTCGTCGTGGGCATATCGATAGTCCTTGCCGTAGCCCATATTTTTCATCAACGCGGTTGGTGCGTTTCTGAGGTGCATCGGCACCGGATAGGAGGGCGTATTGCGGACGTGCTCCATGGCCGCACCAAAAGCCTTGTAGGCGGCATTGCTTTTGGGAACGCTCGCGAGATAGAGCAGCGCCTGCGCAATCGCGAGTTCGCCTTCCGGGGAGCCCAAGCGTTCATAGGTATCCCAGGCAGCAAGGGCGATTTGCAACGCTCTGGGATCAGCGTTACCCACGTCTTCGCTTGCCATGCGGACGAGCCGTCGAACGATGTACAGGGGTTCGCAACCACCATCGAGCATTCGGCAACACCAGTAAAGGGCCGCGTCCACCGCGCTGCCTCTCACCGCCTTATGCAATGCCGATATCTGTTCGTAGAAGATATCGCCGCCTTTGTCGAAGCGGCGCATCCGGTGACCGGCCGCGTCAGCGACGAGCTTTTCGTCGATCGCGCCGTCCGCCAGCTGTGCGACGATTTCCAACAAGTTCAACAGCCGCCGCGCATCGCCATCGGCAAGCTCGATCAAGACCGCCTCGGCCTGTTCCGTCGCGACGACGCCCAAGAAGGCGACCGCACGATCCAGAACCTGTTTCAGATCTTCGGTCGTCAACGGTTTGAGCGCATACACGCGAGCACGCGACAGCAACGCCGCATTGACCTCGAAGGAAGGATTTTCGGTGGTGGCACCGATAAAGGTCACGGTGCCTTTTTCGACATGGGGTAGAAACGCATCCTGCTGCGCTTTGTTGAAGCGATGTACCTCATCCACAAACAACACCGTTCCTTCACCCAGTTGCCGCGCAGCAACCGCTGCCTGGACGGCATCTCGCACATCGCGGACGCCACTCAACACCGCGCTCATGCTGATCCAACGCATGTTCGAACCATCTGCCAACAGTTTGGCCAACGTGGTTTTGCCCGAACCGGGCGGGCCCCAAAGAATCATGGAATGGATGCGACCGTCAGCCACCAGCCGCGCCAAAGGCGCCTCAGTACCCAACAAGTGGTGCTGGCCGACAAAGGTTGCAATGCTTGTCGGTCTGAGGCGATCAGCTAAAGGACGTGTCTCATCGTCACTAAAAGACATCAGTTCCGGGTGGCACATCGAGCGTGAAATCGCTGGATTGTATCATCGAGCGAGCCGCGAAATTTTCGAACCGGATGTCGGTACTTTGGCCAAAATGATCGCGAATGACCATCGTCTCGAGACCATCAGGCCCAAACTCGAGGAGGATTTCGTCAAACAGCGCATCCGTACTCAGCGGATGTAGACGGAACGAATCAGGCGTCAACTGCTCGATCTCATAATCCTCACCCAGCTTCACCGCCTCTTGGGTCAATACCGCCAACGGCGTATCGACAAGCGCCTCGGCTAGCGGCCGTACCATCACCTGCTCGAGGTCCGGATCGTAGATCTTCAACTGATCGTCTTCGGTCACGATCACCTGAGGGTACGGCTCGATGACCTCCCACCGAAACCGGGGCCGGAGCAAACGCACGATACCGCTCGACTGCTCGATCAATTCCCCTCTCGGGCCTCGGATGTGTTGGGTGAAGTCCGCGGCCAGGTAATCCATTGCCGCGAGACGTGCGTTGAGCGCGTCGCGTGCGTCCGCAAAACTGCCCGCAGAGCAGAGGCTAACCGCGACTAGGAACCAATACTTCACGGCTGCCGCTGCTGTTCATCTGAGACACGATACCCGCGTCTTCCATGCTCTCGATCATGCGTGCCGCACGGTTGTAGCCGACGCGCAACTTGCGCTGAACCGAGGAGATCGAAGCACGACGTGAGTCGAGCACAAATTCGACCGCTTCATCGTACAGCACGTCGTCCTGCTCGGCCGAGCCGGTGTTCGATTCGATTTGCAAGAACGGTTCATCGGCGCCACCCGTTATCACTTCCTCTTGGTAATCGGGTGCGCCGCGCAGTTTCCAATCGGCAACGACGCGGTGTACTTCTTCGTCGGATACGAACGCGCCATGGATACGCGTCGGCATGCTGGTGCCGGGTGGCAGGTACAACAGATCGCCGTGGCCGAGCAGTTGTTCTGCGCCGCCCTGATCCAGGATGGTGCGAGAGTCGACCTTGGACGACACTTGAAAACTAATGCGCGCAGGTATGTTGGCCTTGATGAGGCCGGTGATGACATCCACAGACGGCCGTTGAGTAGCCAACACCAGATGAATACCCGCAGCACGGGCTTTTTGCGCGATCCGCGCGATCAGTTGTTCCACCTTTTTACCGACGATCATCATCATGTCGGCAAACTCGTCGATCACCACCACGATGAGCGGCAGCGGTGCGAGATCGGGCGGCGTTTCATCTCGATCGACGTCCCACAGCGGGTCAGAGATGGGCTTGCCCTTCTTGAGCGCATCGCGCACCTGGCGGTTGAAACTGGCGAGGTGGCGCACGCCCAACGCCGCCATCAACCGATAGCGGCGCTCCATCTCCGCGACGCACCAATTGAGCGCGTGGGCGGCTTCCTTCATATCGATCACCACCGGCGTCAACAAGTGCGGAATACCCTCGTAAATCGACAGTTCCAACATCTTCGGGTCGACGAGAATCAACCGCACCTCTTCCGGTGTGGCCTTGTACAGGATGCTCATCAACATCGCGTTGACGCCAACCGACTTACCCGAGCCCGTGGTGCCTGCAATGAGCAGGTGCGGCATCCGGGTGATATCCGTGACGACCGGCACTCCCGCAATATCCTTACCGAGCGCCAGCGACAGCGGCGACTTGGCGTTCTGATAGACGTCCGAGGTAAATATTTCCTTGAGACGAACAATCTCTCGATGTTGGTTGGGAATCTCGATGCCGACGACGGACTTACCCGGAATCACCTCCACCACCCGCACGCTGATGACGGAGAGAGAGCGGGCAAGGTCTTTCACGAGCGCACTGATTTTCTGGACTTTGACCCCAGGCGCGGGTTGCACCTCGAAGCGCGTAATCACCGGGCCGGGCAGCACCGAAACCACTTCCGCGTCAACTCCGAAGTCCTTGAGTTTCAACTCGAGCAAACGGGATATCGCCTCGAGCGAGTCTTCCGAATATCCGCGTTCATCCTCGGGGAGCTTTTCGTCCAGCAAATCCATGGGCGGTAACTCACCGGGTGCTCTCAGATCAAACAGCTTTTGCTGCTGACCCTTCGGTGACAGCCTGGCGACGCTTTGAATTTCGGGGGTTTTACGCACGGCCCGGCGCTGTTGTTCGGTCTTCAGCGATCGTCGACGCCGGGCAACACGGGCCGTCGTATTGGCGCTGGCCGTGCGGCGCATGCTAAACGCTTCGATCCGTCGATCGGCGAACGTGACGCCCGCGATCGAGAATCGATGCAGATGGCGTCCGGTCGTCTCGACGATGTCCAGCCAAGAGAACCCCATGGCTGCTTGCACCCCGGTGAGGGCACCGGCGACACACAGCAACGTCAAACCGATGACGCCAAACACCGGTATGCCGGTCTGCGTCAGCCATTGGCCGAGCACCCCGCCGGACCCGGCGGGCAGCCCGGGATCAGAAAGCGCGTGCAGTTGGATCAGCACACACGTGCACAGGGCCATACCGACCCAGCCCACGAAGCGAACGACGAACAGCGCCCACGACGGTCCAGCACCGCGCGTGCGGACCAGCCGCACCCCGACGACGACCAGTGCTGCGGGCAACACGTAGGCCACAAACCCGAACAGGTACAGCACTACATCGGCGAGAAACGCCCCACTGGTGCCGACCCAGTTGCGCACGTGGTTGCCGTCGCCGCTGAAGCTGAAAGACGGATCGAGAGGCGAATAGGAAGCGATCGCCAACAACACATAGAGTGCTGCGGCCGCGAGGCCAATCAAGCCGATTTCGCGATAGGGGGCAGTATACGGTGTCAACTTGTCTAATCCCTGCAACTAGCTGAATGACCGCCAGCGGGTCAACCACGCAAAGGAAGTTGATCGAGCTTGGGGGCGGTTCGGAGTTTAGCCACATTCTTGCCACCGAACAAACTCCTTTTATTTCATATTGTTACTCGGTATAGCTCGAGCTAAAGCACCTAGCCTCACGAAGATCGGTGCTATGATGGACCATCCAGCCACAGACTGGCCCAACGAGAGCTGAACCATGCGCCCGGACAAGCCCAAAGTTGTCGATGAAGTATGGGACGAGGCCCGCATCCGCGGTTTCCTGGACAAATCTCCACTCGGTGAAAATACCGATCCGGACTTCAGCGTTTTGTTGTTCGCATACCGCAGCATGCGCTCCGAGGATTTCCGTGCATTCATCGGCTTTTTCGCCGATGCCGAACGCAACATCAACGCAACGGATGAAAACGGCGCGACGCTTCTGCAGCTGATCGCCGAACACCGCAAATCAGAAGACTTTCGCGACATCCTTCGGGCAGCAGGCGCGCAATAGGCCGATGACGGTCGCCGTGCTCAGTCAATTGCCGACATTTCCGAATGCCAACGAGGCCGAAGATACCGTCGGCGGGTTGCTCGCCATCGGCGGCGACCTATCGCCTGATCGCTTGTTGGAGGCCTACCGGAGCGGCGTTTTCCCTTGGTTCGAAGACGACTCCGAACCCATTCTGTGGTGGAGCCCCGATCCACGTGCCGTGATCGAACCGAACGCCATGCGGGTTACCAGCAGTCTCGCCAAGCGACTCCGCAACGGCGGCTTTACCGTGACGTTCGATGAGGACTTCAGACGTGTCATCGAACGCTGTGCCAAGGCGCGCCGCGGCCAATCCGGGACCTGGATAACCCGCAATATGCAGAGTGCCTACATCGAGTTGTATGAGCTTGGGTTCGCCCATTCGGTTGAGGTGTGGCATGACGGCAAACTCGTCGGTGGGCTCTACGGCTTGTCGCTTGGCCAAATATTCTTTGGTGAGTCGATGTTCAGCATCGCGCGCGATGCATCGAAGGTCGCATTCCATCACCTGTGTCAGAGGCTCAGCCAATGGCGCTTCCGGCTGATCGATTGTCAAATTCCCAACGATCACCTGATCTCGCTCGGCGTGCAGAGCATGCCGCGGGCCCAGTTCCTGGCGCTCTTGGCGGCGAACGATGAGTCCAGGACGCGGCGCGTAAGCTGGTCTGCCGGTGCACCGGAGCCATCAGATGCAGGATGAGCTTGGCGACAAACAATTCTTCCTCACGCCTGCGCACACCTGCAGTTACCTACCCCGCCGAGAGGCGCAAACGCTGTTTTTAGATCCACGGGAAACCATCACTACCCACACCTATCAGAAGCTGACGGAGAACGGTTTTCGACGCAGCGGCAGTCACATGTACCGACCCCATTGCAAGGCATGTAACGCGTGCGTCCCGTCGCGCATTGTCGCCCCCGATTTCCAGCCACGGCGCCAACAACGGCGCGTGCTACGCCGCAACGCCGACGTCCACACGGAAGTCGCGGATGCGACGTACCGACAGAACACCTATGACCTCTATGCACGCTACATTGTCGGACGGCATCCGGACGGCGACATGTACCCGCCCTCACCCGACCAATTCCGTTCTTTTCTGCTCAGCCAATGGGCCAACACACTGTTTCTGAACGCCTATTTGGACGATGCGTTGGTGGCTGTCGCGGTCACTGATTACCATCCGGGCGGATTGTCGGCCATCTATACCTTTTTCGATCCGGATCTGCCGGGTCGTAGCCTGGGGGTGTTGAGCATCTTGAAACAGATAGAACTATGCCGTGATCTCGATCTTGCGTATTTGTATCTCGGCTACTGGATTCGCGATTGTGGCAAGATGCGATACAAAACCGACTACCGCCCGGTCGAACTGCTCGTCAACGATCGGTGGGTACCTGTGCGCTAGTGTCCTGTCCGATTAATTCGCAGTGTTTCAGCGCGTCATTTCAAGGCGTCTGTCTAAGGGCCGAACGGCGTTCGGCGCGCGCAATCGAAGATTGCGCCCCTTGTTAACTGACGCTTTCTGCGAACTCTGAAATCATGCGAATTAATCGGACAGGACACTCGCCGAGCGGCAAACGTCGCGCACCTCAAGCGCTAAGCGTTGATTCTTCCCCGCTTCACCGGCAGAATCCGGCCCTTAATCGATCAGAGCACGTATGGCAAAGGAAGAACAGATTGAAATGGAAGGGACGGTCGTCGACACCCTTCCGAACACCATGTTCCGCGTGGAACTCGAAAACGGTCACGTCGTCACGGCCCATATCTCAGGCAAGATGCGCAAGAACTATATCCGTATTCTGACCGGCGACAAGGTCAAGGTAGAACTCACACCCTACGACTTGAGCAAGGGCCGAATCACCTTTCGAAAGTAGGCCTAGCCGGAAATTCGCTTCCTGCGAACTACTAGGTCGTAACAGGTTCTGCAACTTTGATACTCAGCTCGCCGTCGTCCACCGTGATGTGCACGGTGCCCCCACCCTTGGATAAGGGACCGAAAAGCACGTCCTCGGCCAGCTCGCGTTTGATCTTTTCTTGAATCAGACGCTGCATCGGTCGCGCGCCCATCTTTTCATCGTAGCCCTCTCGAGCCAGCCATTCGCGAGCCGCCTCGTCGACTTCGAGCGTTACCCGCTTGTCATCCAGCTGCGCCTGTAACTCTGTCAGGAACTTATCGACGACGGTCTTGACGACGTCGAAACTCAAGCTGTCGAATTGCACGATCATATCTAGACGATTGCGGAACTCCGGCGCAAACATCTTGCGAATGGCCTCCATGCCGTCCGTGCTGGTGTCTTGCTTCGAGAACCCTATCGCCGTCCGGGCCATATCCTGAGCGCCCGCATTGGTCGTCATGATCAACACGACATTACGAAAATCGGCCTTACGGCCATTGTTGTCCGTCAGGGCGCCATGATCCATGACTTGCAACAGCAGGTTGAAGACGTCCGGGTGTGCCTTCTCGACTTCGTCGAGCAATACGACGCTGTGTGGGTGCTTGGTGACGGCTTCGGTCAGCAAGCCACCTTGATCAAAGCCGACGTATCCGGGCGGTGCGCCGATCAATCTCGAGACGGTATGTCGCTCCATGTACTCCGACATGTCATAGCGCAACAACTCGACACCCATGATCAACGCCAACTGGCGACAGACCTCGGTCTTACCTACGCCCGTGGGCCCGGCAAACAGGAACGAACCGATGGGTTTCTCGCCGGACTTCAGCCCGGCCCGCGACAGCTTGATGGCTGACGCTAGCTGCTCGATCGCCTCGTCCTGGCCAAACACCACCATCTTGAGCTTCTTATCCAAGTCCATGAGCGCCTCTTTGTCGGACGTGGAGACTTGAGCCGGGGGAATTCGCGCAATTTTCGCGACAACCTGTTCCACGTCACTCGCGCTGATGCTCTTCTTGCGTCGACTCGCTGGCAGCAACTGCTGGGCTGCCCCCGCTTCGTCGATCACATCGATTGCCTTGTCGGGCATGAAGCGGTCGGTAATGTACTTATCTGCCAGCTCGCTGGCGGAACGCAGCGCCTTGTCGGTGAAACGAATCTGATGGTGATCTTCGAATCGGGATTTGAGGCCTTTCAGAATTTGATACGTGTCATGCACATCGGGTTCGACGATGTCGATTTTCTGAAAGCGCCGCGACAGTGCGCGGTCTTTTTCGAATATGCCGCGATATTCCTGATAGGTCGTGGATCCCATGCAACGAATATCCCCCGACGCCAGCATCGGCTTCAATAGGTTGGCTGCATCCATCACCCCGCCCGATGCGGCACCCGCACCGATGATGGTGTGTACCTCATCGATGAACAAGATCGCACCTTCGTCTTTCTTGAGTTCAGCCAAGACCATCTTGAAGCGTTTCTCGAAGTCGCCGCGATACTTTGTTCCGGCCAACAAGGCGCCCAGATCCAAAGCGTAAATCGTGCTGTCGGCTACAACCTCTGGTACTTGGTCATCGACAATGCGTTTCGCAAGACCTTCCGCGATGGCAGTCTTGCCCACGCCGGACTCGCCAACGAGCAGCGGGTTGTTCTTGCGACGCCGACACAGCACCTGGATAACACGTTCTAGCTCTGGTTCGCGGCCAACCAACGGATCGATGCGGCCGGCTTTCGCTTGTTCGTTGAGATTGGTGGTAAAAGCCTCTAGCGCGCTCTGCTGACCACCTTCCGCGGGCACCTCTTCGTCGCTTTCCGAGTCGGTGTCACCAGGCTCGCCGTCGCCCACGACCTTGGGTATTCCGTGGGCGATGTAATTGACCACGTCGATGCGTGCGATGTTTTGCTGTTTGAGAAAGTAGACGGACTGGCTTTCTTGCTCGCTGAAGATGGCAATGAGGACGTTGCCTCCAGTGACCTCTTTGCGGCCCGATGACTGCACATGAAATACCGCGCGTTGCAGCACCCGTTGAAAGCCGAGCGTCGGCTGGGTTTCCCGTTCTCCGTCACCGGCTGGGATGAGCGGTGTGGTCGATTCGATATAGTCGTTCAGCTCACCGCGGAGTTTTTCGACGTCACAACCGACCTTCTCCAGTACATCGAGGGCGATCTTATTGTCCAGCAACGCCAACAGTAGATGCTCTACCGTCATGAACTCATGGCGTTTGGATTTCGCCTCGCGAAAGGCGTCGTTCAGTGTGGCTTCTAAATCTTTACTCAGCATAGCGATTTAATGGGGGCATTAGTCCGTCATTTCCACCGTGGATACCAGCGGATGTTCATTTTCCTGAGCATATAAGTTCACTTGCTCAGACTTCGTTTCGGCGATATCGCGCGGAAAAATCCCCACTACGGCGGCGCCTTGCGTGTGCACGGTCAGCATGATCTGTGTGGCTTTCTCTCTGTCCATGGTAAAAAACAGTTCCAATATGTGAACCACAAACTCCATCGGCGTGTAATCATCGTTCAGCAAGATGACTTTGTACATCGCGGGACGCTTGAGCTTCGGTTTCGCCTCGGCGGTGACTACACCGTGAAGCTGGTCGGTCCCGAGGTCGTCATCATCTCCGTCTTGTGCGCGCCAGTTCCCGTTCATACGTTGAGTTAAGTTTATGCGCCGAGGGCTACCTTGCAACTTATCCTCATCAACCGAACCGTCATCGATCTGCGGAATGCCTACTAAACTACGGCGACCCACGAATAATACAAGGAACTCAGTCAAATTGTCGTTGCCAAAGCCATCTCGCTCTCTGACGGCCAGCCTGCATATTTTTCTTTCGCAATATGGTCGGGCATCCCTGCCCTCCACGAATGCGGCCTCAGAATGCTACGCATTCTGGATAAGCACTAGTTAACGTTTCGTTGAGCCGGCCGCAGGCGACGCACGGCGAGCGTATCGGCGTCCGCAGCAGGAAATCGCTGAGATATGCAGGCTCGGCTTGGGCACCCTTGACTCAACGCAGAAATGAGGGGAAAGTCCCTTTGGGGGAGCGATCCATACGCGTGCCAGTAGCTGTAGGAGGTTGTCGCTATGGCCACGGGAAAGGTTAAGTGGTTCAACAACGCTAAGGGCTACGGGTTCATATTGCCCGAAGCAGGCGGCGAAGACCTTTTTGCACACTACTCGTCTATCCAGATGGACGGCTATAAAACGCTAAAAGCCGGCCAGGACGTCGAATTCGAGATATTGGAAGGTCCCAAGGGTTACCACGCGGTCAACATCCGATCGGGCAACGCAGAGCAAGGGGTTCCAGGCGAACCCTCCGTCGAGTTACCGGACGAGTTGCCCACACAAGAGGATCACGAGAAATCCGAGTTGAGCGAGGCAGCCATCGCGCAGCGGTCAATCGAAGCAACCTAAGAGGACTGTATGATCTGGCAGTTTGCTTGCTGAGCATAGCTCAGCCGAGCATAGCTCAGCCGCAAACTGCGTCGCCTTGCGTAGCAAGGCGCGTTCACCCGCGCATCGCATCGATGACCGCGTCGCCGAACTCAGAACACTTCAACAACGTCGCACCGGACATCAATCGCTCGAAGTCGTAAGTCACCGTCTTGTGGGATATGGCACCTTCGGTGCCCTGAATGATGAGATCGGCGGCTTCTCGCCAATCCATGTGCCGCAGCATCATTTCGGCAGACAGCATCAGTGATCCCGGATTGACCTTATCCTGACCCGCATACTTCGGTGCAGTGCCGTGGGTTGCCTCAAAGAGTGCGATCGTGTCACCGATGTTTGCGCCCGGCGCAATACCGATGCCCCCCACCTGAGCGGCAAGCGCATCCGATATGTAGTCGCCGTTGAGGTTCATCGTAGCAAGCACGTCGTACTCGTCGGGTCGCGTCAGAATCTGTTGCAGCATCGCATCGGCAATCATGTCCTTGATGACGATCTGCTTGCCGCTTCTGGGATTCTCGAGTTCGTGCCAGGGGCCGCCGTCTAGCGGAGTGGCGCCAAACTCGTCGGCGATCAGCTCATAGGCCCAATCTTTGAAGGCACCCTCGGTGAACTTCATGATGTTGCCCTTGTGCACGATAGTCAGTGAATCGCGATCTTCTTCGATCACGTACTGCATGGCCTTGCGCACCAGGCGTTTAGTACCTTCAGCTGAAATGGGTTTGATACCCACACCGCAGTGTTCGGTGAAGCGAATCTTGGTGACGCCCATCTCGTCGCGCAAAAACGCAAGCACCTTTTTGGCATCGGCAGAGTCGGCCGCCCACTCGACACCCGCATAGATGTCCTCGGTATTCTCGCGAAAGATCACCATATCGGTTTTCTCAGGTGCAACGACCGGGCTCGGCACGCCCTGCAACCAGCGTATCGGGCGCAAACAGACATAGAGGTCTAGTTGCTGCCGCAGGGCTACGTTGAGCGAGCGAATTCCGCCTCCGACGGGCGTCGTCATGGGGCCCTTGATACCGACGATGAACTCACGCATGGCCGCTAGCGTCTCGTCCGGTAACCATTCGTCTTCACCGTAGAGCTTGAGCGACTTCTCACCGGCGTAGATTTCCATCCAGGCAATTTTGCGTTGGCCACCGTAGGCTTTGGCGACGGCACTATCGACGACTTTCAGCATGACCGGGGTGATGTCCGTTCCGATGCCGTCGCCTTCGATGAAGGGAATGATGGGGTTGGTGGGGACATTGAGTGAATTGTCATCGTTGACAGTGATCTTCTCGCCGTCAGCAGGCACCTTGATGTGCTGATACGCCATCGCGCTTGGCTCCGTTTCTAGTCGTAGGGAATCGAAAAGCGCGCGATTATACACCACTGACCACTCTGCGCCGGCCGCAAGGCCGCTACGGTTTAGCTTCCCTTCTGCCAATTGGAGGCGCGTTCGATATCGTTGGCTGTCGCTTCGATCCAGCGCTCGGATTGCTTCTTCCAGATTACCGCGTCGGTCTTCAGGAAATCCATGATGAACTCGCAACCGGCAAAAGCCTCGGCACGGTGCCCGGAACCCACCGCCACCAGCACGATCTGATCGGCCGGTGCCAGCTTGCCGACGCGATGAACGACCAACACATCGGTCAACTGCCAGCGCGCGAGTGCTCGGTCGACGATCTCGGCGATGCTCTTCTCGGTCATGCCGGGATAATGTTCGAGTTCGAGCGTCGTCGAATCACCCGGTTCGACATCGCGCACCAGCCCGACGAATGCGGCAACGGCGCCGGTATCGGTACCCAAGCGGGCACGCATTGCTTGCCATTCATGGTCCAGGGAAAAATCGGGTTCTTGGATGCGGATCTCGACGCTCATCGACTCACCTAACTCTTGTCCGGAAATTCGGCTCCTGATTTCGCCGCAGGCGCCGCGAATCTTGCTCTGTCGGTTTCTACGAAAGCCTCGCATTTTCCGCACGTATTATGGTCGGGCATCCCTGCCCTCCACTAGTGCAGTCTCAGAGTGCTTCGCATTCTGGACAAGCACGACCTAGCCTCCCGTCACGGGTGGTAGGAAGGCGATTTCGTCTCCCGCACTGATCAGCCGCACCCCGTCGACTAGCTCCTGATTGATCGCCACGCGCACATTTTCCGCACAGATTGCGGCGTACGCGGCGTCACTCAGTGCAGTCCTCAGTTCTGCCATGAAGCGGTCAAAGGTGAGCGGGTCGTCTATCGGCAACGAAATTTCGTCGACGCCCACAGCATCGCGGAGCGACGCAAAGAAAAGTACCTGAACCATGCTCAGCTTCCCGGGCGCACCCAAGTGCCGCTCTTGCCGCCTTCTTTGCGCAACAGGCGTAGGTTCTGCACTGACATGCCGCGGTCGATGGCTTTGCACATGTCATAGATGGTCAGCGCCGCGATACTCGCGGCAGTCAACGCTTCCATCTCGACGCCTGTCTGGCCGGTCACTCGACACTCCGCGGTTACTTTGAGGCGATCCGGCGGCGCGGCGGCAAATTCCACCGCAACCTTGTTGAGCGGCAGTGGATGGCACAAGGGAATGAGATCCGAGCAGCGCTTGGCGGCCTGTATGCCGGCGATACGGGCCACGGCTAGCACGTCGCCCTTCGGTACGCCGCCTTCGAATATTTCCGCCAGAGTTGTCTCGTTCATGCAGACCTCGGCCTCGGCAACGGCAATACGCTGGCTCGACGCCTTTTCGGAAACGTCGACCATGTTCGCCGCGCCGCCCGCGTTTAGATGTGTGAGTTTTGTCATGAGCCAATTATACAGATCCAAACTGTTAGAATACGCGCCCTCCTCGACCGCGGCTCGCGTGCCCGTAGAATCAGTAGCCTCATGGCAAATGACAAAGTCATCGTCGGTATGTCCGGTGGGGTCGACTCGTCGGTCGCAGCACTGCTACTCACGCAGCAGGGTTACGCCGTGGAAGGTCTATTCATGAAGAATTGGGAGGAGGATGACGGCACCGAATATTGCACGGCGCTCCAAGATCTGGAAGACGCAACCCGAATCTGCGACCAGCTTGGTATTCCCCTGCATACCGCCAATTTCGCCGCCGAGTACTGGGACAACGTTTTCGAAGCGTTCTTAGCGGAGTATTCCATCGGCCGCACGCCGAACCCGGACGTGCTCTGCAATCGCGAGATCAAATTCAAGCAGTTCGCCGACTACGCAACCGCGTTGGGGGCAAACTTCATCGCGACAGGTCATTACGCGCGCACACGACGCCTAGGCGGTCGGCTGCTGCTGCTCAAAGGTCTGGATCGGGGCAAAGACCAAAGTTACTTTCTGCAGGCGGTGCGCCTCGACCAACTCGAGAACGTACTATTCCCAATCGGCGAGCTACAAAAAACCCGGGTGCGCGAGATTGCACGCGCTCATGGTTTTGCCAACCATCGCAAAAAAGACTCGACCGGGATATGTTTCATCGGCGAGCGCCGCTTTCGCGACTTTCTGGAGCGCTACATCCAGACCAATCCAGGCCCAATCGTCGACCAGGAAGGGTGTCAGGTCGGTGAGCATGCGGGGCTCCCCTACTACACGCTCGGGCAACGCCAGGGATTGGGCATCGGCGGGCTCAAAGGTCGTCCGGAGGCGCCCTGGTACGTCGTCGACAAGCGCGTTGATCTCAACCATCTCGTCGTCACCCAGCAAGCTTCGGATCTCGACAACGACCGGCTCGCAACCGGTGAGTTCAACTGGCTGGTCGATGCAGTCGACCTGCCCATGGAGGTTGCTGCAAAGGTTCGTTATCGCCAAGCAGACCAAGCTGCCACCGTCCGCAAGCGTGCCGATGGCCAGTTGCTCGTGGAGTTCGCCACCCCACAACGCGCAATCACGCCCGGCCAGTACGTATGCCTCTACGATGGCGAGGTGTGCCTGGGTGGCGGGACCATCGAAAGTTACGGCTCGTGTGCGTGTTGATCGAGCATCTGTACCAACCACTCGCGTTGGCCGCAACCGTGCAGGCGCTGATGGCCGTCGACCACTCGGCGCACGGCGATGAACGAGGCGATATCGGTTATTTGGTCGATAGCATTTTAACCCAGGACGCCGCCAACTTCGGCGAGGTATTTCCCGAGCCGCGTCGCTACGCGACAGGGGTCAAGGTGGCGATCGAAGTGCTCGCCGGCCAGCGCACGCACTTGCAGATCATCAAGTATGCCGTCAGCGTGCACAAACTCGTCCGCTTGTTGAAATCCAACCGCGAAATTTTGGAGCGACTCGGAAAGATGCTGGCGCCCATGGCACATGGTGCGGTAGATCCGGACCAGCTTTTCCCGATAGGTGACGTGTATCAACAGACGATCAGTCAGCTCGGCAAGCGTATCCAGATCGTCGGCAATCCCAAAGCGTTGCAGCAACCGGCAACCGCGGCGCGCATTCGCACGTTGTTGCTGGCAGCGGTGCGATTTGCGTGGCTTTGGGATCAACTCGGCGGACGTCGATGGCACTTCGTTGTGCGCCGTCGCAGCATGCTGTTAGCCTTGAAGGAATTGCAAGAGCAGCTGTCATGAGTACCGAACCAACACCCCTCGCCGCCATCAGCGCGGTCGATGGCCGATATCGCCAAAAGCTCGAGGCGTTGGCACCCATCGTCAGTGAGTATGGGCTAATGCGCTACCGAGTACGTGTCGAGTGCGAATGGTTTGCGATGCTGGCGGCAGCCCCGGAGATCAGTGAGCTGCCCGGACTGTCGGCGTCACAAACGGCGGACCTCGTCACGATATATGAAGAGTTTTCCACGGCGGATGCCGAACGCATCAAAACCATCGAAGCGACGACCAACCACGATGTCAAAGCGGTCGAATACTTTGTCAAGGAACGCATCGGTTGCATCAACGGTCTCAAGCCGCACATCGAGTTCGTGCATTTCGCCTGTACATCGGAAGACATCAACAACCTCGCCTACGGTCTCATGTTGAGCGCCAGCCGCGCGTACCTGCTTGAGCAGATGCAGAACCTGATCGACCGAATCGGCGCGTTCGCGGTCGACTCAAAGGACGTGGCGATGCTCGCTCGCACGCACGGTCAACCGGCATCACCCACGACATTGGGCAAGGAGCTGCAGAACGTCCGCGCAAGGTTAGAGACGCAACGTAATGCCGTGACCGCAGTCGAACTGTTGGGCAAGTGCAACGGTGCCGTAGGCAACTACAACGCGCACCACGTGGCGTACCCAGATGTCGATTGGCCCGAATTGGCAGGCCGTTTCATCGAGGGACTGGGGCTCAAGGTCAACCCGCTCACCACCCAGATCGAACCCCACGATTACATCGCCGAGCTGTTCCACGCGTACCTTCGATTCAATCAGGTGTTGCTCGACTTCGACCGTGACGTGTGGAGCTACATCGCGATCGAGTACTTCAGTCAACTAAAGGTCGAAGGCGAAACCGGTTCATCAACCATGCCGCACAAGATCAATCCGATCGACTTCGAGAACTCTGAGGGCAACATCGGTATCGCCAATGCGCTGTTGGCGCATATGGCGGAAAAGTTGGTCGTATCCCGCTGGCAACGCGACTTATCCGACTCGACGGTACTGCGCAACATCGGTTCGGCCATGGCCCATTGCAGCATTGCCTATCAAGCAACGATGAAGGGCTTGTCGGGACTGTCCGTCAACCGGGAGCAAATCCAAAACGATCTTGCCGCCAACTGGGAAGTTCTGGCCGAGGCGGTACAAACCGTCATGCGCAAACACGGCATGGCGGAACCCTATGAACAATTGAAGAAGGCGACCCGAGGTAAGAAGCTCGATGCTGATCTGTTCCAAGCCGTTCTCGAAGAGCTCGAACTGCCGGCGGCCGCACGCGATGAATTGGCATCGCTAACGCCGCAAGCTTACATCGGCTTGGCAAATCGCTTGTCCGGTCTCACCAAAGACTGATGCGAGTTCACTTCGTCCACGTGCCGTGGGTCTCGCACAGCGATAAGTTGCAGACCATTCGCGGTGCCGTGTTCATCGAAGAACAAGGCGTTCCAAAAGACCTCGAGTGGGATGGACAAGATGCTGCGAGTAACCATTTTCTCGCGATCAACGAGGCAGGTATTCCCATCGGTTGCGCGCGTTTGTTGCCGACCGGGCAGATCGGCAGGATGGCGGTGCTCGAACCACATCGCGGCGAGGGCATCGGCTTTAAACTGTTGGAGCTGGCCATCGCCAAGGCTGAAGAGCTGGGATATACGCGGGTCTTTCTGCACGCCCAGAGCCATGCCGAGGCTTTTTATCGGCGCGCCGGCTTTCTGCGGGCAGGCACAGAATTCGAGGAAGCCGGTATTCCACACATCAACATGGAGCTAACACTGCCCATACCGTTTGACGGCGAAGTGCAACCCACCAAGTTGCATCCGCTCCCGGAGCCACCGACTCCGGAGTCCAGTGCGTTTGCCCGTTTCCAGGGTGAGGCTGCTTGTCGCGAGGCAATGCTCGACTACTTGGAAAAGCCGATGCGCTACGTTTTGATCTATAGCCAGTACCTCGATCACGGTCTATTCGATCGACCGTCAATCGTCAATCGGCTATCCACGTTCGTACGCAACTTCAAGAATGCCAGAGTGCAGATTCTCATCCACGACAGCAAGCTGATCGTCGATCGAGGGCATACACTGGTCGAGCTTTCGCGCCGTCTCGACAGTAAGATCGCCATCCGCAAGGTGCCGTCCGAGCACAGCAACACCGTTGAGAGCTTCGTCGTTTGGGACGACGCCGGGTATGTTTGTTTGCCCGATTATCGCGACTACCTAGCGTTTTCCGACGTGTACGACCCCGTTGCGGCAAAACGCTTCATCGCGCGTTTTCGTGGGATCTGGGGCGCGAGCAGCATGGATCCGGAATTGCGCGTACTGAAGATTTAAGAGCGCCCATTCCTCTCGCGGGCGCGTCGCCTCTGATTGTTCCCTTTCAGGAATATATTAGTATCCACCCGTTCCGCTTTTTTTCGGTTAGATTTGCGCGTTCGAGTTCGACCGAGACTCGTAACCGTCTGCATAAGGAAGGAACATGTCAGCCTATCTATCGAGCTATCTAAAAGAAGTCGACAACGTGACTTCACTGCGTTCCGACAACCCAACATGGGGCGCGATCAGCGCGGAGTACGTCGTACGCATGCGGATGCAAAATCGCTTCCGAACCGGCCTGGAAATTGCGCAGTACACGTCCGACATCATGCGCAAGGACATGGCGGACTACGACGCGGACGCAAGTAATTACACCCAATCGTTGGGCTGCTGGCACGGGTTTACCGCGCAACAGATGATCATGTCGGTGAAGAAACACCGCAAGACGACCGACAAAAGCTACGTCTATTTGAGTGGTTGGATGGTCGCAGCCCTTCGCTCCAAATTCGGTCCCTTGCCGGATCAGAGCATGCACGAAAAAACCAGCGTGTCGGATCTCATCGAAGAGATCTACACGTTCCTGCGCCAGGCAGATGCGCGCGAACTCCGATATCTGTTCACCGATCTCGACGATGCCCGAGCAAGCGGGGGCAACGTCGCCGAAGTCATCTCGAAGATCGACAATTTCGAGACCCACGTCGTGCCGATGATTGCCGACATCGATGCAGGCTTCGGCAACGAAGAAGCCACCTACCTGCTCGCCAAACGCATGATAGAAGCGGGCGCTTGTGCAATTCAGATCGAAAATCAGGTATCGGATGCAAAACAATGTGGTCACCAAGCCGGCAAAGTGACCGTACCGCACGAAGACTTCGTGTCGAAAATCAACGCCGTACGTTATGCGTTCCTGGAACTTGGCATCGACAACGGCATCATTGTTGCCCGCACCGACTCCCTTGGCGCAGGGTTGACGCAGAAGATTCCGGTTTCAAAAGTGCCCGGTGATCTCGGCAGTAAATATTGCGATTTTCTCGAGACGACCGAGATCAACGATGTCAGCGAGCTCATCGACGGTGACATCGCCATTCACCAGCGCGGAGTGCTGTCCAAACCTCTGCGTCTGGACAATGGTCTCTACGCCTTCAAGGAAGGTACTGGATTCGACCGGGTCGTGCTCGATTGTATTACCAGCATCGAACACGGCGCCGACTTGTTGTGGATCGAAACCGAACGTCCCAACGTTCGTCAGATCGCGGAGATGGTCAACGAAGTTCGTAAAACCATTCCGGACGCCAAGTTGGTCTACAACAACTCCCCGTCGTTCAACTGGACATTGGCGTTTCGCGAGCAAGTGTACGCCGAGTGGCAGGCCGCCGGGAAAGACCTCTCCGAATATCCGGACCCCGCGACGGTGGACAAAGGACTGATGGAAGCGCGCTTCGACGACTCCGAACTCGCGACCGCCGCAGACGAGCTGATCCAGCGTTTTCAGCTCGATGCATCGCGCGAAGCCGGCATATTCCACCACCTCATCACGTTGCCCACCTACCATGAGACGGCCCTCGGCACCGATGTCCTTTCAGAAGGTTATTTTGGCGATCTCGGTATGCTCGCATACGTGCGGGACATTCAACGACGCGAGATTCGTCGCAACCTGGCCTCGGTGATGCACCAGGATCTTGCCGGCTCCAACATCGGTGACGATCACAAAGAGTACTTTCTGGGTGAAAAAGCGCTGTTGGCGGGCGGCGCCGCCAACACGATGAATCAGTTCTAGCTAGAAGCGGTCTCAAAAAGAGTCGGGGTGGGAGGCAATCTCCGACCCCTATTCGCGCACCGATTCGATCAACTCGCGTAGTTCCGCATAGGACGCTGCAGGTGGGTACTGCGGATACTCCGCCAGCACGTTGGCGGGGGCGCAAAAGAAAAAACCTGCATCCGCTTCTTCGAGCATGGCGACGTCGTTGTACGAATCTCCCGCCGCGACGACCGAAAAACCGAGCGATTTGAACGCTTGCACAGCGCGTCGCTTAGGATCAGGTTGGCGTAACTGATAGCCGGTGATGCGATCAGCCTCGATCTCCAATCGATGACACAACAACATTGGCTGGCCAAGCTTGGTCATCAGCGGTTGCGCAAACTCGTAAAACGTATCGGAGACGATGACCACCTGCAGCTCGCTTCGCGCCCACTGTAGAAACGCATCGGCACCATCCAACGGCTGCAGCTCGTCGATCACCTCGCGTATCAGTGACATGGTCAGTCCATGTTTGGCAGCCAACGCCAAGCGATACTGCATAAGGTCATCGTAAACGGGGATATCCCGAGTTGTTTTGTTGAGCGCTTCGATCCCCGTTCGCTCGGCAACCGCTTGCCAAATCTCAGGAATCAGTACCCCCTCCAGATCCAAGCAAAGAACCTTCAAACAACAGCCCCCGGTTATCTGTGACGTTTCGATTAAGCATATGCCAACACGGTATTTTTGTTGGCTTCTAGCCGTTGTTAGGCTTCGCGCCAATCCGAAATAAGACTGAGCATGAGTGATGGATCCTCGAAAAGCTAGCTTGCACGACACCCCTCAGCAGCTACTCAAAGACGTTGAGCGCCGCTTCGCCGCACACCAAGCGGCGATATCATTTAGCGGGGCCGAAGACGTCGTACTCATCGATATGGCCTGTCATTTAGGGCTCGAGATCGACGTGTTCTCTTTGGATACCGGACGCTTGCACCCGGAGACCTACGAATACCTCGAGACCGTGCGCGACCGCTACGGCGTTCAGATCGAGCTACTCATGCCAGAACCCGACGCGGTAGCCAAACTCGTGCACGACAAGGGATTGTTCAGCTTCTATCGGGATGGCCACGGCGAATGCTGCAGCGTCCGTAAGATCGAGCCGTTACGACGTAAGCTCGCGACCCTCGATGCCTGGATCACGGGGCAACGCAAGGACCAGAGCGTCACCCGTACCGACGTGCCCATAGAACAGGAAGATCAGGCGTTCTCAACGGCCGATCATAGGCTCATCAAATTCAACCCGCTCGCTGACTGGACGTCGCAGCAGGTCTGGGCGTACATCCGCCAACACGACGTGCCCTACAACAAGTTACACGATCAGGGATTCGTATCCATCGGCTGCCAACCGTGCACCCGACCGGTCGGTCCGCACGAACACGAACGGGCCGGACGCTGGTGGTGGGAAGAGGCCACCCAAAAAGAATGCGGCCTACATGCGCAGAACGTGGTCAAGATGGTCGGTTAAAAGGACTTCGGTGCATATCACGTTCGTCAAGAAGCGCCTCGCCTCGGGCGAGTTCTGTGATAAGTGTCAAGACGTCGAGCGGCGTCTCGCCGTCGATGGATACCTCGATCAGCTAGACGAGGTCGTCGTCGCCGACGAGGCGGATAGCCAATCTCCGGGAATGCAGTTGGCGGACGCTTTGAGCGTCGATCGGGCGCCGTTTTTCGTCGTGCGCGACGGGGCGCAAACCAGCGTCTACACGGTTTATTTAAAGTTCGTCAAAGAGGTTTTAAGGGGACGGGTCAAGGCAACCGAGGTGGCCGCCGAAATCCTGCGCGACAACCCCGACCTCGATTTCGTTTAACTAAAGCTAGTGTCCTGTCGGGACCCGTTAGCGAATCGGCAACTCGAGCTCCGCAAACAACTTCTCCCGCTCGATCCGCGTCGAACATGCTACGGCTTCTTCGACCTTGCGACGGTCGAGGTGCGGGGCAAACCATTCGATGAAATCGAGCATGAATTTGCGCAGGAACGTGCCACGCCGAAAACCGATGTGTGTGACGCTCGACTCGAATAGGTGGGACGCGTCCAGCGCGACGAGGTCATCGTCGATTTCCGGGTCTAATGCCATTGACGCGATGATGCCGACGCCGACACCCAGGCGGACGTATGTCTTGATGACGTCCGTGTCGGTCGCAGTGAAGGCCACGTTGGGATCCAAGCCCTCCGCCATGAATGCGCTGTCCAGCACTGAGCGGCCGGTGAACCCGAACACGTAGGTCACGATGGGCTCTGCGGCAACGTCGGCCAGGGTGAGCGTCGCCTTTTCGGTGAGCGGATGGCCTTTCGGAACCACGATGTCGCGGTACCACCGATAACAGGGCATCATCACCAGATCGTTGAACAGTTCCATGCCCTCCGTCGCGATGACGAAGTCGACGTCTCCTTCTTGGGCCAGCTCCGCAAGTTGGGCGGGGGATCCTTGGTTCAACTGCAACGCGACATCCGGGTACTGCTCGCGGAACCTGCGAATGACCGGCGGCAATGCGTAGCGCGCTTGCGTATGGGTCGTCGCAATCGACAGCGTGCCCTGTTTTTCGTCGCTGAATTCCTGCGCGACCTGTTTGATCGATTCGACCTTGCGCAGGATGTCGCCAGCCACCTCGATGATGACTTCGCCGACCGGCGTGATGTGGGTGAGGTGCTTGCCGCTGCGTGCGAAGACCTCGACACCCAACTCGTCTTCCAACAGACGAATCTGCTTGCTGATACCGGGCTGAGAAGTAAACAAACTCTGAGCCGTAGCAGAGACGTTGAGATCGTGGTGTGCAACTTCCCAGATGTAGCGCAGCTGTTGGAGTTTCATACAGGTAAGTCAGCGCCCTTGAATCACTCGCACTGTAACGTGATTACCTCACAAAAAGCTATAAGAAGTCGCTTATGTATAACCTTTGCGTCAGGAATCTCCCGAGCAGTGTTTACGCGGTCTTCTCGTTCGTGATGCCGTGGGGCACGTGACCCGCCGAAACGTGGGGCACGGCGCGTTCACAGTGTTGGGCTTGATCGTCGAAGAACACGTCGGCGCCGAAGGCTTTGAGGAAAGCGGTCTTTTCCATCCCACCTAAAAACAACGACTCATCGAGGCGTATGTCCCACGCACGCAGCGTGCGTATCACGCGTTCGTGCGCGGGCGCGCCGCGCGCCGTAATCAAGGCCGTCCGGATTGGGCAGTTTTCGCTGAATTCCTGCTGAAGGCTGTGCAGGGCCTTCAAAAATGATTTGAATGGCCCGCCTTCCAACGGTTCCGCAGCCGCGGCGGCTTCGGTCTCGCTGAACGCATCCAGGCCCCGCTCTTGGTAGATGCGCTCGGCTTCATCCGAGAACAACACGGCATCGCCATCGAACGCCAATCGCAATTCATTGGACTCATCCTGGGCGGGCCTAGATGCCCTTCCCAGCAATGTTGCAGCGGCTACCCCGTGTTGCAGCGCGTGGCCGACGTCATCGGCTTGCGTCGACAAGAACAGATCACAGCCGAAACCTTGTATGTACCGATACGGGCTCTCGCCTCCGCAAAAGGCGGCTCGGGTGATATCCAGTTCGTGGGCTTTGATCGAGTTGAAGATACGCAAGCCCGTATCGGCCGAGTTGCGCGAGAGTAATATGATTTCTACTCGATGTTTACCCAGTATCTTATTGATATTTAATAATTTTTCAACGAATTTGAAACCTTCGCCCGGCTCCAGCACGGCATCTTCGTGATCGATCTGAAATTGCCGGTAGGCCTCTAAACCCTGTGCTTCGTAGACGTGGTCGCTGGCAGTAAGGTCGAACAGCGCGCGCGAGGAAATAGCCACAGTGAGCGGTTTGGCCTGGGTCATGCGTCGAGGTCCGGTATCAGCTCGCTCTTGAGTTTGGAGATCATGTCTTTGAGCTTGAGTTTGCGTTTCTTGAGGCGTTGGATACGCATCGTATCGTGGTGCCGCGTATCCAGCAGGTGGTGAATCACTTCATCGAGATCGCGGTGTTCAACGCGCAATTCTTCTAGCCATTTGTTGAGTTCGGCGTTATCCACCCGGTCTCACCGTCGGTTCCATGGCATCATAGTCATTCGCGCAATTGCTTCCTAGCGGACAAAACCACCTTCTCGCAATGCTCATCATCCTAGTCAGTCTCGTCGCTATCGCCGCGTTCGTCGTACTGTTCAGGCTGGTGTGGTTATCGCAACGTCCGACCCGCGCGACGACGATTATCACCGCAGCGTCGCTGCTGTTGGTAGCGGCGCTCGGCCTACTTGCCGCGACCGGTAGATTGCATTGGCTGGCGGCGGTTGGTGCGGCCTTGCTACCTTTCTTACGGCGCGGTTTTTCCCTGATACGCTACCTGCCTTTTCTCGGGCGAATGTACAGTCAGTTCGGCCAAAACACCCACACTGGCCAACGTAGCGGCGCCGACCAACGCAGCACAGCGCCAGACATCATGACGCCGGACCAAGCGCGCGCCGTCCTCGATCTCGCGCCCAATCCCTCAAAGCAGGACGTCGTCGATGCACACCGGCGTCTGATGACGAAGATCCATCCCGACAAAGGCGGCTCGACCTACCTTGCCCAGCAGTTGAACGAGGCTAGACGGGTGCTTATCAAGCGTCTTGGCTAGTGCGCTGTGCAAAATACGCTCTTTTTGATCTATGACTTGGCTGTGAATTGCCGGACAGGAACATGTAACGACGGTGTCCGGGTGTGTGTCAGTTCACATCACTCGAATTGCCAATTCAATACGATGCGCTAGACACCTGAATCGGTGAAGTTAGTTACGGGACAGGACACTAGATGGCAGCACCCAAACCCGCTGAGCGCCGCGCCCTTCCCCGCTTTGACAGTCAAGCGCTAGAAGTCTGGTTACGTCCACGGGGCCGGTTGGTGCGCTACAGCGGGCTCGCAAAAGATTTCAATCGGCACGGTTTTTCGGTAATCGTCGATCAACCGATCGCCAAGGACGTCCAAGTTTTTGTCGATCTGTTGTTCGAAGATAACCGTCTCGACAATGTGGTCGGCATCGTCCACAACTGCATCCGCGTGGGTGACGATTATCGGGTCGGCATTCAGTTTCGTACCAAGTCGGATCTACAGTTCGATCAGAACTACGTCGAAAACGTCCTACAGCGCATGCAAGACACCATCGGGAGAAGTGTTCTGTCCGACTGATGCGCAGTGCCTCAAGACGACGATCCGGCGGACTCGTCACCCATCAGTACCCGAGCTTCTTCCTCTAGACTCAAAAACCGCCGGACCCAGTTGTCGAGCAGCATGAACTCGTCATCGTCGACGCCGAAAGCACGACTCACCTCTTTCAACAGGCACTCCTCCTCGATCTCGAACGCACCGTCCGCGTAGCTCAGGCGCAAGAGATTGAGCAAGGCAATGATGCGCGATTTGCGGTTGCCAAACGTGCCGTCAATACCCTCCAGTTCCAAGTATTCGGCCTCGATCGCAGGATTGAGCTCCATCTCGCGTTTGAACTCGTCGAGCATGCCTTCCTCGTTCGGGTCCAGGATGCCGTCTGAGACGACCACGTTGTGGGCCAAACCCAAAAGCGCCTCGCGTTGATCGGCAGAAAGTGCAGACAGCCACATTGCGATAACCCTAGCGCAGCGCCTGCATTATCTGCTCTTGGTTTTCGAACCAACTCGCGATGGGATACCACATCATTCGTCCTTACGCATTTTTATCCTAGAGTCTGAGCCTCATTCTAATCGATTTTCAGCGGCTTCCCTACGTAGCGTCCAAACAAATCATGTTCATCGGCGCCATCGATCTTGACGACGATAAACTCCCCGGGTCGCAGCCGCCTTGCACCACGCACCGTGACGGTGCCATCGATTTCCGGGGCGTCGCCACGCGTACGAGCGGTTGCGCGATCACCGTCCACGTGGTCGATGAGCACCGCCTGGCTGGTGCCCACATACCGCTGCAGCCGCCGGGCGCTGATGGCGGCTTGCAGTTCGAGCAGGGTTTCCTGGCGATCCAGCTTGACCGACTCTTCGATGGGGCCGGCAAAGTCGTTGGCGGCCGCACCTTCGACATCCGAATAGGTGAAGCAGCCGACACGGTCCAGCTGTGCTTCCTCCAGAAACGCCAGCAGCATCTCGAAATCTGCCTGGGTCTCGCCGGGAAAACCGACGATGAAGGTGCTGCGGAGCACTATCTCGGGGCACGCATCCCGCCATTTCTCGATGCGCTGTAAGGTTTTGTCGCTCGACTGCGGCCGCCGCATCGCCTTCAACAATCGCGGCGAGCCGTGTTGCAGCGGAATATCCAGATACGGTAAGGCCAACCCTTGCACCATCAAGGGAATCAGGTCATCGACGTTCGGATAAGGGTACACGTAGTGAAGGCGTACCCATTCAGCGATCTTACCAAGCTCTGTGACGAGGGTGACCAGGTTGCTCGCGAGGCTTCGGCCGCGATGGCGGTCTTCGGCGTATTTGAGATCGACGCCATAGGCGCTGGTATCTTGGGCGATGACCAAGAGCTCGCGTGCCCCCTGGTCGACCAACCTTTCCGCCTCAGACAACACCTCGCCAATCGGTCGCGAACGCAGCTTGCCGCGCATCTTCGGAATGATGCAAAAACTGCATCGGTGGTTGCAGCCTTCTGAAATCTTTAGGTACGCATAGTGGGGAGGGGTCAGTTTGATGCCCGCAGGACCCATGAGGTATTCGACGCCTGCCTCGCCTGGGGTCGCAGCGCGTACGGCGTCGACCACGGCTGCGGCTGCTTGAGGACCGGTGACAGCCAGCAACCTCGGATAGCGCGATCTCAGTGCGTCGGCATCGGCGCCCAAACAACCCGTGACGATCACCTTGTCGTGACTGTCGAGAGCGGCCGCGATCGCTGCGTGCGACTCATCCCTGGCAAGGTCAATGAACCCACAGGTATTGACGATCATGACGTCGGCGTCCGCCACGGCTCCCCACGATGCATAACCGGCGCTGGCCAACTGCGTCAGAATGGCTTCTGAATCGACCATCGCCTTGGGACAACCTAAGCTAACGAGTCCGACCTTTCCCGACATTCGGAAACCCTGTTGTAAAGGTGATGCCATTCTACATTGGCCGATGGGGTTGGCGATTGCGACACTCGACCCATAGAATCAACTTCGTGCCCGCGCATTTTTTCAAACCCTCCCGAAATTTGTTCGACGCCTGCCCGGAACAATGCATCGTTACGCCCAACGAACGATTGTGTCGAGAGTTCGTTCGCACCTACGACGAGGAGCAACTCGCAGCAGGCCGCACAGCCTGGCAGCGCCCCAACGTCACCAGCTTGCAGCGCTACTTTCACGCAAACTATCAAGAGTATCCGCTGCAGCAGCGCCTGCTGTCGCTCGATGGCGAATTTGTGCTATGGCAGGAGTTGGCGGACGACGGCACCGCCCACCTTGCGACGCTGGCCCAAGATGCCTGGCAGTTGCTCAATCAATGGCAGATCGATATCGACGACGTGCGCTTCGCACACACGCACAACACCCGGACGTATAAACGTTGGGCGACCCGTTTTCGGCAACGGCTGAGGGACGCGAACCTGATCACCGAAGCCGAACTGCCCGGTGCGATCGAGCCCCAACGGGAGCTGCTGCATCTGCTCGCATTCGACGTCATCAGCCCGCAGGTGCGCGGCTATCTGCAGGCAGTTGCAGCAGCGGGCGGAACCGTGACGGAACATCCCGCCTCCACGTCGCACCCGCGGGGCCAACCCGCCAGAACCCGCAAACGCATAGAAGTGACGTCACGCGCGCAAGAGATACATGCTGCCGCGCAATGGAGCCGTCAGATCATGAACCGGCAGCCAGGGGCACGCATCGGCATCGTCGTGCCATATCTCACCCAACGCTACGCCATGGTTGATCACGCATTCGGAGTCGAGTTCAGTGATACTCCGAACGCGTACGACATTTCCGGCGGCATGGCCTTGACCCACCAACCGGTTTGGCGAGGCGCTCGTCGGCTCTTGCAGTTGGTATTCACCCGCCTTCGACATGCCGAGCTGATCCACTTGCTCAACGCACCGTTTACCCGCCTTGCCAACCTGACCCTGCCAACCGGGCTGCGTGAAGAAGTTCATGTTGGCGATCTAGGTCGTTCCAACCCCACGGTGGAGGCATTGTGCGCGTTGCGTAACGCGCCACATCCCGATGGTTTCGGAGCATGGGTCAAGACTTTTCAGGATGCGCTCGAGAGTGCGAGCTGGAACGTGGTCGGCATCGACAGCGTCCAATACCAGGCCCGCCAAGCCATCGTCGAATCGCTCGACGGCTTGCGCGGACTCGAAGGTTTACCTAACTGTACGGCCGAAGTCGCCCTCACGACGCTCGAGCGAATGCTGGAGAATCGGATGTTCGCGCCGGAGCGAGCACCCGCACCCGTGCAGATACTGGGGTACTTGGAAACCACCGGCCTGACGTTCTCGCATCTGTGGATAGCCGGACTGCAGGACACCGCTTGGCCGGCGACGCCGACGCCAAACCCACTGCTTCCGATCGCGCTGCAGCGCCAACACAACGTACCCAGAATAGATCACGACGCCGAACGCGCTTTCGCTGAGCGCCAAACAGCAAGTTGGCACAAAGCAACCCGCAACCTGGTGCTGAGTCATGCCTCCGATGCTGGCGACGAGCAGCATCAATGCAGCGAACTGGTTGACGACGTCGACCTTGTGCCCATCCGTCAGCTCATCCCCCGGTATCGGGCCCGTCGCCATCCATGGCTGACGCAGCCACCTAAGGCGGCCTTAGAACCGATGCTGGAACAGTCTGGCACCCCGGTTACGGGTATCGTCACCAAGGGCGGAACGAGCCTCTTGCGCAACCAGGCCCAGTGTCCGTTTCGCGCATGGGCCATTCACCGTCTCGATCTGAGAGAGACGCAACCACCCCATAGCTTTCCCAATCCGCTGGAGCGCGGCCTATTGGTTCACGAGGCTTTGTACGAGCTTTACCGGGCCAGTGAATTGGACTCCCACGTCGGCGCGCAACAGATTCAGGCTGCAGCGACCCACGCCGTGCGCAAGCACCTGAGGCGGGCACCCAGACTCTACCGCGACGCGGAAATTGCACGCCTGCAAAGGTTGCTGTCCGCTTGGGTCGAACTCGAGGCAGAGCGACCGGCCTTCACGATCGTCGGTCTCGAGATGGAGAGTCGCCTAGCACTACCGGGCATGCAGTTGTCGCTCAGAATCGACCGCCTCGACGAGGTACAGACGGCCCACGGAGCACGCCAACTGGTCATCGATTACAAAACCGGCACGGCAGTTGCCAACCGCCTGTTGACCGACCGACTCATCGAACCGCAGCTGCCGATCTATGCGCTGAGCACACCAACCATACGCGCGACCCTGTTTGCCCGCATCGCGGACAACGGCGTGCGCATGACGGGTCTTGCCGATGGCGAGATCGAACTTGGCCCCGTACGCCGCACGCGTCTGCCCGAAGGCGGTTGGCCGGCATTGACGGATCGGTGGCAGCGACAACTGGACGATCTGGTCGACGAATATCGATCGGGTTTCGCGGCCGTGCAACCCTATGCTCAGAGCGTCTGCGACACCTGCCATCTCGCGAGTTTTTGTCGCATCGACGCGATGACCGATCCATGACCCTCGCCGATGCAACCACGCGTGCCAGGGCCGTCGAACCCAACCAATCGTTCATCGTTCAAGCGCCGGCCGGGTCCGGCAAGACCACACTACTCGTCAACCGTTATCTGCGCTTGTTGTCACTAGCGACGCGTCCCGAGCAACTGCTGGCCATCACCTTTACCCGCAAAGCCGCGGCAGAGATGCGTCTCAAGGT
>JAPUIA010000171.1 GCA_027297435.1 Gammaproteobacteria bacterium | reverse complement strand
AGGACAAGCAGTTGCCGAGGACTCCGACACTCACAGCCAATCACTACACCCAAGCAGTGATCACCCTGGCTTTTCTTACAATGACACCGAAGCACGCTATCTCAACGTAGCGCTAGACGAAGATGGCGTCGACCTCGACGGTACTGGGTTCGAAATCGAAGGGTCTATCGGCCTTGGACAACACTTTCAAGCGTTTGCGGGCTACGAGGACATTGGCTTCGATCACGACGTCGATATCTCCGAATGGGTAGTCGGCTTTGGTGCACATCGAAGTATCCTGCCGGGATTGGACTTGGTGGCAAACCTTGGATACGTCAGCGAAGACGTGGAAACCTCTCACGGAGATCACTCTGACGACGGGTACCTTGCCAACGTAGGAATCCGGAAGAAGGTCGGTGCAAAAGGCGAATTCCTGGCTAAAGTCGAGTTGCTCAAACTTGACGAAGCGGGTTCAACCACATCGATCGAACTCGCGGGTGAAGTGCACGTGACTTCCCAGTTAGCACTTGGCCTTGGCGTAGACATCAGCGCTGACGTTACGACGTACTTCGCCGAAGCTCGCTATTACATCGGCAAGCACTAGCAGCCTGTTGATAGATAGAAAGGCCGCAACGCGGCCTTTTTTTTATCCCGGCTGCCGAACGACCACGGTGCGATTATCGAGAGGCAGTTGCACGTTTACGTGATTACCGTCTCCCGTCAGCGGCATCGTCTCGCCGTTCGACTGGGTCACGACCCATCCGTCCGTCGAGACAACGTTGGTGATACGTACCGTCGTGCGGCCGCCTTCGTTCGCGGCAACCTGTGGGTGAGCCGCAAGCAACAGCGCTGAACCATCCCATTTCGCTTCGCTGAGCGCCACGCGGGGGAAGTCGACACCTTGGACGGTTGGCTCATCGAACTTGTTGAGATTCGGCGCGTTGAAGATGCGCGACCAGGCACCCTCGGTGCAAACCCAACCCGCCATTGATCGTGCGTTCCACTGGCCACGCGGATGTGGCTCGTCGAGCCCAAAGCCAAGCGTGAATTCACCAGTGTCACGGTCCCACGTCGGTTCAATGTGGTCCTCCGCAGCCTCCCAGATACGTTGCTTTGTCGCGGGGTCGGCAAACTCGCCTGCAAACTGCAGGAGCATGGTCGCCCTAGCCGGGTCATCCAAACCGGAAATGGGGCCGTCGCCTAGAACGCCGCTGAGCAGTGCCGTCGTCTGCCATCCTGCCTGGGCGACCTGTGGTCGCTGCGGCGCAAAGTACCAAGTCGGCGCGATGATACCGATCGGTCCGCTACCGACGTGTTCGTCCACGATCGGATCGTAGTACAGGTCGAGCCCGACAGGGTCGTCACCGTCCCAGGTTACGTAGTTCTTCTCTGCATACTCCCACCATTGGTCGAACGCACCGTGGTGGCTGGTGCCGAAGATCTGGTCGTAGAGCCTCAGACCGAGGCCCGCACCACTTAGTCAGTAAGGCCAGATCTTGGTGTTCTCGCAATGGCATCCGATCCGGCTGTTGTGCCACTGCTCGGCGAGGTGGGCAGCCACGCCCGAGTGGCTCCACGTGAAGGTGTTATCACCGTCCCGGATCATCTGAAACGGTTGGTCCCACTTGGCGTCGCCCGACACATACCGGTGCAGGCTCATCAGGAGCGTGAAAAAACCCTTGTAGAACAGCATGCCGTCCGCGGCGATCGGATCCGGTTGAACGCCATAGGGGTCGACGCCGTTGGCCGTCCAACCTGGCACATCGTAATCACCCCACAGCGACGCTGGAATGATGGGGCGATATCGCTCCGGATAGTTCGACCGGTCGGGATCGTGTCCAAACTGCGTCATCCAGTCGGCCGCAGACCACCAGCTGGTATGCCTGGTCACCAGTGCATCGAGAATCTCGCTGTAAATCTCGCGCCACGCAGGCGTGCGGTCGCTCATCAATGCTATGGCGTAGCTGGAATCGATGAGATCAAACCGGTGCCATGAGGTCATCGGTTCGCCGGTGATGTCGTCCCAATGCGCATGTGGCTGACCGTCCCGGTCCCAGTTGTCAGGGGTCGTGGCTTTACGGTGTAGGTAACGCAACCAACCCAACGAACGATCATCGAGTGCAGTCATCTTCATCCTCGCTCAATTGGCAGGTTGTTCAGGTTGCGCGGCAGCACCTTCCTACCCGACCGTAGGCGACCAGGTGTATATGCGGGCGAGGCTGCCGCCCATCAGCGCGGACCGCTCAGAGTCAGACAACTGGTCGGTGACCCGGAAGGCCTCTACGCCCTCTTTGTAAGTCAGCAACCCGACGGCCCGTGTCCAGTCGGTGCCCCACATACAGCGATCGAAGCCGAATGCCTCGAAGATCTGCCCCAAGGGCTCCCACAGGTCCTGGTAGGGGAATGGTTCACGCGACAGAGTGCACGCACCTGAAATTTTGATGGCCACGTTGTCACACTGGGCGAGGTCGATGACGTTGGCGAGATCGGAAAACGGATCCGGTGGAACGGGCGGCTCGAAGGGTTGCCTGAGACCCACATGATCCAAAACAATCTGAGTTTCCGGGTTCCTGCGAGCCAGCTCACCCAATAGCGGAAGCCTTCCCCAACATAAGACGTTGATCGGCAAGCGATACTGCGCGCCTGCAGCGAATATCCGATTCAGACCCGGATCATCGGCGTCCGGTGTCGCCTGGCCCATGAACATGATTCGCGCCCCGACCACCCCGGGCGTTGCCGACCATTCGGCAATCTCGTCTGCAACGCCTGCTACCCGCGGATCGAACGGCTTGATCAGACCGAACCGCCCCGGATGACTTGCATACACTTCGAGCGCGTAGCTGGCATCGAAGCGATACATGCTCCACGGCGAAACCAACAGGGCTCCGTCGACCCCGACAGCGTCCATCGCTGCAACCATATTGTCGCCCGTGACCTCAGACGGGCCCTGCAACGACCCAACCCACGGTCGCTCGGGACGATCCCGCTCATAGGTATGTACCTGTGAGTCGATCGTCGGAATCGCAGCCATGACAGAGCCTAAGGCACTCCGAGATACTGATCCAGCCAATCCGCGGCCGCACGTATGACCGCGGTGCGCGGGATATCATAGTGACCGCCGTCGAACAGGGTGTGCTGATTGTCGTTATCCGCTGTCCCCAACAAGTGGAACAGCGGAATCTGGTTCGTCTCCAAAGGAAACACCCTGTCGTCGCGGCCGTTCATCCAAAAGTAAAGCTCATCACTGTGCGGCACAACGTCGGCTGAGCATCGTTTTCGGAGCGGTCGCCGCTAATGGCCATCGCAATCCTTCGCAGCAAAGCGCTGAGCCATTCGGGCCCGACGCCGTTCATCACCCAACCCCGCAAATCTGGAAGCCCGAAACGCCGTCAGATACTCCGCGACGAACCTATCCATTCTTCTAGTTTCTAGACCCATATCACCCATAAGATCATCTACATAGTGACAAATGTGCGGTCCAACGAAGCCTTCAGTACCGCGGTTCGGCAAATTTTCGTCCGCCCATACGTGTGCCCGATCTATCTCTTCGTTCATCTCATTCACAGATGGCAGGTGCAAGGTCCCGAGGAAGTGTTCCGACAACCAGTGTGCACCAATCTCAGCGGTTAGTTGGCAAGCGAACGACGACGCATAGCCGACAAAACCAATATTCGGCACCGTCGGTGGCAGAATGTGCCGAAAGAGCCGAAAGTATCCTGCCCCAGCAACTTCGTTGCGGAGCTCCTCACTCATGAATGAGATGCTCTGCTGCCACCCCGTTGCGAAGATCGCAACATCAGCGGGCAGGCTTCTGCCGTCGGCCAGCTCTACCCCACCATGCGTAAACCGGTCTATCGAACTGTGTATTGCGTCAGCGTAACCGTCATTGACGGCTGCATAAAAGTCGCCCCCTACGCCGACCTTTTCCAGACCCGCCGGAAGCCTTTCTTCTGGTTTGAACGCCGAAGGCATCTTCAGGTCCTTTGGCCAAGCAAAGGCGAAGAGGCCCCACCACAAGCGCACCAACGGCTTGCCTGCGCCATGCATGAAGCGCTCGATGGTACTGGAATGGTAGTAGCGCAGGAATAACGCCATCAGTCGGGAGGTGATAAGCCAGTCTCCCGGTATGCGTCCTCCAGGCAAAAACCGTGGCACCATCCATTGCGCGCGCCGATAAACCAAGGTCGGAGAAACACCGCTTTGCGCAGCCCACGCGGCGCAGTCGAAAGCCGACTTCCCCCCGCCTATGACAATGACTTTGTCGCCAGGTCGGTATGTCGATTTTGTGACCTCGCTCGAATGTAGGATACGCCCACGAAACTCATTCATCCCTTCGATAGCTGGCAGATTGGCGATGTGTAAAACACCGTTACAAACGGCAATGAAGTCAAAGTCGGATGTGGTCTCCTCGTTTGCCGATGAACGACAAGTCACCGTCAACCGATTCCGGTTATCCGGCGCCTGGGCAACGGCAACTACTTCTTGGTTGAACCGAATCCTCGAGCGAACGTCGAAATGGTCAGTGTATGACTCCAGGTAACTACGAACATCCTCAGCATAGGGAAATATGTCAGCGCTGTCGGAATATGAAAAGTCAGAAAACTCGTATGTCTGTTTTGAGTTGTTTGTTCTCAAACCAGGGTACGTTCGCGATGGAGCCCACGTGCCACCTAGATCCGAGTCTCTCTCGATAACCTGAACGTCGAATCCATCTTGTATGAGGGTTTTTGCGGTGACTAATCCAGCAATACCAGCACCAATCACGCAAACAGTCGCATTTGAAGCCGGGTTCATCTCCGGTTCTTTCTCGCCATCACTCATTCAGGAGACTACTCCATGACAAACGCGGAAGTCCGCTCAATGCGCGGACTCCGCCCGTTTTTCAAGCGGATTCTCTGACTCAATGGGACGTGTACATATGTTCGGTTTCCTAACCGGAGCGGGCGTTTCTTCAACTCCGATGGGTCACATTGACGTCCACCAGCGCGTCGATCTGTGTCTGCGAAAATCCGAGCTCCGACAAGACTGACTCGGTTTCCGAACCGAACGCGGCCGTTGGCGCTGCCGGTGTGAAACCATCCTCTCCGAGCCGCACCGGCGGCGATAGCACCTTGAGATCGCCCGCGGTCGGGTGCTCGAGCGTGTGGAACATACCGTTCGCCTCGGCTTGCGGGTCGTCGAAGAGCTCAATCGGAAATTTCACCAGAGACACGGGCACACCCGCCTCGTGGAACACGTCGATCCATTCCGCACTCGGTCTGCTGCGCATTACTGTTTCGGTCTTCGCCGTGAGTTCATCGTAGTGCGCGCTCAAGTCGCCGTCGTCGACGGCGTCGAGTCCCGGGTCAACCAGCCCGACGGCATCGATGAACTTCACGCGTAGCGAATGGCTGCCGCAAGCGATCGCAATGACCGCATCGGCCGTATCGTACGTCCTGAAGTAAACCTTCAACATGGGCAACGTACGGATCGACGGCATGCCTTGCAACTGCTCGGCATAAGAAACGCCCGCCGCGCGCTGCCCGGCAAGTTTCTCGAGCACCGCACGATGCCGGGCGCCGTCCTGCCGCTCCGACCGTATGAGTTGGTTGTTGGCCAGGGTCATTGCCGCCTGCATAAGCGACGTGTCGATGCTGCCGCCCTGCCCGGTCCGCTCCCGGCGCAAGAGCGCCGCGCTGACGCCGAACGCGAGCGTCATTGCGCACATGTAATCCGCACTCACCGGATCTCCCGGTGCGGGGCGGTTGTCGACGATTCGCCCGTTTGCTGCCATCAAACCGCTGCGCGCCTGGACGACGATGTCCATGCCCGCGTGGCCCGCATCGGGGCCCTCTTTACCGAACGCCGTCACCGTGCCGATGATCAAGCGCGGGAAACGTTCACCTAGCGTCACCGCGTCCAACCCGAGCTTCTCTGCCAAACCGGGACGAAAGTTCATCAGCACGACATCGGCCCGCGCGAGCAAGGCATCGATCACGGGTTTCGCACCGGGATCGCTGAGCGCGAGCGGTAGTGAATGTTTACCGCGATTGCGCGATAGGAAGGTACGCGTCTCGAGTGGCGCCAATGGCCGCATTCGGCGCGTCGGATCGCCTCCGAGCGCTTCGATTTTTATGACGTGCGCGCCGCCTTCGGCGAGCAGCTGCGCAGCGAACGGTACCGCGACGAACTGGCCGAATTCGACCACACGCACGCCATCGAACGGTTGCTGCGACACGGCCGCGTCCTCGCCCATCAGATCAGCCCGCTATTCCCGCCCCCTAAGGCAAGATCCACAACATAGCCAGAGGCGCCGATGGGTGCAAACGCAGGCCACACCGGTCCGAGTCTCGAGATGTAATGGCGTCGGGCTACGCGCTTGATCAAGATCGCAATGACGCTCGAGTCCACTCAGGCAACCGCACCGGCTAACGTGCCGTGTAGCCGCCGTCGACGGGTAACACGACGCCGGTGATGAAACTTGCGTCGTCGCTAGCCAGGAACACGGCGGCCGCTGCGATCTCCTCCGGTTGACCGAGGCGCCCCATCGGGTGCAACGATTCGATGTAGCGCCGAACGTCCTCGTCCTCGCGCACAAGGACGGTCATCGGCGTTTCGATGTACCCCGGCGCGATGGCATTCACCCGCACACCGTGCATGCCGAAGGTCACCGCATACTGTTTCGTCAGCCCGGCGACACCGTGTTTTGCCGCGACATACGCGCCGGCGCCCGGTTGCAAGTCGGCTTGTTCTGCCGGTGGGTTGCCGGTTAGGCCGACCAGTCCCGCGATGGATGCGGTGTTGATGATCGCGCCGCCACCACGCGCGGCGAGAAACGGTGCGCCGTGGAACAGGCCGTGATATACGCCGGACAGATTGATCGCGATCGTTTCGTCCCAACCATTCCCGGCGCCGCCGATACCGGCGTTGTTGAAAATTACGTCGAGCCCGCCGAGTTCGTCTACGGTCGTTTGCAGCGCGGCCTGGACGTCGGATTCGTTTGCAACGTCCAGCTGCAGCGCGGCTGCGGCACTACTGCCGTCTTCCGCGATCGTGGCAGCCGTTTTCCGCGCACCCGAGATATCGATGTCCGCGCACATGACCGCAGCACCTTCCGCGGCCATGCGGATTGCGCTCGCGCGACCGATGCCGCTCGCGGCGCCAGTGATGAGCACGACTTTGCCGTCGAGCTTTCCCATCGCTTCTTCCTCCCGTCCGTACCTCGACCCTAACGTTCTACTATTCCGTCAATCTGACCAGCGATCCCAGCGCATCGTCTCGGCGACCGGAAGTCTGGTCACCGGTCCGAACTTCCCCAACGGATACCCTACGGGAATGAGGCCGAAAGCTTCCATATTCTCCGGCAAACCCAACACCTCCCTGCTCGCAGCACGATCACTCAAACCCAAAGTAGTCAACGCCGCACCCAGGCCGAGCGCGCGCGCAGCCAACAGTAGGTTTTGCACACCCGGCCAGAGTGAGCCGCCAGCGCGAGAGGCTTCACCGGCAGAAACCGGACCATCGAACTCGAAACAGGCAATCACCAGCGCCGGTATTTCCTGCATATGCTCCGCCTGCCAGAGGACTGCGTCGAGCATCCGCTGGCGCTTTTCAGCCGATTGATGAGGCAATTCCCCCGCCCGGCCGGACTGTGGACCTATGTAAGCTTCCACCGCCTTCTTGTTCAGCGCGGCCAGCCGCTTGCGTTGCCCGGCATCGCGCACGATGATCCACCGCGCCCTTTGCTGGTTAGAGCCGCTCGGCGCCTGATTGGCGGCATCGATCAGCTTTGTCAGCAGATCCTCCGGTACCGGTCTCGAGTCGAGTCGCCGCATAGCACGGCAGGTGTACATCACATCGAATAAACCAACTTCTTCAGTCATGCGTTTGCCTTCTTGGACTGATGCTGAGGGTGACGACTACTCGGCGCGCAATTCGCGGCCCGCGGCTAACAAATCGCCGACAAATCCCAACGTGTCGAAACGGCTCCCACCCCAACGATGTCTGCCGTCCCTTGCTCTGATACTAAGTATACTGAATCCGTACGGATCGAGGAGATGTGCAGTCGCCTCCTACCAAGCCGTCCCACGGGAATCTTCGAGGTGCCCTAAAGCCGCTCGCACCCACCCACAACCATCAGCTGTGGAACACCGTCACGACCCATGTGGAGAAAGGCCAGCTGTCCGTACCGACGAGCAAACTCACGTGCCTGTTGCACGTCGATGCCGAAAATCAGGCAACCGTCCTCGTCCGGCCACACGCCGTTGGGATCCCGGGCAATACCCTGAAGGTAGCGAAATTCTGCCGTCTCGATATCGTGCTCGAGGCTCGCCTGCCGCGCGGCGTTGCTCGCTGCGTCGGTCGCTTGGCTCGCCGGATTGTGGGCGGTGACATAAGCGGATTCGACAACTCCGTATGCATCGTGGAACGCAACCATGCCGTCGAATTTGTCGCCGATACGCAGCCTCATGTTCCCCACCCGATACTCCGCCGCCCGGTAGGCGGTCTCAAGCTCGGTGGGTAACTCGTTCATGAGGTAGCATGTTGCGTCATGAAGGCGATGGTACTCGATCGCCCCGGCGGTCGTTTGCAACTGACAGACTTGCCCGTTCCGGAGCCGGGACCCGGCGAGGTGTTGGTGCAGGTTCATGCGTGCGGCGTCTGCAGAACCGACCTGCATATCGTCGATGGAGACATTACCGACGGTCGCTATCCCGTCGTCCCGGGTCATCAGATCGTCGGCACCGTGGTTGCCGGCAACGGCGAGGGAGGACCGGAAAACGGAACCCGGGTCGGCATCCCTTGGCTGGGATACACCTGCGGCACGTGCTCGTTCTGCGGTTCGGGCAGCGAGAACCTCTGCGACTCCGCCCAGTTCACGGGCTATCAGCGCCCGGGCGGTTTCGCCGAGTACACGGTTGCTGATGCACGCTTTTGCTTCCCCCTGCCCGACTCCTACACCGACGATCAAGCCGCACCGCTATTGTGTGCCGGGCTCATCGGTTACCGCGCCATGAACATGGCCGGCGATGGGCAGCGGCTCGGCTTCTACGGCTTCGGCAATGCGGCCCACATATTGATCCAGGTTGCCATCTGGCAGGGCCGTGAGGTGTACGCCTTCACCCGCCCTGGAGACGATGCGGGTCAATCGTTTGCAAAGCGCCTCGGCGCAACGTGGGCGGGAGGTTCCGACGCTCGTCCCGGCGTCGAGCTGGATGCGGCGATCATATTTGCCCCCGTAGGACAATTGGTGCCCTTGGCGCTCAAAGCCGTCCGCAGGGGCGGCTCGGTGATCTGCGCGGGAATCCACATGTCGGACATTCCCCAGTTTCCATACGCGGACCTGTGGTGGGAGCGCAGCATTCGATCGGTTGCCAACCTGACGCGTCGCGATGCTACGGAGCTGTTAGAGTTGGCGCCGCAAATACCGATACGTAGCGACGTGCAGTCCTACGCGCTCGCTCGCACAAGCGATGCGCTTGACGACCTACGGGCGGGGCGGGTCAGTGGCGCTGCCGTGATCGTCATCGGTTGATGCGCCGGGCAACGCGAATCGCAGGGAAGCGTAGTTGCGCATCACTTGCACGGCCTTGGATCACCTTCGATCATCCGTTCTCGCGATCCATCTCGGCAACCCGCGTGATGAGTTCCTCCACGCGCGTGCTGTAGCCCCACTCGTTGTCGTACCAGCCGATCACCTTGACCATCCGCGCCTGCATAACCTGGGTCAACTGCTCGTCGTAAATACACGAGTGGCTATTGCCGATCACGTCGCTCGATACGATCGGATCCGTGCAGTACGAGAGAATGTCTTTCAACGCACCCTCCGCTGCGACCTTCATGGCCTGGTTGACCTTATCCACAGTGACGTCGGTGTCCAGCTCCACCGTCAAGTCCACCAACGAGCCGTCCGGCACGGGTACGCGCACCGCCATGCCATCCAGCTTACCAGCGAGTTCAGGGAGCACCAGGCCGATCGCTTTTGCCGCACCTGTGGATGTCGGCACGATGTTGGTCGCCGCGCTGCGGGATCTGCGGATGTCGCTGTGGGGCGCATCGATCAAACGCTGATCCGACGTGTAGGCATGGATGGTCGTCAAGAGCCCACGGGCAATGCCGAAATTTTCGTGGAGGACCTTTGCCAAAGGCGCGGCACAGTTGGTCGTGCAGCTTGCGTTGCTGATGATCCTCGTATCTTTCGTCACGACGTGATCGTTGACACCCATGACCAGGGTAGCCGCGAGCGGTTCTTTAGTCGGTACCGTAATGACTACGCGCTTCGCGCCGGCGTCGAGGTGCCATTGCAGCTCCGCGAGCTTGCGAAAACGCCCGCTACTTTCAATGACGTAGTCGACGCCGAGTTCTCGCCAGGGTAGCTTTGATGGATCGGGTTCGGCGAGCACCTTGAACCGATCCCCGTCGATCTCGATCGTGTCCCCGTCGCAACGCACTTCTCCCGAATACGTCCCGTGTATGCTGTCGTACTTGAACGCATAAGCAAGGTCTTCCGCGTTGGCGAGATCATTGATTGCGACAACATCGTAGTGGTGACGCAGTTTTGCGATGCGGGTAATGATTCGACCGATTCGGCCGAACCCGTTGATCGCAATCTTGGGGGGTTTCATGAGGACTCCTTTAGGCAGCATAAATCGACCGTTACCCTCGGTAACCGCGCGCAACGAGGGTCAGTCATTAGGTTAGAAGAGTTCTCATGGCATCAACCAGCGATTCCTATGCGGCGTTTGGTAGTGTGCTCCATTCCGTCGATGGAGACTAAAAAATCTTGTGGGTCGTCCCGCACC
>JAPUIA010000170.1 GCA_027297435.1 Gammaproteobacteria bacterium | reverse complement strand
CGCTTTCATCGCCTACGAATATACGACCAGCGGTCCCGGCGTCGAAAACTTACACCGCAACGTAATTTTTCGAGGCGATGCAAGCGCCGTACCCAACATTCCATTCAGTCGCCTCGACTCTTTGAATCCTGAGGACCTGTGGGTGTGGATGGACAGCATCAGAGCGGCTGGCATGGAGGCCCTGGCCATTCCACACAACTCCAACGGTTCCGACGGCTGGATGTTCGAGAAGAACTACTATGAATCCGACAAACCCATCGACACGGTGTACGCCGACCAGCGCATGCGCAACGAGCCCCTGGTCGAGATCACCCAGGTCAAGGGCACATCCGACACCCATCCGTTATTGTCTCCCAACGATGAGTGGGCCGACTTCGAAATCATGCCGTATCGCATTGCGACACAGCTGGAAAGCCAACCTCCCGGGAGCTACGTTCGCGACGCTTATCTAAATGGCATCGCCATGGCGGCTGCCAGTGGTTTCAACCCGTATCGCTTCGGCGTCATCGGTTCATCGGATACACACAACGCGGCCGGTTCGTTCGAAGAGGACAACTACTGGAGCAAGACCGGAATGTTGGACGCTACGCCGCAACTTCGCGGTTCCGTCCCGTTGGATGAACCGACCGAAGACGGCGAAAGTTACGCACAACCGTCCTCGCGGTTCTGGGGTGGCTCAGGACTGGCCGGCGTGTGGGCAGAATCCAATACGCGTGAGTCGATTTACGACGCCTTTCGCCGCAAAGAAACCTTTGGTACAAGCGGCCCGCACATCCGCGTGCGCTTCTTCGGCGGCTACGCGATCGATCAAACGCTGCTTGCAGCGGACGACATCATCGCCGATGCCTACTCAAGGGGTGTGCCGATGGGAGGCGACTTGTTAGGCGATGGCGACTCCGTGCCCAACTTCTTCGTTTGGGCTACCCGTGATGCAGACACTGCCCCCTTACAACGGTTGCAAGTCGTCAAGGGCTGGGTAGAAGGCGGTGAAACCTTCGAACAAGTCTACGATGTCGCCTGTTCCGACGGCGGCACCGTAGATCCAACAACGCACCGCTGTCCGGACAATGGCGCGACCGTCGATATCGCGACGTGCGCTATTTCCCAGGACAAGGGCGCCGCGGAACTATCAACGGTGTGGAGCGACCCGAGTTTCGTTCCAGGGCAACGGGCCTTCTACTACGTGCGCGTATTGGAAAACCCGAAATGCCGCTGGTCGACTTGGGATGCGATACGTGCAGGCGTCACGCCACGGCCCGACATGCACGCCACAATTCAGGACCGGGCTTGGTCGTCTCCCATCTGGTACGTGCCCCCTTCGTCCACGTTCATTCAGACGCAGCGTCAATAAGGCAACTCTACAACCCACCCCACGCCGTGCTGCTGCAGGACGTTGTTTTGCCTGGCAGTTTGCAGAGCAAACTGCATCGACTTGCGTAGCACGGCGCACGCGGTGATACAATTGGCACTCGAAGGACATCAATCGTGCGTCAGAGGTGTGCAAGCCCTTGCAGGCTAATAGTACTGATCACCCCATGGCTATTCGCGGCGGGCTGTGGCAGTGGATCTGAAACGCGGATCTGCGTCGGCACGGACGAATTCTGCGACGAGTTCTTCACTAGTAACGTAAACCCCCACGCGCGGGCCGGGCCTGATCTCGAAGTCACGTCCGGTGATCGTGTCGAGCTCGATGGATCGGGCAGCGCCGACGACGATGGCACGATCTCGGATTTCTCGTGGGTGCAGTTGAGCGGCGAACCGGTAGCCATCATCGATGGAACTAAATCCGTTGCCTCATTCGAGGCGCCGGTCGTCGATGCACCTAACGATCTCGTTTTTCGGCTCACCGTCACCGACAACGAAGATGCGAGCGACGATGACTCGGTACGAGTCACCGTAAATCCGCCTCCGACTGCCGCGGCGAAGAACGGTATCGCGTTGCTCAAGCGCACCATCCTGCCACTACCGTTGATTCCAGCACCCGGAAGTGAGCCGGTGAACGTTAGCCCATCTGTTAACCAGACGTTTGTTGGTTTGTGGATGCTCGCTCGCATCGAGGCGTTCGAGCGCGGACTGGATGTCGAGTTGACCAGACTTCTGGATGAGCTGCGGGTTGTGATGCACTTCGAGCATTCGCTGGCCGTCGATGTCGGTCAGCCAACCGGCCTTGCGCTTTACGTTGAGAGCTTGCGGCGCTTGCGGGCCTTCACAGACCAGTATGATCCAGCGGTCGCCGACCTTGCGAACCAACGGCTTGAGCGTTTGGGGATTCCCAGCAAGACAACATTACCTGGAATCTGGCTGGCGTTGGACGAGACTGGATCCCACATCCTGATGTTCGGAGAATCACCCAACGAAAGTCGAGCGCGTGCCATCAATACGTTACTTAATCGGACCGTGTCCGACCCGATTGCAATCGCGAACTCCACGTTGATTATACTAGCCGGTCTTTAGGTGCCGGTCGTCCACGTTCATTCAGACGCAGCGTCCATAGCCGCACGGACAGATCTGGGGGCTGTCTTCTCCAGGAACGCTTCGATGTGATCGAAGGCTTCTTTGGCTTCCGGCAGCGTGGCCTCGAAGATGTGCCAAACATGCAGCATGTGGAGCCACGTCTGCAGCACGGCAGGTGAGCCTGCCGCGTTGGCCTTGCTGACGTAGCGCCGTGCATCATCGAGCAACATCTCGGCTTCACTGGCATGTACCAGCGTCGGCGGAAGGTCGGCAAGATCGCCATGAATCGGTGAAACCCGCGGGTCGCTCGGCCGTACGCGGCTGGACTGCCATCCGAACCAGAGCATTATGCCTCTCGGCACCTTCGCAACACGTCCCATCACCGGCCCCAACATGTGGTCGGTCGCGACGTTGCTGCGCATACTCGGTCCCGAAAAGGTACCGTCGGTTGCCGGCGACAACGCGATCGCCGCATCCGCAGCCCGCAGCCCTTCGTCACGCGCCCATGCGATAACCACCAATGTAAGATTGCCACCGGCGGAATCTCCCGCGACGAACAAGCGCTCTACCGGCGCCGGACCCTGCGGGCCGTTTTCAAGAATCCAGCGATAGGCCCTTTGGCAATCGACTAAGCATTCGATGCGTTTGTTTTCGGGCATCAATCGATAGTCGATGGCGAGCACGGCAGCGCCCGCGATCTTAGATAACTTTACGGTAATGGCCCGGTGGCTACGCGGACTTCCCATCATGAACGCGCCACCGTGTAGATACAGCAGCCGTCGATCAGGATCGGAACCGTCGGACACAACCCATTCGGCGGGCACCCCATCCACATCGACTGTTCGAACCTCCACGCCGTCAAGATTCGCATCGTCGCCCATCGCATCCATCAGTTCACGCATCGACTTAAGTTGCTGACTGCGTGAGCCTTTCGCCGGCGCCATGAAGCCGATTTGCTTCACGGCTTGAGCGTGCTGTTCGCTCGCCACATCGCGCGTACCCGTGACCGTGTCACGCAGCCCGTCATAGGGCGTCAAGTCTTCGCCGCGTAGAAAGAAGCGCGTGACCCCCCAGAGAGCGGCCGCGATGACAAGTAAATAGAAAAACCATTCCATGACTAATGTACCTCCGCCGCATCACCCCAGGCCTTGCGCAAGTGCGCCATGTCAAAGCCGGGTGCTTTCGCTGCCTCGATGATAACCGCTTCTCGGCGAGCGATGAGGTCGGCGGCTTCCTTGACCTGGCTTGCGACATCCCAAGGGATCACCACCGCACCATGGCGATCTGCGTGTATGAGGTCCCCGTCGACCACTCGCATGCCTGAAACCGTCACTGGCCGCCCGTAGTCGACGACATGCACGAACGCATGGGACGGACCGACCCGGTCGGCCAGCATCTGAAAACCGTCGGCGATGTCGGGGATGTCGCGAATGCTGCCGTCCGTGATGACCCCTCGGCAGCCGAGACCGTTGTGGATGTTGCTGTTGACCTCGCCCCAAAACGAACCGTAACCGCGCTGCGCGCCATCCAGGTCTTGGATCACGACGACGCTCGGCTTCGCGCCTTCATCGATATAGCCGTAGTACCCCATCGACGTTTCGCGAGCCGTTGGGCTGTCATTCGGATGGACGCTTCGAATGCTTGCGGTTCTTGCAACAGCTACCAGGCGTGGCAGCTCCGGACGAATACAGACGAGCGGCTGCGTCGTGTAGCCATAGCCACGCCGTTTTGGCGCGACCACTTCCAACGCGTTGCACACGGTGGGTGTGTCCAATGTCCGCAAGTCTGCCACCAAAGCATCGGTTAGTTCGCTCATGGGCTCTTCCCTTCGATACGTTGCTCTGTTATTGCCAGGCGGCGAGTATGCCGCCCATGACGATGCTGTAGAAAACTCGATATCCGGACTGAATCGCAAAAAGCGGCACGCCCCAACCGCAGAACGCGCTGTCCGACGCCATGGCGGTCGCGATGAAACCGATGCCGGTAATCGCCCCGATGATCAGGCCGCCGGTCAACGTCGCGATGGCGAGGCTGTTAATCAACGCCGCCAGCACGATACTCGTTAACAACGCTGTGAAAAAGCTGACTATAAACGGCGTTGGCGACGGCTCGATCTCATCCTCGGTCTTGCCCAACGCCTTCAACCAGGCCTGACCGAAGAGCGGCCCGTACCACAACCCTCCAATCCCAAACGCGACAACCGTCGCGACCAAGATCGCCCACCAATTCAAGCCGACAAAATCCAGCATGAGATGCGTCCTTCCTCCAAGTAAGACGTCAGATTAACCCAACGATGGAAAGCCGGCCATTTCGGCGCCAAGATGTTGCTCGTGAGCCAAGCCGATCGAGTCAAATGGAATCAGCGTTACGCCAAGGGAGCGTTTTCCGAACGAACCCATCCAAGTGCATTGCTAGCCGAATGGATCGAGAAACTTCCGCGAGGCAGCGCTTTGGATATCGCCTGCGGCGCTGGGCGTAATTGTTTGTTTCTCGCGAAAAACGGCTACCAGGTATCAGGCGTGGACGTGTCCAAGGTCGGGCTCGAACGTGCCGCCGCTTCGGCGCGACGGGAAAACCTGGACATTACCTGGATCGAGCGCGACCTCGATGATGGGTTAGACGTCCAAGGCCCCTTCGACGTCGTCGTGTTGTTTCGATATCTGAACCTAGAACTCATCGAGCAGTTGCCGAGCTTACTGGTGCCCCAAGGCGTGTTGATCGTGGAAGAACATCTCGTCACTACCGAGGACGTGCATGGGCCAAAGAATCCGCCATTCTGCGTA
>JAPUIA010000017.1 GCA_027297435.1 Gammaproteobacteria bacterium | reverse complement strand
GTCCCCGCATTAATCACAAGGGACAAACCGAAAGCACGCATACGCCTGATTGCCGAACGACTGGATTCTTTTACGGTTGTGACATTCCAGGAAGACTTCGTCTATCACAAAGACTTGACTCATCGAGTCAGCGATAGCACGACGATCGCCCGAGGGAACGGTGCAAGACTGACGTTTGGACAGCTGGCTTTCATCCCCCTCCTTCCAGCCGCGTTAGTTTGTTGGCCCTTGCCACACTGCCAGTTTCCTGTCGGATCTGGGCTTACAACACTGGTAAAACCATCGCTTGAAGTCGATTTCCTCGGTGCGCACCCGTACGAGGAGTGTCACGGCTACTACGCCGCTGCAAACGATTGTATGGGGACCAAAGGATGGATGGGAGTGCGGGTGCAATTCGCTGCCGGATCTTCGGTCGACATCTACACGACGCATCTAGACGCCGCATACTCAATACGCGACCGCGACGTACGATCTAGCCAACTCTTAGAATTCGCAGCCGCAATCCGCCGCTTGTCAGCCGGTCGAAGCGTTATCGTAACAGGGGACTTGAACTCACGACGCAAAGACCCGCTCGATCATGCACCCGTTGCGGCGTTCTCCACAATGCTCTGCCTGGTAGAGGTGCCCTTGAAATTGCAAGCTGTCACAGGGAGTGTCGAAGAGCTGGACTACATACTCTTTCGTTCCGGGAAAGGCGCGGATATTCGTATCGACGGAGCCGAAGAAAGCACGACGTTTTTTGAAAATGGCAAACCCCTAAGCGACCATCCGGCGCTGGAAGCCGACGTTCACCTTTCAACGAGGAGCGAGCCTGGCCGTTGTGGCTAACGAAGTGGACCGCAGGTCGATTTTTACGATTCGAAATCCGAGCCGCGGCACGGAGATCATTCACAAACGAACTCGGCAAAAATTATTACGCAATCGTCACGTTGCTTTTTTGGTGGCAACTTTGCTAGCGCTGTCGAGCTGCGCAATTCTCGATCCAGACTGCCGACTTTCCCTTCCCAATAGTCTTGCCGATACAGGCGAGGTCGGCTCCGCAAACCGTCGGCCTCTCGACGGTCCGCCCCCGCGTGGTGGAGGTCTGGCAGATTATCACGCCCACATGTTCTCCAATCATTCCTTTGGGGGTGTGTTGTTTGCCGGTTCTCCGTTCGCCGCTGATCCTAGCGGTGGCAATGAGATCACAGACTCGCTCGTTTTCTGCAAACACACGTGTAACAGGCACATCCTGACACAGGAGATCGTGAAGGCCCGCGAACGAGTGCACCCTCACGACGGTGCACCGCACTTTCTGCACTACCCCCGTCACGACACGTTCTTCCATCAGCAGATGTACATTGATTGGGTCTATCGAGCATACACGCACGGGTTGCGTCTCATTGTGGTGTCTGTGACTAATAGCGAAACCCTTTGCGAGTTCGCTACCCAGGCCGAAGGCGCATCGTGTGACGATACTGATGTTATCGAACGGCAACTATCGGCATTGAAACATATGGATCGGTGGATTCATCTTCATGAGGGTGGTTGGCTGCAGTGGGCACACTCCGCCCAAGAAGCGCGCGACATCATCGAGGACAATCGACTGGCGGTCGTGGCGGCCACAGAGGTAGATACTCTATTCGGATGCGAAAAACCCGAAAATGGCTGCGACGTTAAAGCTGGCGTTGAGTTGCTTTTCGACCGGGGGGTACGCCACGTCGGACCGATTCACCTCGCGAACAATGGCCTCGGTGGCAACGCTCTATACAACGAATTTTTCGCAGCGAATAACCAGTTCCTTCGAGGTTCCTATCCAACGCCAATTGAGTGCAGACAAACCGACGTAACGTATACCTTCCGCGGTGGCAGCAGCCTGCCTGTAGCAATCAAATTGCTGTCCTTCTTCAAGAGCGGACGTTGGTATTCGCCCGACTACGCGAAAGTCACCAGACATTGCAACGAGCTGGGACTTTCAAGGCACGGTGTTGCTGCCATCCGAGAGTTGGTCTTACGCGGTATGATCGTCGATCTTGAGCACATGTCGGACCTTTCCTCCCGACAGTCCCTTGAACTACTCGAAAGCTACGACGCCCCCGCCATGTTGTCCCACACATGGCTACGCAAATTGAAGCCCACACGACTGGAGATCGAGCAACGGTACGGCAAGAAATTCCTGAAAACGCATTGGGACCAGCAACGTAGTGAGATGCATAGCCCCGACGATCTCGTCCGCAAAGTTGTCGAATCGGGAGGTGTGGTCGGATTGCTACTAAATCAGGGATGGGTTAGCAACGCCAACGGAAGCATGGTGCGCAATGATTGCGATACCTCATCGAAGTCATTCGCGCAGGCTTTGCATCACGCTCACAAACTAACCGGCGGCTCAGTGGGTCTCGGAACCGACGTCAATGGCCTTGCGGGATTGCCTGGGCCCAGATTCGGGCTGGATGCGTGCGGGGGAGAGCACAACCAAGTAGACCAACAGCTCAATCAACGGAATCTGCAGCGCAACGGCCGCAGGCTACGGTACGATGGAACCGATCTGCCGCGCGCCGGTGCCAAGCCTATCAACCTCGCGCGACTAGGCCACGAAGACATGGACCTCAACGTTCAGGGTTTGGCTCACTATGGCCTGATTCCGGATTTCCTGGCAGATCTCCGCGCGATCGGAACACCTGAGAATCAGATAGACGCTCTTTTCGCTGCTGCTCTTGCATACGTCGAGATGTGGGAGAAGGCCGAAAAGGCTGCAAGTAAACTGAGCGCCCGCTGATACTGAAACGCGTATCGTTTGAATGGCTGCTTCGTATACCGCCTATTCGGAGAATTCCGCTATCGCCCACCGCAGGGTCTCATACAACTCGGGAAACAGAGTCGCCAACAACTGTTCGGTTAGGTGTGCCTCGACAACGGTCTCGTCGTGGGTTTTTATCGTGTACAGTGGACCGTCTCGCGAGACGTGAACGATGATCAGGTACTCTCTCGTCTCTAGTTGACCAATGGCGGGAAGTTCATCCGCATTTCCAAATGGTGCGGTCAGAAGCCCCGCCAACAAGAGCAAAACGCCGAGGCTTCGCATACGCTTCACAACTACACTCCGGTCCGTCGCTTGAGCGTGCAATCTGCGATCATTGCGCCAGGATGTCAATGCGTTTCAACGGGTAAGCTACACGTTGGGCAGGATCGCCTCGCCCACCTGTTCCAACACGTCAAAGCGGGTGTCGAAATTCGGTAGGATCATCACCTGGTTCAACCCGGCAGCATCGAACCCTTGTAAACGACCGATGAGGTCATCGCGGGTACCGATCATGCTGCTGGCCTGAAGCACGTCCGGCGTTAGAAACCGCTCTTCTTCCTCGAGTACCCAACAATTGTGCCCTGCATGGATACGCTGATGACGTCGCTCTTCGGGGTACGATTCCAACAAGGCCGTGTAGTCGTCCCAAATGCCGGACAACGCGTTGGGTGGCTGGTGACCGAAGTTGCGAAACTGATCGTACGAGTAATGTACCGCCGCCATGGCCATGGCGCCGCATTGGCTTTTGACCCGGGGCGAGTCCTTGGCCTCGCCCTCCTGCAACACCACCATCGTTGTCAGGCCGGTCGTGTAATAGGCATCGCGATCGAGGGTAATGCCCGACGCTTCGGCGCCCGTTTCAATCATGTGCCAGATATTGGCCATGACCGCCGGGTTTTGCGGTAAGGCGAGCACCGCACCATCGCCATGTTTTCCAGCCAACGCCAACGACTTTGGTCCAAAACCGGAAACGTAGAGCGGTATGTCGTCGGTAAAATTCACGAACCCCTTGTCGGGCATGACATGGCGAATCGGTAGTGGGTTCTCGCCATACGATGCCTCATCGCCCTTCAGCAAAGGCTTGATCGTGCCGAGGTAATCGTCGTAGGCCGCAATGCGGTGAGGCGGCAGACCCATCACGCGCATGGCGGTGTTACCGGCGCCTACGCCGAAGAACGTGCGACCCGGAGCGAGCGCATTGATCGTCGCGATGCCCGCAGCATTCACGGGCGCCGGACGCGTCCCCGTAACGGCTACGCCGGTGCCGAGGTTGATGCGACTCGTCTTCGTGGCGGCCAACGCTAGTGTGGCGTAGCAATCCGACCACAACATTTGACTGTCCGCCAACCAAGCATGGCTGTACCCGAGCGCCTCCGCGCGCTCTACGTAGCCGATGTCGCCGACATGAGACGCGACGCAGATCCCGATATCCATATAAGTCCTCCTTCAGTTGCGACGATCTTGCCAACCTCGCCTTACAGTGCCAAGGTTTACCTGGCGTTCATCGGGGGGAGATTGCATGTCGGGACCGCTGGAAGGCATTCGTATCGTAGACGTATCCGCGATCGTTTCCGGACCGTTGGCAGCCATGATGCTCGCCGACCAAGGCGCAGACGTCGTCAAAGTAGAGCCTGTCGAGCTCGGCGATGCGACTCGCTTACCGGTGAATTACCGGGCCGGCATGTCGGCGCTGTTCGCCAACTGCAACCGCGGCAAACGGGCCATGGCGCTGGATCTGAAAGCGACCGCTGGACGCGAGATCGTCCTGGATCTCGTCAAGCAGGCAGACGTTTTCATCGAGAACTGGCGCCCGGGCGCCGCCGAGCGCTTGGGACTCGGCGAGGATGTGTTGCGCAAGCTCAACCAAAACCTCATCTACGCGTCGATCAGCGGCTATGGCACCAGTGGCCCTTACCGGGATCGCCGCGTGTACGATCCGGTAATTCAGGCTTACACCGGGATGATCGAAAACCAACGCAACCTGGATACCGGTGAGATCGATCTGGTGCGGAACATTGTCGCCGACAAAGCCACCGCCTATACCGTCACGCAAGCTGTCGTGGCCGCGCTGTTTGCCCGTGAGCGCGGCGCCGGCGGCCAACGCATCGACGTAGCGATGCTCGACGCTACCCTGGCATTTTTCTGGCCCGACGGCATGATGATGCACACCCTTTTAGGCGACGGCGTCGAGCAACCCATCTGTATGGCCGACGTCTACCGCGTGTGGAAAACGTCCGATGGCGACGTCATCGCGTTTTTTCAAAGCGCCGCAGAGTTGACGGGCCTCGCGCACGCACTGGATCGGCCGGATTGGCTGGACGACGAGAACTTCACCGACATCGCCAAACGGCTGCATCCCGACAACATCGAACGTATGACTCAGGAGGTCAAGGACGCGATTGGGCAGTTCACCACCGACGAGATACTGGAACGGTTCAACCGCGAAGAAGTTCCCGTTGCCCCGGTGCTGTCACGGTCGGACGTCGCCGACGACCCACAGGTCAAGGTCAACCAGAGCATCTTCGAGCGTGACCATCCCGTATACGGGCGCTACCGCCAGGCGCGTCCGGCGCCGCATTTTTCGCGCACACCCGCCGAAGCCGGTCGTGACGCACCGCTACATGGCGAGCACACCGTAGAAGTGCTGCGCGAGATCGGCTACGACGACGCCAAGATTGAAGCGCTGCGCGCGCGCGGCATCATTGGCCAATAGCCAACCAACCCAAACCAAAGGAGGGCAACCTATGATTCGACCGATAGCTGTCTTTCTGCTTGTGAGCGTACTGGGTTACGCCGCGGCGCATGCGGCTGAGCGGCAACTTTTGTGGGGTGATACACACCTCCATACCAATTATTCGTTCGATGCGTTCCTCAACAACAACCTGACCGCAGATCCGGACACCGCGTATCGGTGGGCGAAGGGACAACCGGTGATCCATCCGTTCAACAGAACCCGGGTACGGATCGATACGCCATTGGACTTTCTGGTGGTGTCGGACCACGCCGAGCTAATGGGCGCGCTACGCGACATCTACTACAACGGCATCAACCAAGCAGACGCCGGAATCTTGGATAGAGTGATCCAGTGGTATACCGAACGAACGGTTAGGCAAGCCATCGATGAGCGCGAGGGGGCAGCATTGTTCGTGAGCGCCCTGCCAAAGTCACGGAACGCGCGGGAGGCTGCGAAGTCTTGGGCCGAAGACGTGGGCCAAGCATTTCCGTTGAGCGACAACGTCGTCGAAGACGCGTGGCGGCAATCGACGGACGCGACCGAACGACACTACGAACCCGGGAAATTCACCGCATTGGTCGGCTGGGAATGGAGTTCCATCCCGGGTGGCGCGAACTTACATCGCGTGGTGTTCACCGACGCCGACGCAGAAACCGCGCAGAAATTTCTGCCGTTTGCCAGCACCGATAGCCCGTACCCGGAAGACCTTTGGCAGTGGTTGGAAACAACCGCAAACGCTACCGGCGCCGAGTTCATGTCTATTCCACACAACTCCAACATCTCCAAAGGATTCATGTTCGACGAAACGTCCCTGCGTGGTGCGGAATACACAGCCGCCTACGCACAACTTCGCGCTAAATGGGAACGGGTCGTCGAAGTCACGCAGATCAAGGGGGATTCGGAAGCGCATCCGCAATTGTCGCCGGACGACGAGTTCGCCGACTTCGAATCCTACCCGTTCTATATCCAACAAGATCGCGAAACCTACCGGCCTGGGCCCGGTGACTTCGCTCGCTCTGCGCTGAAGCGCGGCTTGGGCCTCGAAGCCAAAGTCGGCACCAATCCCTATCAATTCGGCATGATCGGATCCACCGACTCGCACACCGGCCTATCTTCGGCCGAAGAACCCAACTTCTGGGGCAAGATGGCGACCGATTCGATCCCGGAAAACAAGGCCAGCTTCAGCATCGCGGGCGGCCCCACGGGCTGGACGATGTCCGCTTCGGGGCTCGCTGCGGTTTGGGCCGATGCGAACACTCGCGAAGCTATCATGGCGGCGTTCAAGCGCCGCGAGGTCTACGCCACCACCGGTTCGCGCATTCGCGTGCAACTGTTTGCGGGTTGGCAGTTTTCAGAAGACGACCTCGTGAACGAAGATTTCTACGCCACCGGTACGAGCAAGGGCGTGCCCATGGGTGGTGAGCTCGAACCATTTCCAGGTGGCGCATCACCCTCCTTCGTGATCATCGCGCAAAGTGATCCGCGCGGCGCCAACCTGGATCGCATTCAGGTCGTGAAGGGATGGCTCGCAAGCGACGGTGCGGACAAGGAACGCATCTACAATGTCGCGTGGTCCGATGATCGGGCGCTCGGCAGCGACGGCAGACTACCGGCTGTGGGCAATACGGTCGACCTCGCTACCGGGCGCTACACCAACGACATCGGCGCAACGGAACTGTCCACGGTCTGGACCGATCCCGAGTTCGATCCCAGCGAACGAGCCTTTTACTACGTTCGGGTATTGGAGATACCAACGCCTCGCCACGGGCTGCTCGATGCGTTGGCGCTGGGCGAGTCCGAACCGCTGGAAGGCCCCGCGACGATCCAAGAACGGGCCTATACCTCGCCCGTATGGTATTCCCCGTAGCGCGCGACGATCAAAGCCGCTGGATCAACGTTTCCGTGCCTAAGCCACCCCCGCAGCACATGGCGACCAACCCATAGGTACCTTCGGTTCTTTGCAGCTAGCGAACTGCCTTGGTGATCAAGAAGCATCCCGTCGCACAGCGAACCCTCTTTACTTGCCCACCGCCGAACGCCCAGCGTCCACAATCACCACTTCACGCACTGCAATCTCCCGTTGTCGCAAAATCAATGCCGGACGTATCTTACCGCGCTCGGTAGCCTAGACTCGGATGGGAGGCATATAATCAACTATAGAAATACGTCTTAACCTATTGAAAAACAGACGTTTTTTATATGGTTATTCTACGGGCTTGTTTGCCTACGCGCCAGTCGCGGTTGGGCGACTCGCACTCACTCGAAGCGTAGTGCGACGAAATGGCGCGGCGAAACGACTGGCTCAAATTGCGCCCGGACCCGTGAATGAGCAAAGGGTGAAACAGCAAGGTATCGCCCCGCTGCATCTCGACGTGGACCCGTTCCCCAATTTTCTCGGCATCGATACCGAAAAACCCCGCATTCACATATTCCCAATCCGGGTAGGCGTGATCGTACAACTCGCCCTTGTGGCTTGCCGGTATCACGGCGAGACAACCCGTCTCCTCGGTGGCGGTGCTCAGCGCGGTCCAGGTAGCGACGATCTTGTCGGCCGGTCGAATGCGAAAGTAGCGCAGGTCTTGGTGCAGCGGGTGGCGGCCGTCGACGCCGGGTGGCTTGTTGAAGACGTTGGTCGAGATGCTGAATATCTCGGCGCCGATCAAATCTCGCACGCACGCCAGCAGCTGCGTTTCCAACGCATAGCCGTAGAGCGTCGGGTCGTCCTCGAAATTGATCAGTTTGTTGATTGCGTGCATTGGCGTTGCCGGTTCCACCGCGCCCTGGACCACCATGATGTCGCGCATGATTATCATCTCGGGCGCCGGTTCGACGACCTCGGTCGCGAACGCCACAAATCGCGCCTCAAACCGGTCAAGGTGAGATTCGGCAATCAGGTTCGGCACCAACAGGAAACCGTGCTCCTGGTAGTCGGCAATCTGCTCATTTGTCAGCTGCATCGATAATTGGCCATACTTGCGCGCTCGTTTCGAATGACTTGGACCCCGGGGGGATCACATGAAAGGCACCGTTCACTACGAGACGGTCGACAATCTAGCGATCATGACCATTGACAACCCGCCCGTAAACCCGCTCTCCAGCGGGGTGCGGCAGGGGCTTTTCGACGGCGTCAGCCAAGCGCTGGCCGACGACGCTGTGCAAGCGATCGTGCTTACCGGCGCTGGACGAGCCTTCATCGCTGGGGCGGATATTTCCGAGTTTGGTCGTGCGGCGAGCGAAGCGCCGGGCTTGCACGAATGCTTGAAGCTCATGGAGGCGAGCACAAAGCCCATTGTGGCCGCCATCAACGGCACCGCATTTGGGGGCGGTCTCGAAGTGGCGCTGTGCTGCGATTATCGTGTTGCGGTACCCACAGCACCGGTCGGTCTACCGGAGGTGAAGCTCGGGTTGTTGCCCGGCGCGGGCGGCACGCAACGTCTGCCTCGATTGATCGGCGCAGAAAAGGCTTTGCAGTTCATCCTGTCGGGCGACCCGATTCCGGGGCCGGAAGCCCGCGAACTCGGCATCGTCGACGAACTCATCGAGGGTGATCTGCTCGAAGGCGCCAAGGCCTACGCTCAAAACGTTATCGCCGAAGGCAGCAAGACCCGGAAGATCCGCGACGAAGACAGCAAAATCAAGGCCGATCGCGGTAACGACGCGATCTTCGCCAACGCCCTCAAACAGGCCGGTCGCCGCATGCGCGGCCGGTTCGCGCCTGGGTTGATCGTCAAGTGCGTAGAAGCGGCGATAAACAGCGATGACTTCGACGCCGGGCTCGCGGTGGAACGGGACTGTTTACAACAGTGCCTGGCTCATCCCCAACGCGAAGCGTTGATTCATGTGTTCTTCAGCGAGCGCGAAGTCGCGAAGATTCCGGACGTGCCCAAAGACACACCCGTCAAAGCCATCAACTCGGCTGGCGTGATCGGTTGCGGAACCATGGGAGGCGGCATCACCATGTGCTTTGCCAACGCCGGAATTCCGATCACCGTTTTGGAGATGCACCAGGAGGCCTTGGACCGCGGTCTTGACGTCATCAAGCGCAACTATGACGATCAAGTGCAGCGCGGTCGCATGACGGAAGCCGACGTCGACCAACGCATGGGCCTCATCACCGGCACCCTCGAGTATGCGGATCTCGGCCAAGCCGACGTCATCGTCGAGGCCATCTACGAGAACATCGACGTGAAGGTGGAAACCTTCAAACAAATGGACGCAGTTGCCAAGCCGGGAGCGGTATTGGCAAGCAACACGTCAGGCCTCGACATCGACAAAATGGCACAAGCCACGAGCCGACCCCACGAAGTCATCGGTATGCACTTTTTCAGCCCGGCCAACATCATGCGGCTGTTGGAAAACGTGCGCGGCGCTGCGACCGACAACACCACCATCGCCACGGCGATGAAGATGGGCAAGACCCTCGGCAAGGTCGCCGTGCTGTCGGGCAACGCGCCGGGCTTCATCGGCAACCGCATGCTGGCGGGCTACACGCGTCAAGCCGGCGAGATCATCCTGCAAGGGGCTACGCCGTACCAGGTCGACAACGTACTGCTGTCGTTCGGCATGCCGATGGGGCCTTTTCAGATGAACGACCTGGTCGGCTTAGATCTCGGTTGGCGCGCGCGCAAACTCGCGGGGATGAAGCCGGAAGATGTGCCGATCACGGCGCGAGTAGCAGACAAGCTTTGCGAGATGGAACGCTTCGGCCAGAAAACCCATCGCGGCTATTACATCTATCCCGAGGGCAGCCGTGCCGGCCAAGCCGACCCCGAGGTCATCGAGATCGTCGAGCAAACCTCGGCCGAACTCGGCATCACCCGTAGCGACATCGATGATGACGAGGTGTTGAAGCGCTGCCTGTACCCGTTGATCAACGAAGGCGCACGCATCCTCGACGACGGAATTGCCATCCGTGCTTCTGACATCGACATCGTCTACATC
>JAPUIA010000169.1 GCA_027297435.1 Gammaproteobacteria bacterium | reverse complement strand
GACCGGATAGATCGATTGAACGTGCCAGCATCGGTCGACGCACCTCTGAAGCCTTGGTGGACTGTGTCAACCTGATCATTCCCGGGCCGGTAGATCTCGTTTCGGCAGATCCGGTGCGTGAGAACCTCGATATGCCGAGAGCTGATGAATTGATCGCGGCGGTCAGTGAATTCCTGAGAGATCAGGTGATGATGGAAACGGAGGGTCGAACTCGCTTCCTGTCCAGGGTGTCGGCGAATTCTCTCGACATCGTCTCGAGGGAGCTCGACCTGTTGCCGGAACATCGACGTCGGGAGCATGCTGGCTTGCAAGCTTTGTATTCCACCGATGAGGAGGCTAGCGGTACGGACCTTGCGAGCTTGCGCTGGCGTCTGGTGCACGCGCTGCGCGATGGATCTCAGCCGTTGGATGATGATCGCTTGAGGTCCTATTTGCGCAACTCGGTGGCCAACCAGGTGGCGATCGATCAGCCGCGTTATAGTGGTCTTCGACAGGTGCTTGAACGATCAGAAAACGACAACTAGGTCATGCGGGAGATTGAGAGATGGCGATTGATTTTGAGGTCGAACCGGAGTTTCAGAAAAAAATCGACTGGGTGGAGAAATTTACCAAGGAAGAGATCGAACCCCTGGATAGTTTCCTCAGCATCGGTAGATCAAAGGACGGAGAGCGAATCGACCGCGAAGGCTGGCAGGCGATTCGCGCTTACATCGACGATCTAAAGCAACAGGTCAGAGATCAGGGGCTTTGGGGATTTCACCTCGGCCCGGACTTGGGTGGTCCCGGCCTGGGGCAGGTAAAACTCTGCCTGTTGAATGAAAAATTGGGCCGTACTCGAATGGGGCCGACTATTTTCGGTTGTCAGGCCCCTGATACGGGCAACATGGAGTTGATTGCTCATAACGGTACCGACGAACAGAAGGAAAAGTACTTGAAGCCTCTGTTGTCCGGTGAGAAACATTCGGCCTATTCCATGACGGAACCCCACGCTGGAGAACCGGGCGAATTTGTCTGTTCCGCGGTACGCGATGGGGATGAGTGGGTCATCAATGGCGAGAAGTGGTTTACCTCTAACGGTGCCGATGCAGACTTCCTGATCGTCATGGCCGTGACGGCGCCGGATAAGCCGCTGCTCGAGCGCGCATCCATGTTCCTTGTCGATCGGGATACGCCAGGGGTTGAGATCGTGCGTAACGTGCACGGTCTGGGTACGCCGCTTAGGGAGAATTACAAGCTCAGCGGTGGCGGCCACGCGTACATCCGCTACGACAAAGTGCGAGTGCCGCGCGAGAACCTGCTCGGCGAAGAAGGCGCAGGCTTTGTCGGTTCGCAAACACGTTTGAGTGGCGGACGGGTGCATCACGCCATGCGTGCGGTTGGCGTCTGTGCCAAGGCGTTGGACATGATGTGCGAACGAGCGCTTAGCCGAAAAGCCAAAGGCGAGTTGTTGTCCGATTTGCAGATGGTGCAACAGGACATTGCCGATTCGTACATTCAGCTCAAGCAGTTCCGCCTGCATGTGTTGTATACGGCCTGGTTGATCGACAAGACCAAGGCCTACACACGGGAGGTTCGCAAAGAGATTGCCTCTATCAAAATCAGTGCGGCCAAGGTGAACCACGACATCATCTATCGCGCGATCCACTTACACGGTGCCCTGGGTATGTCCAACGAAACACCGCTGGGCGAGATGTGGATGGCGGCGCCTCAGATGGGAATCATGGACGGCACGACCGAGGTGCATAAGGCCAATCTGGCGAAGCTGTTGCTTCGGGATTACGAGCCTTGTGAGGATCTGTTCCCGACTTATCATTTGCCGAAACTGATTGAGGCGGCGCAAGACAAGTTCGAGACGGTCATAGAAAACTTCGTAGCAGCATAAACGTCGCGCTTAAACGCGCTGGGAATGCATATGCCTGATCAGCAGGTAAAAGGCGTCGTTGGTGGGCTGACCATCGTCAACTACTCGGCGATGTACATGCCGGTTTCGATGGTGCTGCTGCCGCTTGCTGTTTACGTCCTGCCTTACTATGTCGAGCTCGGTATCAGCCTTTACACCATGTCGGTGATCATCTTCGCGGCGCGCCTGTCGGATGCCTTCACCGATCCGCTGATTGGAGTTCTCAGCGACAAGACCAAGAGTCGTTGGGGCCGGCGTAAGCCGTGGATCGCCGCCGGCGCACCCTTACTGATGCTGTCGCTCTACATGTTGTTCGTGCCCTCCGAGAATCCTTCGGCATGGTACTTCGGGTTCTGGATCGTAATTCTGTATCTCGCGTTCACGATTGTCGATCTGCCCTACCACGCCTGGGGCGCCGAGCTTTCTCCGCTCTATGACGAGCGCACCAAGATCACGGCACGGCGTGAGCAGTTTCATTTCCTCGGCACCATCACGTTCAATCTGCTACCGCTCGCGGCGGCGGCGTTGATCTACTTTTCGCGCGCCGACCTGAGTTCCGTTGCGGACGTGCTCAGCAACTTCGCCGGCGAGTTCGTGGACATCATGGAGGAACGGGCCGGACGCATTGACGTGATCCTGAATTGGCTCGCCAATGCTGTGTTGGTGCTGATCCCTGTTACGTTCCTGATGGCGCTGCTGTTCGTACCGGAGCCCGACCAACAAGTCATACCCAGACGCAAGCCCACATTTCTGGCTAGTCTCAGGGTCGTTAGGCGCAACGGGCCGTTCGTGCGATTGATGGTCTGCTACACGGTGAGTGTCTTGGGTACGGGTATGACGGGCGTTCTTTCGTACTTTTTCGTCAAGCACGTGATTGGGGCCGGTGAGCTCTATCCGATTTACCTGCTGGTGTACTACCTCAGTTCGGTGCTGGGCCTGCCTGTTTGGACCTGGCTTGCGAACCGCATCGGCAAACACCGCGCCTACCGAGTCGCGATATTCTGGTATGCGTTCTGGGCATCGTGGATTCCCTTCATTCCGTCGGGTATGTTCGGTCTCTTCCTTGTGATCATGTGCTTCAAAGGCTCGGCGATCGGGGCACTGCTTGCCATACCTGCCGCAATGGCGGCGGATGCGGTGGACATTGATTCGGCGCGCACCGGTGAACAGCGGGCAGGCCTCTATTTCTCCGTTTGGGGTCTTCTCAAAAAAGGCGGCACTGCCTTGGGCGGCGCAGTCGGGCTGGCGGCGGTCGCGTTCTTCGGTTTCGATCCCCTTGCCGATCCCGCAATCGGCGGCACTGAAGAGGGCAATTCCGAAAGTGCCTTGCTTATGCTCGCGGTGCTCTATTCGATTGTTCCGGCGGGATTCAAGTTCATCGCCTTACCCTTCATCTGGAAGTATCCGCTCACAGAGAAGCGTCAGATACGGATTCGAGAACGACTGGAACGCCGCGGCGTGACAATGCAAGCGCGGGTTAAGCTCGCAGAAAAAGGCGCCTGAAGACCGTGACGAAGCTCGATCAGTTCGAATCCTTGTTCCTGGCGGCCGATAAGACCGCCTTGCGCTACGAGAAGCTCGCAGTCGACCACGTGCTGGTCGTCAGCGACCTCGATGGCGACGCTGCCGAGGAACTTTCGAGCCGGGTGCGGACCTTCCTTTCGGTCATCGACAAAGATTCGACGCGCTGGACGCGACTGGACGGCGAAGGCTTCTCGAGCGTGAAGCAACTCCTCGACAACGTCGATGCGCAGGCACCCGATCTGATCGTCACGTACCGCCATCTGCATTCTTCGGCCTGGCAGTGGCCCCACAGCCTGGGCGAGTACCTGGACGTCCTCACGCAGGCGACACGCGTACCGGTGGTCGTCCTCCCGCATCCCGATGCCGCGCTTGCCCTGCCGCACACCCTCGAAAACACCGATCGCGTCATGGCGATCACCGATCACCTCAGTGGCGATCATCGGCTGGTCAACTACGCGCTCGGCTTCACGAAGCATGGCGGAAGCTGTTGGCTTACCCACGTGGAGCCGATGTCGGTCTTTGACCGCTACATGGATGTCATCGCCAAGATTCCCGAGATCGATACCGAGTCTGCGCGCGAGCTGATCGAGCGGCAGCTTCTCAAGGAACCCCGGGACTACGTCGAATCGTGCCGCCGCCAGATCGCCGAGCAGCAGCTGACCTGCGAGATCGGTGAGATCGTCACCATAGGCCGGCGCCTCGGCGAATATCGCAGACTCATCACCGAGCACCGCGTCGACCTGCTTGTCATCAATACCATGGACGACGATCAACTCGCGATGCACGGGCTCGCCTATCCGTTAGCCGTGGAGCTGCGGCAGATTCCGCTACTGATGCTGTGACCCACGCCGCAGCAAGCGTCTCAGGCGCCGTAACCGTTGGGTTCGCCCTACTGCTCGTTGCGATGATCCTGTGCCTCGCCTTCGAGGAGAAGCTTCACGCCAAGAAGTCGGTGATCGTCGCGGTCTTTGCAATGGTCTGCCTGTTGCTCGGCGGCCTGCTGGATCTGCTGCCCTTTGCGGACATGGTGGTCGTCGTGGGCGAGGAGCACATCGAGCTGCCAATCTATATTCCCGCCATCAACTGGGAGGTCGTCGCGATCATTCTCGGCTCTTCGTTGTTTGTCGACATCACCTCTAAATCGGGACTGTTCACCCGTATCGCGATCGTCCTAACGAAGACGTCGAGGGGCGATCCCCTCAGGCTGCTGATCTATTATGGCGTGATGACCGTCGTCTTCTCGGCGGTTCTCAACAACGTTACTGCGATGATCATCGTCGGTTCGCTGACGGCCGTGTCACTCAGCCGTCTGGGAATAGGCGACAAGTTGCTGGGATTCCTCCTCGTCGAGGGTTTTCTCACCAACGTGGGCGGGCTGCTGACCCTGATAAGCTCGGTTCCCAACATCATCGTCGGCAATGCGGCGGGCATCACGTTCGCGACCTTTTTCGTAAAGGCGGCCCCGTACGTGGTGGTCGTGACCGGGATCACGATCTGGCTCGGCGCGAAGCTCTTCGAGATTCGACCCCTCGCCAGCGACGAGGCGCGCAGCGAGGCGGCACGGCTGGTATCGGGCTTCGACGAGAACGACGGCATCACGTCCCGCTTCAAGTTCAACTTTGGTGCCGTGATGCTCGGCGCCTTCATCGTCACGATAGCGTCTGCGTCCATCCCAGGCACGGTCTTGAATTCACTGGGCATGGGCTACGTCGCACTGTCGTTTGCGGTGATCATGCTGGTGCAGTACAGGTCGATCGCCGACCGCTTCTACCAGGCCGTGGATTGGGATTTGCTGGCCTTCTTCAGCGCGCTGTTCATCGTCATCAACGTGATGGAGCATGCACAGGTCCTGGCAATGATCGGCCGCGGGCTTGCGCCGATCCTCGAACTCGGCGCCACGGTTGGGCCTGCAACGATGCTGCTCAGTTCGGCGCTCGCCAGCTCCGTGACCGACAACATCCCCTTGGCGGCGATGTTGGCGAAGATCCTGGGGAACCTGGACCTCGCAGCGGACTCCCCCTACTGGTGGTCGGTGATCTTCGGTGCGAACCTCGGCGGCAACATCACCCCCATCGGCTCTGCGTCGACCCTGGTCGCGGTCACCATCATCCACAAGCATAATCTCGAGCTCTCATTCCTGGGCTTTGTGCGGGTGGCACTTCCATTCGCTGCGCTGCAGCTGGTGTTGGCGGCCGTCTACGTATTGTGGATCTTGTGAGCGAGCAACCGGTGCGACGACGCTCGTCCGACGCCGGTTGCCCACGGTTACCGTTCGTACCCTCGTTGAGTATCATGCCTCCAGGGGACGAGTGAAATGCAATCCATGGTTGCAAGATTGGTACTGGTTATTCTGTTACTGCTGCCGGGTCAAGGCATCGGTGGCATCATCGATCGGGACTGGTGCCGCTATGGCAGCGACCACTTCGACTTCATCACCGATCTTCCGGAATCGAAAGCCCGCTCGCTCATTGCCGATCTAGAGCGGTTTCGTGCCGCGGCCGATTCGGTCATGTCGTCCCCGGCACGGGCTACCGAGCTGCCTCTCAAAAGCTTGGTCTTCGAACGCGGCAAAGATTTCAAAAAAGTCTTCAAAACTCGGGCCTTTGCTGGATTCATGCGCCCGTCGCTGACCGAAAACATGCTCATCCTAGGCCCCGATCGGGACGGCAAACATTTGCAGGAAAATGCGTTCCACGAGTATGCCCACCATTTGCTACGCAACAGCCGGCTCGCGAACTATCCACTGTGGTATGAAGAAGGCTTTGCGAGTTTCTTATCGGCAATGTCGTTCGATGACCGGGCATTACTCGTGGGTGAGAACGCCAAACATAGATCGGTTTACCACCGTAGCAGTACGGACCTGGACGGCTTTCGAGTTGCCGAAATTCATTCCAGTTCACGCATCGGCCAGAGACCGATACCCGTCGCCGAGCTGTTTCAGCTTGCCAACTTGAACCAGTGGCCGCGCGCCAACATAGGTTCGTTCTATGAAAGGTCGTGGTTGGCCGTGCATCTGTTCCGGCTTGGGCATCTCGGTGGATTCGAAGATCGCAGAGACCAGTTGGATCGCTACCTGGAGCTGGTCAGTCACGGCGTGGCCGCCGAAGCAGCCTTCGAGCAAGGCTTCGATCTCACCTATACCAGTCTCGAATGGCAGCTACGCAGGTACTCGAACATGCCTCGCCTGCCGATCCTCGATCTGCCGTTTCCGCTGACGCCGGCCTCACGAATCGTGTCGCACGGCTGCATGGACACGACGGATATTGCCTTTGAGCTTGGTATCGCCAGTGCCGACTGGAACCTCGCGTACGCGACCAAGCTGTTCGACACGATGCTGAAAGCCGATTACGAAGACCCTCGTGCCCATATTGGGAAATCGATCGTCAGTCGATCTCGCGGCAAGATCAGCGAGGCCCAAGCACATGCTGCGCGCGCGGTGGAACTCGATGGGCAAAATGTTTGGGCAAGGGTTCAGTTGGCCAATACCTTGCTCGATACGTGCGCGAACACCACACATTCCGAGTGCGCGCCCGATTGGGGACGGATTGTCGAACTCTATCAGACCGCGTTGGCCCTGCAGCCCGATAGGGTCGATGCGCTGTTCGGACTCGGTGCTACCCGCTTGTTTACCGGCTATTCGGAACAAGCCGTCGTCTATCTTAAACGAGTTTACGAGCACGCCCCGTGGGCGCCGCGTATCAACCTTTACCTAGGCGAGGCCTATCGCTTGGCCGGCGATGCCGTTAATGCGCAGTTCTACCTGACTCGGGCATACCAATCGGAGTCGACGAAGATCTGGCGCGACAAAGCGCGGCAAGCGCTGGCCCTGTTGGTTCTGCAATAAGCGTTAGCCGCCCTTTTTACATCTGTCGAGCTGTTCTCGAAGCGCTCCTAATCTACTATCCGGGTTGCTTTAGAAGTTTGGAGGCATCGATGCCCGGATTACGCCCTGACATTGACCCTGATGGGTTGCTCGAATACTCGGTCGTGTTCACGGATCGCTCGCTCAACCACATGTCTCAGACGTTTCAGGGTGTCATGAACGAGATCTCGAACACGCTCAAACAGGTCTACGGTGCCCATGCTGTCGCGGTGATTCCGGGCGGCGGTACGTACGGTATGGAAGCGGTTGCGCGGCAGTTTGCAACGGATAACAACTGCCTCATCGTGCGCAATGGATTCTTCAGCTATCGGTGGTCACAGATTCTCGAGATGGGCAGCATCGCCAAAGAGTCGGTGGTATTAAACGCGCGACCGGTTAGCCATGCACCACGGGCGCCGTTTGCGCCTGCGCCACTACCGGAGGTAGTCGATCGAATCCATGCTTTTGCGCCGAGTGTGGTGTTCGCCCCTCACGTCGAAACCGCGTCCGGCATATTACTGCCGGACGACTATCTTCGAGCCGTAGCAGAAGCTACCCATTCGGTAGGTGGCCTCTTCGTGTTGGATTGCATCGCCTCGGGTGCGTTGTGGGTGGATATGCGGGCGTGCGGTGTCGACGTTCTGATAAGCGCACCGCAGAAAGGTTGGAGCGCCTCTCCGTGTGCGGCGTTGGTCATGCTCGGCGAGCAGGCGCGTGAAGTTGTTGCATCGACCACCAGTACCAGTTTTGCCTGCGACCTCGGTCACTGGCTCGCCATCATGGAAGCCTATGAAGCCGGAGGGTATGCATACCACGCTACGATGCCGACCGACGCCCTCACGAAGTTTCGGGGCGCGATGCGAGACACTTCTGCGTTTGGCTTCGACAATGCGTGTACGGCCCAACTCGAACTCGGGCAGCGAGTACGCGAGTTGCTGTCGCAACACGGTTTCGAGAGCGTCGCGGCACAGGGCTTCGAAGCACCGGGTGTTGTGGTCAGCTATACCGACGATGCGGAGATCAAAAGCGGTAAGAAGTTTCTAGCCGAAGGCCTGCAGGTCGCCGCCGGCGTTCCGCTTCAGTGCGGTGAGCCGGACGATTTCTCGACCTTTCGTATCGGTCTGTTCGGTCTAGACAAGCTGCAGGATATCGACCGAACCGTGGAGTTCTTGCGCGTCGCGCTTGGCCGCATGTAGGCTGGGCGCAATTGTCCTTAGTCGCGCCGGAAACCGCGGTTGCCGCGTGCGCCGCGTTCCGCCCGGCGGGAACCTCGATTGACGCTCCGGCTTTGACTGCGTGGCTGTGACCGGTGTGATTGAGGTGCCGGTTGCGAGGCCGCACGTTGGGGTCGCTGTTGCACGATGCTGGCCGCACGTGGATTTGGCGCGTTCGATCGAGTCGCACGCGGGGGCTGCGTCCTCACAGGTTGCGGATTGCGTTGGGCCCGAAGCGAGGTAGGCGCGCTACGGCGCGGTACCTCGGCGACTCGAGGTTGATCCTGACGTCGTCGCGGCTGTGCCCGCGGTTCTGTTCTCGTGCGCTCGACACCTCGAGGAGTGGTTCTCGCTACCCGAGGGGGTTGAGCACGGTTGGTGCGAGCACTCTCTGTACGTGCGCGTCTCTCACGAGCGGGCGGCTGCGCGACGCGTGGTTGGTCCTGACGTCGTCGGGGCTGGGCTTGGGGTTCTGTTCTCGTGCGCTCAACAACTCGAGGAGTGGTTCGCTGTACCCGAGGGCGTTGGTTACGGCGGTTGGTGCGATCAGCGCCTGCAGTTGCGGCCTGGGCGCGCCGCCGCGTTCGCGTGACTTCATCGTTGGGTCTCTGACTTTCGGTCGCTCGACGCGGTGATCGCGTTGCCCGTGGTCGTTCGGTGGTTGACGTGGCGTCGGCGGGTCGGCTGGCAAGCGCGGCACTATTCTGTTGATTGGCTCGTCGATTGGCGGTGCGCGCAGGCCGCGTACGCGGGACTGGCTGATCGCCGGTTGCGTCGAGTGACGGTTGCCGGTTCGCCATGCGACGTTGACGTCGTTGGTCGGCTCGATCGTGTTCCTGCCGCGAGCGGTGATGCTCGCGCCGACGATCTTGCGGTCCCGCGCCGCGATGGTGTCGGTCGCCATGCCAGTAGTTGCCGCGATGGTGGCTTCCGCTGTGGCGATAGCGATGGTGATCGTCGTAGTAGCTCAGGCTCAACCAGAGGTGAGGTCGACGATAGTAGAACGGATCGTAGTAGTGGTGACCGAAATACGGGTGGTCGTTAAAACCATAGTGGCGTAGATGCAGGTGATGGGTGTTCCAACCGACGCTGAAGACCGACGTGACGCCCCAGAAATAGTACGGAAAGTAGTAGTCGGAAGGATACGGATAGTAGTAGACGGGATACGCGCGCGGATAGTAGTGATAGACGCGCTGGCGTTGATATACGGTGATTTCCTCGGGTTCATAGTAGGGAATGTAGAGTTCTTGCGGGTCGACCGGATCAATCTCGATCACCCCATCGTCGTTGACCTCGACGACCTGGTGTTCATCGCTCTCGAGATTGCCGGCGAGTCGTGCGCGTTCCCGAAATCCGGCAACGGCGTCGATCACTTCGGCTTGTTGCATGAGTACCGCCTCGCCGAGCCGCCAGGTCCAGTCGAGGTCGTCGTTCATCAGCGCTAGAACTTCGGGATAGTTCAACAACGCGACGATCGAGTCGTCCCAATCCGGATCGGGTTCCAGGCTGTCATCGTCGTTACGCGCCTCGAGAAATCGAGTTGCCTGCACAACCTGCAACGGATAGGTCGACGCGGGGAGCACGATGCCTACCAGATCGTCGGGGTAGAGAGCGATTCGTGCGACCAGTTCATCGAGCTCTTCGGGGTTAAGTGGTTCGATGACTTCAATGCTGACGTCCGCATCTTCGAACGCTATCCCGGTATCCGGCGCAACCTCGGCGGTTGCGGCGCCGCCGAAGAGGAGCAACAGCAGCAACGCCAGGCCGGTCACGACTTGTTTTGCGGGTCCGTAGTTGGCTGTCGGTTCGTGCACGGGTCTCGCCTCCCGCGTCCGGCGATGCGAACGCACTGTCATTTACACCCGGCTAGGTTATCGGGTGCAAGCTGAACATTGGCTTAAGATTCGACAATAAATTTTTTCCATATGAAAATCAAATAGTTGTGCGCCACGAGGCGCTGTTTTGCTAGCGGCTGAAAGTGCCGCCCAAGAAGCGGTGACCCACTGTACTTGGTATCGAGTCTTGAGCCGGTATGGGTAACCGTGCTGGTTAAGCGTAGACAGAGAGGTGATAGGCCGTAAGCCTTCGGGCTGAAGTGATAGAGCCCCGTTAAGATTACACTATGCTACGTTTCTTGCGGAAATTGCCCGATCGAGATCATAGGTTGTCTGAAGGTTCATCCAGAGCTTTGGTGATGTTCCTAGGGCATCTGCAAGATCCAGTGCTGATGCTGCCGTAATGCCCCGCTTACCTCGAATCAGTTCATTCAGCCTTGCCTTGGTCCAGCCAAGTTGCCGCGCAAACTCAGCTTGGGTCATGCCCTTTGGTTCGAGAAATTCTTCGAGTAATATTTCACCTGGATGGAAAGGGTTCTTTGGTTGCTTTGTCATATTTGGCTCCTAACTATGGTAGTCCACTATCTGCACTTCTCCGGGTGAACCGCTATTCCACATGAAAACAACTCGCCATTGATCATTGATTCGGATCGAGTGAAATCCCGCAAGATCGCCTTTCAATGATTCCAGCCTGTTGCCGGGCGGAACTCTTAGATCTCTCAATTCAACTGCATCATGCAGGTACAATAGCTTTCTTCTTGCTGCACGTCTTAATTCGCTCGGAAACTTTCGTGTTGCCCGAGTGATTTTGTCGTCGAACAAATCTTCCGTGAGTTGGTTTCCGAACGACTCAATCATGTTCTCATGTTATCGGAACCCGATAACTATCGCAAATGGTGATTTTATCCTGTCAGTGACCGCTTGTATCGGTAGTTAAAATACCTGACGGAATATCGACCAAGATATTGCATGCAATTCGAAATCGCATTTTCCTGTTCCGGCGTCAGAAGCAGGTGAACGTGGAGTTTGTCATGAACACCCAGGCGTGTATCGATACGCCAAACTTCAACGACCCTTCGTAAAGCCAGTTCGCATATGCAGCCACATCTTCATCAGCAGCAAAACAGATGGTGTGACGAGTTCGACCGAATCGATGGGCGTTCTACTCAAGAAGCTCAAGCTTCCGAGCTTTTACTGCTCGTATGAGGACTTGGCGAGTAAAGCGCAGGCTGAAGGCTGGACCTTTGGGCAGTATCTGAAGTACCTCGCCGAGACCGAGATTGCCGATCGTGAGGGCGATGGTTTGTCATCCGCTGTTCTAGCCCCACCCTGTAGCGACGTGAAGGGCTTTGTCTTGAGCCTATTGCCCGAATTGGGCACGATGGGTTCTAAACGGGGGGGAGCCGGGGTGACCCGCTCCTCTACCAGCTATCTAGGTCACGATGTTCCTGGGTACGTCGCGAAACGGCCCGGTATCGAAGCGAGGCTCCTTCGGCATTCCCAACACCCTTTCCGCGATGATGTTGCGTTGAATCTCATCGGTACCTCCTGCGATGGAAGTGGCTGGTACCGAAACCAGGATTTCGGCAATGGTGCCTTCCATGGGACTATCTTCGCCGGTGAGCATGGCGTCGGTTCCGGTAATCAACGTGTGCACGTGGGCACACGCCCTCGCGATGTTGCTCGCGGCCAGTTTGCCGAGCGAACCCTCAGGTCCCTGGGGTCGGCCCTCTTGTTGAGCGACGCGGGCACGGTGTGCTGTCCACTCGGCTGATTTGGCGAGGATGAGTAGTTTGGCGATCTCTTGGCGGACGTATGGGTCGGCAATGGTGCCAGTCGCCTCGGCGCGCTTTGCGACAAGGTCTACGCGACCAGCGCGTTGCGGATACCACTTGTAAGGTTCCATGACCGTCTCGGTTTCGGCTCGTTCCTCGTCGTAGATCCGACCGCGGCGGGGTCCTGCCTTGGATGCTCCGCGCACTCCGTCGGCGCCCCGTCTCTCGTGAGCCAGTGTGGTCATCGCCACCTGCCAGCCGTTGCCCTCGGTCGAGACCAAATATTCCGGCGGGATCACGGCATCGGTGAAGAATACTTGATTGAACGATGCATGCCCGTTCATCTGTTTCAGAGGTTGCACCTCGACGCCGGCTTGGTCCATCGGCAGCACGAAGTACGAGAGTCCCTGGTGTTTTGGTTCGTCCCAGTTCGTACGCGCAAGCAGCAGGCCGTACTGCGCGTGATGGGCGCTGGTCGTCCAGACCTTCTGGCCGTTTATGACCCAGCGTCCTTCGATGAGGTCGGCACGCGTCGTCGCCCCGGCCAGATCCGACCCGCTGCCGGGTTCGCTGAAGAGCTGGCACCAAGTATCTTCGCCGGTGAGTATGCGGCGTAAGAATTGGTCTTTGTGAACGTCGCTGCCGTGCTCCAGCAGCGTCGCCGCAGCCAGCATCCGAATGCCGGTTTTAGCCACACCAACGGCATTCGCGCTGACGAATTCTTCCTCGATTACTGCGCTCAATGCCGCCGATAGGCCTTTGCCATACCATTCGACTGGCCAGTGGGGTACCCCCCACCCCGAGTCCGCCAACTTGTTACGCCAATCCAACAGGCCCGCTTCGGGATCCCAATTGGCTTGCAACCACTCGCGTGCTGCTTGCCGGACACTCTCCTCGTTGGCCATCGCGCTAATACCCCCACCGTTGCATCAACAGTTCCCGGTGGTAGCTCGGCAAACCGAGCAGCGCTTCCGAGCTTTTCGCGCGCTTGTACCAGAGATGGGTGTCGTTGTCCCACGTAAAGCCGATACCGCCATGAATTTGAATGCAGTTGGCAGCGGTGCGCATGTAGGCCTCGGATGCACTGACCTTGGCCAGCGATGCCAGCGCGGGCACTTCCGGATCATCTTCTTGAGCCGCCTGTGCGGCATAGTAGGCGGCAGACTTCGCCAACTCCACGTCGATCAACATGTCTGCGCACTTGTGTTTTATCGCTTGAAAAGAACCGATCGCGCGCCCGAATTGCACGCGCATCTTGGCGTACGCGACGGCCGAGTCCAGCAGTGCCTGAGTGCCCCCGACCATTTCGTTGGCGAGTGCGACAACGGCTTGGTCGAGCGTCTTCGCTAATGCCGGATAACCGTTGCCAACATCTCCCAGAGGCAAAGCTTCGGCATTGTGGAACTCGATGCGGGCAAGCTTTCGCGTCGGGTCCATGCCCTGAAGCGCGCGTCGGGTGACGCCCTCGGCGTCTCCCGCGAGGGTAAAGAACGTCAGGCCGTCTTCGCCGGTCGAATCCGGTTTGCGGGCGACGACGACAAGCAGGATGGCGACACAACCATCCAAGACGAAGCTCTTGGTCCCGTTCAGTCGAAAACCACCGCCGGCGGGCGACGCGGTGCACTGAATGCCGTCGACGTCCCAACGGCCATTGGGTTCGGTCACCGCGACGGTCGCAAGCTGTTGACCGCTTGCGATGTCGGGCAGCAGTTCGAGTTTTTGCGATTCGTTCCCGGCATTGAGAATCGCGTTGGCGGCCAGCACGGTGGATGAGAAGTAGGGTGCGCACAACAAAGATCGGCCGAGTTCTTCCATGACGATACCGAGTTCCACCGGACCGAACCCGGCTCCGCCGTAGAGTTCGGGTATCTGAATGGCCTGCAGCCCCAGGTCGTCGCTCAACTGGCGCCAAACCTCGGGGTCGTATCCTGTGTCGGTTGCCATGAGGCGTCGCACTTCGGTGGTGGGCGATTTGTCCTTGAGAAACCGTTGTACGCCTGAGCGAAACAGCTCTTGTTCATCGGTGAAACTGAAGTTCACTTGTCGTCTCCCGTCTTAAAAGACAACGCACTCACAACCGCTGTACTACGGCTTGTGCGAACTGGTCGGTGTCGAGCGTTCCGCCGAGATCTCGAGTTTTTTCGCCATCGGTGAGCGCCCTGTCGTACGCCGCTCGAATGCGTTCGGCCGCTTGCCCGAAGGCCTCGTCGCCCTCGTTCTCGGTAAGGTAGTTCAGCATCATCACCGCCGACATCAACAGCGCCAGCGGATTTGCGACGTTGCGACCGGCGATGTCCGGGGCGGAGCCATGCACGGCTTCAAAGATCGCTTCTGTCTCGCCGAAGTTGGCGCCTGGTACGACACCGAGTCCTCCGACGAACCCTGCGCACAAGTCGCTGACCACATCGCCGTACAGGTTTTCGAGCAGCAAGACGTCGAATTGGGAGGGGTCTTGAACCAAGCGCATGCAGCCGGCGTCGATGATGGCCGACTCATAGCGGATGTTCGGATAGTCTTTCTTGTGCGCGTTTTCGGCCATGCGCAAGAACAGGCCGTCGGTCATCTTCATGATGTTGGCCTTGTGGAACACCGTGATCTTCTTGCGCTTGCGCTGCGTCGCGTAACGGAACGCCCAATGGGCGATGCGCCGACAACCTGTTTCCGTCGCGACCTTCATGCTCATGACGACACCCGGCGTCACCTCGTTTTCGACGCCGCTATAGAGGCCTTCGGTATTCTCGCGGACGATGACCAGATCGACGTTTTGATAGCGCGTCTCAACTCCGGGCAGGTTGCGTACCGGTCGAACCGCGGCGTAGAGGTTGAAGGTTTTGCGCAAGCGCACGTTGACCGACGCAAACCCTTCGCCGACAGGTGTCGTGCAAGGTCCCTTCAACGCCACTTTGTGGCGGGTGATCGCATCGATGGTGGCTTGGGGCAGTACATCGCCGCTGTCATCCAGCGCCGCCAAGCCCGCGTAGTGTCGATCCCATTCGATGGCCACACCGGCGGCATCCAATACGCCGATCACGGCATCCGTGATTTCTGGGCCGATACCGTCGCCGGGAATGAGTACGGCTTTACGCATGGACACATTGGCCAGATTCATGGGACAGAGGCTTACCGTAGCAGATCCGTCGTTGGAGGTGCCCTATAATCGCCGCATGCTCATCAAGGTGCGTTAGCGCCACAACTGCGAGGTATTTGTGAACTGGCCGAAAACACAGCGACCCATCTTGGTGCTCGTCGGCCTCGTCATTGTTGGCGGGCTCATCTGGTGGTTGCGACCAACGGGCGAGTTGCAGCACTACGGCATGTGGTCGTTGCTGCCGGCGTTTGCGACGATCGTGATCTGCTTTGTTTCACGCAACGTCATTTTGGCGTTGATGCTTGGCATTTTTGTGGGCGGCCTGATCATCGGGCGCCTCAACATCATCGATGCATTTTTGATTCCGAGTCTGGGAAGCGCCCAGTACGCTCAAATCTTGCTGGTCTATCTGTGGGCACTGGGCGGTTTGTTAGGCCTTTGGAACCGCAATGGTGGGGCGCGATACTTTGCCGATACGATGGCGCGGCGTTTCGTGCGCTCGCGGGTGAGCGCCAAGGTGTTCGCCTGGGTGATGGGTATCCTGTTCCATCAAGGCGGCACGATCAGTACGGTGTTGACCGGTACCACCGTGCGACCGGTGTCCGACAAGCATCAGGTGGCTCACGAAGAGCTGGCTTACGTGGTCGACTCCACGGCGTCGCCGATCGCCACCATCATCCCTTTCAATGTATGGCCTCTTTACGTAGCTGGACTGATTACCATCGAGTCGCTCGCGTCGGTAATACCGGACGAGACCACGGCGGTCGCACTCTTCCTGCAGGCGATCCCCTTCAATTTCTATGCATGGATTGCAGTCGCCATGACGTTGCTGTTTGCCTGGGATCGATTGCCGCTGTTGGGAACACCCATGCACGGCGTGGTGCAGAGGGTGCTTTCCACCGGACAGCTGGATCGACCCGGTGCGGCACCGATGCTGTCACGCGAGCTCACCGAAGCCAATGTGTTGGAGGGTTACCACCCGTCGATGTGGGACTTTCTGGTGCCGATCGGCGTATTGCTCGGGTTCTGCATTGTTCCGTGGCTGGCAGGAGGTTCTCCGCTCGTATTCGAGGGTTTTGGGCTTGCGGTGGTGGCCGCGTTGACATTGAGCGTCGTCAAGGGCATGCCGCTGGATCAGGCTTTCGACGCGGTTGTGAACGGTGTGAAAGGCGTCACCGTCGGGGCCATCATTCTTGGGCTGGCAGTGACCTTGGCGACGGTATCCGATCAGCTGGGCACGTCCGTGTTCGTCGTGGGCGCGACGGCCGCCTGGTTCGAGCAAATGCCGTATATCCTGCCGGCGCTCTTGATGTTGCTGTGCATGTTGGTGGCATTTTCGATCGGCTCGTCTTGGGGAACGTATGCAGTCGTCTTTCCCATTGCCCTGCCGCTTGCGCTTGCGCTCTCGCCGGACCCCACGTTTTTTCTACTGAACTTCGGGGCCATTTTGGGCGGGGCGGTATTTGGCGATCAGTGCTCGCCCATCTCGGATACGACCATACTGTCGTCGCTGGCGTGCGGATCCGACCTGATGGACCATGTCTACACCCAACTGCCATTGGCTCTGATCGCCGCCGGCTTGTCGGCCGTGCTTTACGTAGTGATCGGAATCGTCATCTTGTAGCCTGGGTCTGTCCCGGGTGAGATACTAGAAGCGGTCTCAAAAATGAGACCGCTTCTAGTAGCGCAGGGATGCGCGATCATTTTCCGAAGGAAAATGGGAGGTTTTCGGAGAAAACCGTGAAACAAAAATGCCAGGACGGCATTTTTGAGACCGCTAATAGAAGTTCCGTCTTCGTCGGGTTGAAAGATCAACAGCGCGACGAACCACAGTTAAAGGAATGGCCATGCCGGTGAGCGAAGCCGATCGTCTGTCCTTGTCGGATTCTGAGACTTTCCAGGATCATGCCAAGCCCCACCGGATTTTCACTCAGCTACGTGCGGAGGAACCGGTCGCTTGGTGTCCGGAACCGTGGGGCGGGCCGGGATTTTGGTCGATCACCAAATACGACGATATCCAGGAGATCTCGAAGCTGCCCAAGATCTTCAGTTCGGACCAAAACCATGGCGGCGTGACCTTGCCGAGTCCTGAGATGATTGCCAATCGCGCCAATCTACCCAAGCAAGAGGTCCAAAGCCCGTTGGAGCTCGCGCAATTCGAAGGCGGTCGCAGCATGATTACCATGGACCCGCCCGACCACATTCAGCACCGGCGCATGGTGGCGCCGGGCTTCACGCCCAATACGCTGGACGCGCTGGAACCCCGCATACGGGAACGTGCACAAGTCATTCTCGACGCCCTCGACGGTCAGGAAGAGTGCGAGTTTGTCTCCGCCGTAGCCGCAGAGTTGCCGGTGCAGATGTTGGCGGAGCTGTTCAATGTGGCGCAAGCCGACCGCCACAAGCTTTTCGAATGGTCGAACCTCATCATCGGTGGCGACGATCCGGATATAGCCGTCTCTCGCGAGCATGTCATGGGCGCCTTCATGGAACTGGCCGGTTATGCGATGGGCTTGTTCGAGGATCGTAAAAAGAACCCCGGCAACGATCTGATTACCATGCTCGTCAACACAGAAGTTGATGGTCAACCCATGAACGTGGCCGACTACCTTTCGGCATTCGTGCTGCTTGTCGTTGCCGGCAACGAAACCACCCGCAACTCGATATCCGGCGGTACGCTCGCCTTGTCCCAGAATCCTGCTGAACGGCAAAAATTGGTGGACGACCCATCACTGATTCCGCAAGCGGTAGATGAAATAATTCGCTGGGTGCATCCGGTGGTGTACATGCGCCGTACCGCTCTCGAAGACTACGAGATTCGAGGCGTCAAGATAAAGACCGGCGACAAGCTGGCGCTGTGGTACATGTCGGGCAATCGCGACGAAGACAAGTGGGACGAGCCGTTTACGTTCAATGTGACACGCGGCGGACCGCGGCACCTGTCGTTCGGCTACGGGCAACATCTGTGTATCGGCTGGCGGCTAGCGGAAATTCAGCTGGGCATCTTGCTGGAAGAAATGCTTGCCCGATATCCGACGATCACCGCAACCGGCGAAGTCACTCGGATGCGCACCAACTTCTTGAACAGCATCAAGACGATGCCGGTGCGTCTCTCGGCGGCGTGACTGACTTGTCAGTTGCTGATCACCTGTAACGGTGGCATCCCCAACGCTTCCCGGTAAGTGTTGTGATAGTGGTGTAGGGCCGGTTCGTTGCGTCCGAACGTGATGTACTTCTGCGCGCCCGATATCGCCCCTTGGTGTGACGACGCTGCGACGACGTAGTCTTCGTCCCGGATGACATCGGCAAACCCATGCATGCGCGCGGTGACGTCCTCATACATCTCGGCGTAGCGCGGATCTACGTTCGCGGGGTCTAGCGAAGCGTCCAGATAGAACGAGATCTTCGAATAGCTGTCGTGCGGGTCCGGACCCCGCGGATAAACACGTACCAATGTCGGCCCAGCGCC
>JAPUIA010000168.1 GCA_027297435.1 Gammaproteobacteria bacterium | reverse complement strand
TGTAATGGGGACGATAAAATGTCAACTGCTCGGCTGATAAGTGTAATCCTAATCGGCCCAAAGCTGAGGGTCCGCTTTCGGGCCACAAGCGGAAGTTCGTGGATTAGGCGTCAGTGGAGCGATGACGTTTCTCTGAATGACCGTTATCGCCTACAAGCGGCCGTTCGCCGAACCGAAAGGTTGCATTAGTGAAAGGCAACAACCGGCCATTTGCGGACATTGGAATGAGCTTGGGAAGTCACGCTCACACGTAATTTCTCAGTACTAGTCAGGTTTGGAACGAGTGGGTTGGGGTTCTCGCAATTAAAGCCTCCGCGTTTAGCTGAACGAGCTGGCGGGCTTCGGAGCGGAGCTGGCCCGCCGGCGCCTGCGCCAGGGTGTCGAGCAGGGTTTGCAAAACGGCTTTCGCGGTCGTGCCGTCGTCGGCGTCCAATGCTGCGCGCGCCTCGGACAGTCGGAAAAGTAGCGTCGCTCCGAGTGTAGGGTCGACCCATCCAAGTTCGTCGATCATGCGGTTGAGATCGTCGCGCAGTTGGTTCCAGTGGGCAAAGGCGCCGGGGAAGACGCCAACGGGCCCGAGCGTCTGACCAACGAAATCCAAGCTCTTGATGAGCGCGTCTTGTTGCGCCTGGACCTCCTCGGGATCGTCTGCACTAGGATACAGGTTCCAGGTTGAAATCTGTGGGGTGATCGTGACGGTACGGATCCCGGGCACAAACGCGCTGGTCAGTATAAACCCCCCGAGTGATTCCCCAGGCTGAATCGTATCCACCCTGGTCCCCGCCCAATTAGCCGCACCGAACACGGTCAGGTTGACGCTGTCCCAACCCGGCGGCGCCGTCGTTTCCACGGGTAGAATATTGACCCCTTGCTCATCCAATCGCTCCAGCACGAAGTCTCTATATTCCGGGACCGGGTTCTCGATAATAAGGGCCTGTGTTAGGTCGGCCGTGATATCGATACTGATGCCGCGCACATTTCCGGTATTGGCGGGCAGGCTCGTCACCCGGTAAGCGTAGGTAAACGTGAAAGTGGCCGGATCAAAGGACACGGTGGCTGTGACCTCGGTGTTCTTTATGATTGGGACTGGTTGTTGGGCATGCGCTGCTAAGGGCAGCGCAATGCCAAAAACCAATCCCATGACTTTCAGACCTGCGTGTTGCCGCCGCTGTTGAAAAAACTGTATGAGCGCCCTATGTTTTTCGGATGCGCAGAGCTGTTTCGTACTTAGCATCCTCAATCAATACCGTGCTGCTCAAGTTTGTATCTGAGCGCTCGGAACGTTATACCAAGGAGCCGCGCAGCCTCAGTCTTGTTGTTTCGAGTTGCCTCCAGAACCCGAGTTATCTCTCGGCGTTCGATTTGGCGAAGGTAGTCCTCTAAAAGCCTCACCGGGATACACGGCCTGTGTAACGTGGTTCCAATCGCTGTAGCCCAGCATCTGTTGATCAAGAGAACTGGACTAAAACGGTTAGGAATAGTGCCTTGACGGCAACAGACCGCTCGGTTTTCCCCACTTTGAAAGGCTTGCTTCATCACGTGGATTATGAGCGATGTATATTGCGCCGTATCGCATTTCTACTCGTTGCTTTCTTGCTACCTAACGTTCGAATTGGGAGGTTGAGTAAACAATTCTCCCTCAAGAACGATCTTGAAACCCGCCTTATCTGGTAGCTTGGCTAGCAATTGCTCCAGAAACCAGCCTGCGAAGCTGCTGGTAATCCGGGGCCCCGCCACGAGGTTAAGGGTGAGGCTATTTTCCCCTTTGACTCTTGCCTGTGCGATGCGATAGCTCAGGCCGGCAAAGAAAGGCAGCCGGAGTTTAGACCATGTCTTTAGGCGCTCCTCCTTAGTGAAGGTGGCCGACGGAGCAAGCGTTAACACACCCCCACCTGCATAGATCTCGCAAAAGCCTGGCTCAACTAGTTGGGCACAAACGTCGTTGAGGTGCTCCCACGGCTGGCGTTTTTCCCCCAGATTCAGGCGTAGACCGGGTGTCAGGTTCCAGCGTGACGCGAGCTTCTCAGGCACAACGAGATCCTGGACATACCGTCCACTACCGTCTAGCCCATGCTCTACATGCACGCCGTTTCGCCAGACCGTCTCGATCTGCATCAGGGCGTGCCGTGGGTCTCCTGTCAAAGCTTCCCACAAGTGCGAAAAATGCGGTCCGTCTTTGAAAACCATCCCGGTGCCTGGATAACGTCGTTCGACCGCCTTCAATATCATCTCACTAGGACACTGTTTTCCGCTCTCATAGTAGTACCACTGTCTCGATTCTTTACTCGACGGGACGCCCTCATTTCGCAACATTTTCCCAAGGCGGTACGGCGTCACCTTTGGGCAACCGTGCTTGGCCGCCACGGCTAGCCTGAGAGTCTCAAACCATGCTTGAGCACAAAGCCCAGTAAAAAGCGATTTTCGTGGACGAGGCATACTTGAATAGAAACTCGAGTTTCGCGTCTCTAGCGGACGGTATCTGTGGGCGTCCAATATATCACAGTTGGATTTCACGAAATTCCTGAATCAATCATTGGGGGGTCGACAATGCCATTACCCGAGGTCTTAACGGCCACCGAAGTAGCCCAGATCTTAGGCACTTCCGTCCAGGCTGTCCGTAGCGCGGTTCACCGCGGTATGGAAGGGATCACTATCCCGCCTTCGATCAAACTCGGCCGGCGAAGGCGTTGGTTACGCCGCGTCGTGTACACCTGGCTCCAGGCTCAATCGTCTGAACCACTTTTCGATTTGTACCCGTATGACGAGCCTGATAGTGAACGTTTTCCGAGGCCATGCATACCCAGTGAGGATCGGCGAGCACGTCACCGTCGTCGACCTAGACCGAGGGGGGATACTCGGCCGTCGAAACCCGGAAAGGCCGACAGGGATTGATGGAGCCGAACGACATGCTTGAGGCGGTGCGAAATGGTGAGCTCGCAGGCATCGATGAAGAAACTGGCCTACGAGCAGGTGACTCTCCGCCGATCACGGTGAATGGCCCGCGATGGCTGACAACATACCAAACATATCGGAGCGAGTAGTGTCAGTACATCGATCACATCAGCCATCGCCCGAAGTACGGTCATTCCTAGACCTCCTCGCCACTCTGCTGGCAGATGTCGTGCTACGCGAACATACGTACGTCACGGAGGAGACTTCTGATCAGGAAAATATCGATGAACAGCCGACAAGGACATGAACTCACTTTCAATGAACCCGAGCCTTCGCAAGAGGCGGTGGACGCTGCTGTGTTGCTCGATGAACTCGTGGCCATTGTTCGCCGCTATAGCGTAGTTCCCGAAGGTGCGCCCGAAACACTCGCGCTGTGGTGTATTCATACCTACGCGCACGATTTTGCGTTTACGTCGCCCTACATCGCTTTGATATCGCCGCTGATGAGGTGTGGGAAAACCTTGCTGTTGACCCTTATGCACAAACTTGCCTACAAGAGCATAACTACATCGAATATCTCGCCGGCAGCGCTATATCGTGCAGTGGACAAGTGGCACTGTACGTTGTTTATCGACGAGCTAGATACAAAGCTCAAGGATAATGATGAACTGCGCGGCATTCTTAACAGTGGACACACCCGCGACGCGGCTTTTGTCATTCGTGCCGTGCCGCCTAGCTTCGAGCCCCACAAATTTTCCACTTGGTGTCCCAAGATGCTCGCCTTGATCGGAGAGCTACCGTGCACGCTAGCGGACCGCAGTATTGAGATACCGATGCGGCGCAAGCGGCGTGATGAAGTGATCGACAAGTTACGTCTACAAACATGCTTCGACGGGATCGAAGCGCGCTGCCGCCGATGGGTGGCGGATCACGCCGAAGACCTCAAGAACGCCGAGCCAAGTATTCCTTCTGAACTGCACGACCGCGCCGCTGACAACTGGGAGCCGCTGCTTGCTATCGCAGACTTGGCGGGCGGTGGATGGCCAGAGCGAGCACGCGCAGCCGCTAAGATGCTGAGCGCCTCCGCTGATGAGAATGAGGATTCGATGTCGATAACGCTGCTGCAAGACATTTACACCATATTCCAGGATCACCACACCGATCGTATCGCGTCCTCCACTCTACGAAATCTCCTGGTCGTGATGGAAGGCCAACCCTGGGCAGAATGGAATTCTAGAGGAATGGATACAGCGATCACGGCGCGGCAAGTGGCGCGGCTACTGGCACCGTTTAAGATCCGACCGCAAACCATCCGCATCGGAGAACGTACGCAGAAAGGATACTACTGGGAAAGCTTCCACGATGCGTTCGCCCGCTACCTGCCCACCCTATCCGTCACACCGTCACACGCCCACAAAAATAGCGGTTCCGATGATTCTCTATCCGGCACAACCGTTGACGCTGTGACGAATGAGAAGCCTCAAAATGACTAGCAAACAAGGGCCGTGACGCTGTGACGGATCAGAACGGGTCTACTACCGAGCTACGTCACAAAGGCTTACAGGCTTATAGAAAGACACACAAGCCGCGCCACAGACAGAAACACATGTAGTGACACGGGTGACAACACAGATAAGAGCACAGACCAAACACCACGGCAGGTACCTAATTATGAGAGATATCTTCTCGAGCGACAGGCTTTCAGAGCACCTTTTTGCCATCCTGGGTGGCGGCCATCCGAGGGATCACATGTACGTGTACCGGATGGTTAATGGCCATCCCGAATCTCCCGCTCTGTTCAAGGGCCAACCGTTTCCCGACCTCCTCGAACACTTGCGAGATCAGCATGGAGGTGGCCAGTTTAGGCTACTAATTCGCCGCGGTGACAAGATGATCTTGTCAGGGG
>JAPUIA010000167.1 GCA_027297435.1 Gammaproteobacteria bacterium | reverse complement strand
TGGTCGATGGGTTGATTGTCGAGAAATCGCTCCATCTGCTCCGACAGGTATTTGCGCGCCTCCGGCTCGATCATGCTCAAGCTCTTTTCGTTGATAAGCGTGGTCTGGGCGGCCTGCCATTCTTGCCATGCCTTCTTGGAGACGGTGTCGAAGATCTGCTGCCCCTTGGCGCCCGGTAGCGGTGGCGCTTCCAGGCCCTCCAACTCTTCTTGGTACTTGCGGCACATGACGGTGCGACTCATGACAGCTCGAATTGATCTAGGGTGGCGAGCAGTTTAACCGCTGGCGCGGAGAGTCCAACCGGTCGATTTTGGCCTGGTCGGTACCATTGCCAGCGCCCGCCCTCGGCGATGAGGGCCGGTTCGGCATCCAGGCACAGATAGTAAGGCTCGATGTCCAGGTGGAAGTGCGTGAACGTGTGCCTGAACCGCGGGGCGATGCGGCTCTCGGTAACGGAGTCGCAATGGATGCCGACCTCCGAACAGATCTCATCCGGTGTGGTCGCGGCACTGCGTTCCGGCGGCGTCCACAGGCCGCCCCAGATGCCTTTGTTGGGACGCTGCTCTAGCAAACAGGCGCCGTCGGGTGTCGTGATGACATACATCCGTGCCTGTCGCACCGGTTTGACTCGTTTAGGCCGTGGATGGGGGAATTCGCCGACGCGGTGGGTCTGGTATGCGGTGCATTCGTCGATCAATGGACATTCGGTGCATTTCGGTGCGCCGCGAGTGCAGAGCATGGCGCCGAGATCCATGATCGCCTGGGTGTACTCGGCGGTGCGGCGCGCCGGTGTGTGCCGTTCGGCGTGCGCCCACAATTGCTCGAGCGTTCTTGCCTCGGCAGTGTGGCCGACGATCGCGTGAAAACGCGCAAGCACTCGCTTGACGTTAGCGTCGAGTATCACGGCGTGCTGGGCATGCGCCAACGCCCGAATGGCGCCGGCGGTGGAACGGCCAATACCCGGTAGCGCTTCCAGCCCGGCTTGGTCGGTGGGGAAACCGCTGTTGGCGACGAGCGCCGCTGTCTTGTGCAGGTTGCGTGCGCGGGCGTAGTAGCCGAGACCGGTCCAGCAGTGCAATACCTCGTCGAGCTCGGCCTCGGCGAGGTCGTCGATCGTAGGGAAGCGGTCCATGAACCGTTGGTAGTACGGGATGACCGTACCCACTTGGGTCTGTTGCAGCATGATTTCCGAGACCCAGACGCGGTAAGGCGTTGGATCCTGCTGCCAAGGCAGGTCTTTCCGCCCGTGCCGGTCGAACCAGTCGAGCAGGGTGTCGGCGAACCCGTTCAACGCTACCTAGTCTTCCTTGCCTAGGCTGCGGCCTAACAAGTCGAGCAGAGAACGTGCGGCGTCTCGGTACTCCTCGGGAATTTTGTCTTCAATCGCATCATCGAGCTTAGTGCGCAGCGCGCTGCCTTCTTTGGCCCGCAAGGCGCTGGCAACCAGACGTTTGGCGACGTTGTCGTCGACCTTGCAGGTCGGATCTTCGAGCGTGCCCCGGCAGCGAACGGGGATGGGTAGCCCCACAAGCAAGGGATTGACGTCCAAACTCGATAACGCCGGGTCATCTCCAAACGTCAGCTCGGCTAACATGTCGAGTCTGTCTTGGTTGATGTCGTAGTCGCCTTCGGCCAGCACGGTGAGGTTGTCCAACGCAAAATCGAGGGTGTGGTGTTGTCGGTCGATGCGCCAGTCGCCGACAAAGCGTTGGTAATCGAGGACGTCGGGCCATCGCTGGATGGTGTCGGATTTGCCGAGCAGCAGGGCAATGGCGAGCAGCTGTCGTTTTATCTTGGCGATGTTGAGCTGACCTTGACCGCCATCGAAATGGGTTCTGCCCGTAACCGAACTCGCGAGCTCTTCCGTCGTGTTGCCGGTGAGTTCAAAGGTGCCGCCGTACGCGATTGGAGCGGCCCACTGCAGGCTCTGGTCTAACCAGTCGATCAATTGTTGGCTATCGACGTTGTCGAGCGTCGGGGTGATTGTCCACGTTACCGGTTGCTGATCGGCGGCGATGTTGATCTCGAGATCGGCGGTGCCACCGAAAAACGCAGGCACGTGACCGGACACGCGCAGCTTGGCATCGCTATTGTCGAGCGCGAGACGCACGTCCTCGAAGTCGCGTTCCTGATAGGTCACCCGTGCGAGATCGCACGTGCCGTTCCAGTTGAATTCGCGCAGCGTATCGAGTGGCAGCAGCGCGCCATCGGCGCTTTTGGACGGCGGCCAGGTTCTCCGGCTGGGCACCAGTTCGAGATCGCACTGGCCCTGGGCGTAGGGCACGTCGAAGACGAAGTCGTCGAGGTCGATGGCTTCCGTCGCGCTGTGGTAGGTGATGTCACCGGTCAGCGAAAGTGGTATCGGCGTGCCGCCGGCCGGCGTGTAGGTCAACTTGGTGGCCATCGGTACCCGGGTGTCTAGGCCGAGATCGCTGAGTTCCAGTTCGGCGACCTCTAAGCGATCGTTGCCGTCCAACATGACGAGATCGGTCAGCGTCAGATCATCGATCTGCCACTCATCAAAACTCTTGCGCTCGGCTATCAGCGAAGCGAGATTCACATGTAGGGCCAGTCGGGCGAGCGACCATTGTCGACCGTCGTACTCGGCGTGGATGTCTTCGGCCGTCAGCAGTAGCGGAGGGTTCAGCCGCCAGCGTAGATTGCCGCGAATCTCCACCGGCACGCCGGTCTCTTCTTCTATCAGGGCCAGCAACTCGGGCTTGAAGCGGTTGGCGTCTTGAATGAACCAGACTACCCATGCGCCGGCCGCCACGACGATGACGAGCACCAAAACAAACAATTTTCGCAAGCGCCGCGGCTCCTCAGACGGGAGTCTAATTATAGTGAAGGAACCCGGAGGTTAGGAGGTTATGTATGACGCGGAGCTGAACGGCGCAAGCTGCGCAGCGGATGCCAGCTACGCGGCCAGCGAAAGGTGCCGCTGATGCGGTGCTGGCAGGTTTGCACGTGAAGATCGAGCGCGTGTTCGGCATCCACGTAGCTAATGAATGGCCCCCTGGACTGATTGCCACGGATGGCAAAAAACCAACTCTCGTCGTCGGCTTGGTAGATGCGCTCGCTCGTCATGGTCCGTACACTGTCAACGACCCCATTCGATCACAGTTTCAGATCGGTTTTGTATGGTGGATTTGTAATCATAAGGCGGTCTTTGCAGGATATGGAGGGTAATTGTGGGCCGAGATCATGAGCGTAGGTAGCTGGGATCCTGCGGCACAAGCCACCGAGTTGAACGCATCGGTGCTCGAAGAGTTGCTGGAGGCGGCAAAACGTCTCGAATCCGACGATTTTGGACTGTCGGCAGAAGCGGTCGCGCGTCTGGTGGGCGTCGCGCGTGCCGATCGGGTCGCTTGGACGGAAGCCGCGGAAAATCTCGATGATGCGAAGCTCGAAGCTTTGATGCGCCTATATACGTTGGCAGAGGGCCGTTTCCCCGCTTGGGAAGCCGGTGCTCAGTCGCCGGTTGTCGTGCTGGCCAAAGCGTTGCGCAACCGGGACGCCTATCCCAAAGCGTTGACCGCTTGGGTCAAAGCGCATAGCGACAACAAGTTTCTACCGTACGGGAGCCTGCTAGATCGGTTGTAGCAGCCCTGTATACTGGCGCGCGTTATGCAGTCGGATCGCACCGCCAAGGTCACGCGCGACACCAAAGAAACCCAGATCAAACTGGCGTTGAATCTGGACGGTTCGGGCGCCAGCAAACTGGTGACCGGGTTGCCTTTTTTCGAGCACATGCTGACGCAACTCGCGCGCCACGGGCTCATCGATTTGACGATCACCGCCAAGGGTGATCTGGAAGTGGATGCCCATCACACCGTCGAGGATGTTGGCATCGTATTGGGCCAGGCACTCAACCAAGCCCTTGGCGACAAGGCGGGCATCTATCGCTACGGCCACGCCTACGTGCCGTTGGATGAGGCTTTGTCGCGCGCGGTCATCGATTTGTCGGGGCGGCCGGGACTCGAGTATCGCTGCAACTATGTGCGACCGAGAGTGGGCGATTTCGATGTCGACTTGCTGCACGAGTTTTTTCAAGGGTTTGTGAACCACGCGCAAGTGACAGTGCATCTGGACAACCTGTGTGGCACCAACGCCCATCACCAGGCAGAAACCCTCTTCAAGGCGTTCGGACGGGCACTGCGCATGGCGGTGACCCGTGATCCGCGTATTGAAGGACAGGTACCCTCGACCAAGGGCACCCTCTGATCAACCGGCCCTGATAAAGTGCTGCTCATCCCGGCGATCGATCTCAAGGAAGGCAAATGCGTGCGTCTCGAGCAGGGACGCATGGCCGATGCGACGGTCTTCTCAGACGACCCCGTGGCTATGGCCGAGCATTGGGCAGGGCTCGGTTGTCGGCGACTGCATGTGGTCGATCTCGACGGAGCGTTCGCAGGGCTACCCAAAAACCAATCACTCATCCAACGCATCGTCGCGCGCCTCCCTGAAATACCGGTGCAGGTAGGCGGTGGCATTCGTTCGGTAGATGTCGCCAAGGCCTATCTCGATGCCGGGGTGAAAGCCGTCATCGTCGGCACCAAGGCGGTCGAAGATCCGGATTTTCTCGCGACGCTCGCCGAGCAGTTTCCGCAATCTGTGTTGCTGGGGTTGGACGCTAGGGGTGGCCAGGTCGCGACCGAGGGCTGGGACGTCACCAAGGACGTTAGCGCCGTCGAACTGGCTGCCGCGGCTGGCCAACTGGCGCTGGCCGGTATCGTTTACACCGACATCGAACGTGACGGCATGTTGAGCGGTCTGAACATTCCGGCCACTATGGAGCTGATGGCCGCGACTAACCTGCCGGTCATCGCTTCCGGTGGGCTCAACGACTTGGATGATCTAGCGCGCTTGCATGCGGCGGATCGTGAGGCAAAGCTGTTCGGCGCAATTACTGGCCGAGCGATATACGCTGGGACGTTGGATTTTCGCGCTGGGCAAGCATTACTGGACGCGGCCTGACAAGTTCGCTCACGTGCACCAAGGATATGTCCGCCGGTAGCTGTCTAAGGCGGCGCTGCAGAAAATCCAAACTCGAACGGTGGGGATGGCCTATCAACACGGCATGACCGTTGCGTCGGGCGATCTTGAGCGCGCGCGCAAACTGTGCATCGATCAATTCGAAGTTTGGAATGTGATCGAGAAATACGTCCCGGGCAATGGTCGGCACTGACCATGTCATCGCGGTCTGGTGAGCTACGGTATGTGGCGTGGTGCGGCTGTCGAGGAAGTACAAACCTTCGCGTTTGAGTTGCTGCATGACGCGGCCCATGGGTTCTGCGTGTTGCGTCAGGAGACTGCCGGTGTGGTTGTTGAGTCCTCTCACGTTAGGTATCGCGGCAAGCGCGGCACTGAGTGTCCGGTTGAACTGGAGCGGCCGCATAGCGAGCATCAGCGTGCCTCGAACCTCGCGCACCAACGGTCCGGGATATGGCTCCATCGGTTGATGCAGTATCACTTCTTGTCCGGCCCGGGTTGCGCGTTTGGCAATCTCGGTACTCGCCGGAGCATAAGGCAACAACGCAAGCGTGATCGGGCCCGGCAGATCGATTACGCGTTGGGCGCGCGCCACGCTATAGCCGATATCGTCAATGACGATGGCAAGTTTGGCTTCGGCCGAAAACGAGGGGGAGGGGGCTAGGGCCAGCGTGCCGAGGCAAGCTGACTGGAAGAACAACCTACTCCAACGCGAACAGCGTGTTATTTGCGTTCTGCCACAGCGTAGCTTAGGCGCGGAGGATAACGCCTCGTCGCCCGATTACAACCTCGCGTGAAGTTCGATCTTCAAGATTCTGACCGCTTCCGCGAGTACTGCGTCGTTGTCGCTCACCTCGAGGTATATGTCCGGCGCTATACCCTGCTTGTGGATGGTCGCGCCGTTCGGGGTGTAGTAGTAGGCGGTGGTCAATTTGATGGCACGTTCGTCGGTGAGGGGCAGTACCGATTGAACCGAACCCTTGCCGAAGCTCTTCGTGCCCAGGAGGGTTGCGCGGGAGTGGTCTTTCAACGCCCCAGCAACGATCTCGGACGCGGATGCAGAGCCCTGGTTGATCAGCACTGCGATCGGTGCGCCGTCTAAAAGGTCGTTCCCGGAAGCGCGGTATTTCAAGTGGCTGGATGGTTGGCGGCCTTCGGTGTAGACGATCAGTCCTTTCTCGAGGAACGCATCAGCCACTGCGACAGAAGCTTGCAGTACGCCACCGGGGTTGTTGCGCAAATCTAGCACCAAACCCTGGATGGGGTTTTCGTTTTTGAGTGCAATGAGCGCATCTTTGAAGTCGTGGCCGGTGTCGGTCTGGAACTGCGAGATGCGGATGTACGCGTAACCCGGTTCGAGCCAGCGTGTTCTGACACTGGCAATTTCTATCTTTGCCCGTGTCAGGGATATGTCCATCGGCTGGTCGTCGCGACGCAGTTTGAGATGTAGCTCGCTGCCAGGTGGTCCGCGCAGTATTTTGACGACGTCGACCAACCGCTTACCCTTGAGAGATTCTCGGTCGAGTTCGATGATGCGATCACCCGATTGCAGACCTGCGCGGGCAGCGGGCGTGTCGTCGAGTGGCGCCACAACGGTAAAGTAGTCGTCGACCAACCCGAGCTCGATCCCGATACCTCCGAAGTGGCCGCGGGTTTGCGCTTGCAGTTCGTCGAACGCCGTCGAGTCCAAAAAGTTGGAGTGATCGTCCAGCCCGTCCAACATGCCACGCAGCGCGTCGTTCACCAGCTGCCGTTTCGATACGTCGTCTACGTAGTTCGACTGAATATGCACGAGGGCTTGCTGAAGCGCGCGCATGTTGGTGCTGTCGAAGTCATTCGACAACGATGCGTGATACGCCGTGATGCCGAGTGCTATGCCGGTCACGATGCTGATCACGATGCCGAGAAGGGTAATGGGGCGTAGCGACATGCTTCGAGTGTGGCAGGAACGTTGAGCGCTTGCTACCTAGTGGCCTGCTTTGGATTTGGCCAACCATCCTAACGGATCGCGCGCGTCGCCGTTTTGACGTACTTCAAAGTACAGCCAACTCATCAGTTGACCGCCGCTCTGGCCGGCGTGAGCGATCACTTCGCCGCTCTCGACCATGTCACCGACCCGCTTGGTGAGATCGTCGGCGTGTCCGTAGAGGGTCATGAAACCGCTGCCATGATCGACGATGGTCAAGAGCCCGAACCCGCGCAACCAGTCGGCGAAGACCACTTGACCGCGAAACACGGCCGTCACCGGCGTGCCTTCGGTCGCGCCGAAGCGCACCCCGTGCCATTTGAGGCGGCCATCGGCACGGGGCTGGCCAAAGCGATTTTGTACGGTGCCCGATACGGGCCACGGTAGTGCCCCTTTACGGGCGGCGAACTGGGTACCATCGAGTTCCGATGTACGACGTCTGAGTTCGGCGACCAACCGTTGCAACCGCTCCTGGTCCGCAACGAGACGTTTTCTGAGCGTGACGCGATCTTCCACTGCTTCGTCCAGCTCGGCTAGCAACGATTGGCGTTGTCGTCGTTCGCTTTCGAGCTCGCGCTGCCGGTTTCTCAAGTCCGCTTGCTCTTCGACTTCGGCGTCATGCTGCTTTTGCAGGAGTTTTGCGACTCGTTCGAGCTCGGCCGACGTGCCCCGATAAGCTTCAAGCGCCTGCATGCGTGCATCGCTGAAGTAGCGGTGGTAGACCGCCATGCGCTCTACCGTTTCGGGCGATTCCTGATTGAGAATGAGTTTCAGGAAATCCTGGCCGCTCAACCGGTGAGCGGCCGCAAGATGCTCTCCGATGCGCCTGGCCTGCTCGGCCAGCCGCTCGTTCAACCCGTCGCGTTCGTCGGTCAAGGCATCCAGCTCGCCGCGCATCTTGGCAAGCTTTGCGTCGGCGGCATCCACGCTCAAGCTCGTTTGTGCAACTTGATGGTCTTTGGCTTGCACGTCCTTCAACCAGCGCACGCGCTGCCGTTCCGCGTCTGACAGCCACGTATCGAGCGCGTTCAGCTGCTCGACGACATGCATGAGTTGGGCTTCCGCTTGCGCACGGTCGAGCGGTTCTGCAGCCTGCGCCGCGTAGGCCTGCGCCGCGCATACCGCCAGTAGTAGCGGTAGGAGGCGGCTGCGCGTCCGGTGGACGCGACGCCGCGATGTAGCCTGGTTCTGAGGCAAGTTAATCGCTCAAGCGCTCTGGCGCTCTAGAATGCGGACCAACGATCGACCCGTCATCTCCCCGGGTATTTCGAGATGCATGAGGT